>JANOBS010000191.1:0-42788 GCA_031411755.1 Luteolibacter sp. | reverse complement strand
CCAGGTGGTCCTTCCTCGACTGAAAGCACGGTGCCGGTGGAGGATTTCCGGCGCAGCGGGATGCGCACGCGGCAAACGGCCTGGACATTCAGTCCGGCGGGGATGGCGTAGTCGAAGACGAGCTCGGAGGGGCCGTCGATCAGGACGCGTGCGGTCGGCATCTTGGGGTAAGCACTAAATTCGAAGCACTAAATGCTAAACAGAACGGGTGCAGCATCACAAGCTGGCGAGGACATTGCGGATGCGTTGTTGGATCGGTTCGGGGATGGAGCTTGAGAACTTCCAGCGGCCACTTGTTTCAATCCAGAGGTAGCCTCGGAGTCCGGGCTGCTGGGCGATGATTTCACTGATTTCACGGAGGACGCGTGAGGAAATGGAGCCCTTGCCGAGGCTGGCGGATTCATCCTTCAGATCGATCAGGATGGTGGCGGCAAGGCGGTCGATCCACTTCATGATGCAGAAGCGGTGGCGACAAGGAAGCCCTCCTCGTCCAGGGTGGTTCCATGTGGCAACGGCAGTCCTTCCTCCGGGACAGCGGGGCCGTGAAGGCGGAGTTGGCCGGTTTCGTCTGCGATCAAGTGGAAGCCGGGCAGGAGTTTTCCCCAAGTGCCGGGCTTCGTGCCGAGCTGGATCGGCGCGTCGTCCTGATGGGTAGGATTTGGCATCGACACGGCAACGATCAGACCATTGACGGCCAAGCCCGGCAGGTGCTGGACGCCGGGAATTTCCAATGGCGTCGTCGACTCCGGGCTGAAGTCATGGAAGGAGATCGTGTGGCCATTGGAGTTGCGGAGGGCTTCACGAAGCGCGCGGCCTCCGACCCAGATGACCTCGGTCTCGTCGATGGCTGGATGACGTTGGAGCCACGATCCAAACTCATCGCCGAAGGCTGTGAGCACCGGCTTCAACTCGTCGATGAGCGTGTCTTGCTCCAGCGAGTGAAATGTCTGCCTGCGAGGCAGCGCGCTGACTTGTCCGAGCTGGTGGGCATTGATCGCGGCGGCGGAGGTTATCCCGTCTGAAAAGCGTGCGGTCATCGCGGCGGCGGCGGTCTTGTGCATCGCGTGCCGGAGTGTTTCGAGACTGGCATTTTCAACCTGCATGGGCTCGCCGAAGCTGATGCTGAGCGGATGGGGGAGATGGTAGGGGCGCTTTTTGAAACCCGGCCCGCGTTCATAGGAAAAGATCGAGCCCCAGGAGCCATCGACCCACACAGGAATCAGCGGGCAGTTGGCGCGTCTGGAGATCAGTTCGAAGCCCCGCTCGAGCGCGATGAGCGTGCCGGTGCGGGTGATCTGGCCTTCCGGGAAAAGGCAGACGACGTGACCTTCCTTCAAGGCTTCGACGGTCGCCCGGATCGCCTCACGTGGATTGTTGCGGGCGATGGTCACCGTATTGAAGATTTCCGTGAAGCGGCGGATCCAGAAGCTGGCGATGAAGGTCTCATCCATCACGAAACGAACACGTCGCGGACAGGCGGCTGTTAGATAAAAGGCATCGGCAAAGGTGACGTGGTTCGGCAGCAGCAGCACGCCTCCTTCTTCGGGGACATTCAAGGTGCCTGAAACCTTGATGCGGTAGATCGTGCGGATCACGGCCAGCCCGATCAGCCGGATCAGGTCCACGATGAGGTGTCGGAGGGCGATCCAGGTGACAAACGAGGTCAGGATCGCGAGGATGGCGAACTGAAGGCCGATCGAGACGCCGGTGTATTTCAGCCCGAACTGCAGGGCGGTGAAGCCGATGCCGGAGAGGTTGTTCAGCAAGCCGGAGGCCGAAAGCACCGTGCCGCGGCGATGTTCTTCGGGGGCGTCCTGGAGGATCGCCTGAAGCGGCACGAGGAACACCGCACCACCGGCACCGGCGATGATCAGCATGAGCATCTGCCAGATCGAATTGAGTGGGCACAAGGCCAGCGCGATCGTGCCGGCCGTCATCACCAGACCGCCGAGAGGCGCGAGCCCCATTTCGATGCGCTTCCTGCTGATCAGTCCGGCGCCGACGCTGCCGATGGCGATACCGATGACCGCCATGGTCCAGAGATGCGCGAAGGTGGTGCCGGTGCCCTTTCCGCCGCCGCCGTGAAGGGTCTCGGCGACCTGCAGGACGATCAGCGCGATGAAGCCGCCGAAGCCCCAGAAGAAGGCCACCCCGAGTCCGCAGAGCTTGAGCTGGGTGGATGAGAAAAGTTCCCGCAGGTCGCTGACGTGGCTGGTGGCGAGCTTGATCGACCATGGTACGCCGGGATGTTTCGTCGAAGGCTTGATCAGGTAGCTGAGGCCGACCGAGATCGCAGCGATCAGCAGCAGCCAGTAGAATGGGGTGATCGCCGCCTCATAGCCGCCGACATCCGGGCCGAGCCGGGCATCGAACCACGTGCCGCCGATGATTTGTCCGGCGAGGATCGCGAGAATCACGGTGCCTTCCATCACTCCGCTGGCGAAGCCGAGCTTCGATCCGCCGACGAGTTCCTTCACCACGCCGACCTTGGAGGGGCTGAGCAGCGCAGCCTGGGTGGAGATCAGGAAAAAGCCGCCGATCGCCCACATCAGGTGACCGGCATGAATCGACCAGCCGGTAAAGGCCAGGGCCACGATCTGAAGCCATGAGGTCCACTGGATCACCGAGCTTTTCGCGAAGCGGTCGGAGAACCAGCCGCAGGTCGGGGCGAAAATCACGTATGGCAGCACGAGCATCACGGTCACCAGATGCTCGACTCCCTTGGGCGCCATGTGTCGTTCGATCAGCCACGCGCCCAGCGCCATCAGGATGAACTTCGCGGCGTTCACATTGAAGGCCTGCGCGATCTGCATGGCCACCAGTGCCCAGAATGAGCGCCAGCCGCCCCGCGTTGGTTGATCGGATGACTCCATGACGGGGCGGAAACTAATCGTTTCAGGCCGGGGCGAAACTCCAAACTGGCATCGGCTGAAGGTTCGCGGATTCTCCGGCGATGAAACTCTTCGTCAGCATTGTCCCAAACGCCCGGACCAGCGAGGTGATGGGCTGGGAGAACGATCCCAGATCGGGCTTGGTCCTCAAGGTCAGGATCGCCGCCCCACCCGTCGAGGGTAAGGCCAATGCCGCGGTCCGCGAGTTTCTGGCCGAGACGCTGGGTCTGCCAAAATCAGCCGTGGTGCTGGAGCGCGGGAGCAGTTCCCGTCTGAAGATGTTCACGATCCCAGATGGCACCACCCTGCCATGAGCGCTCGAATTTGGGAGACTCCCGCGTTTTTTCACGACTCTCGTTGCCAGCCACGGAACGTTGTGATAGCGAACCTTTCATGGGTTCATGGTTGCGCCAAATCGAGTTCCGTTGGAACGCGTGGCAGGCTGTCAAACCGTCCCAGAAGCCCGGTCCGCGCTCGATTCTGGGCCATGACACCGGCCTCACCGTGTGGTGTGTGGAAACGGCGAATTCCCTCGGCCTGCCGGAACTTGCCCGCAAGGTCCGGGTTTCCTGGAACGCCCGCATGCAGACCACTGCCGGTCGTGCGTGGTGGCCGGACCGGGCGATTGAGCTGAACCCGAAGCTCAAGGAAGTCGCACCCGAGGAATTGTGGCGGACGATCCGTCATGAACTCGCCCACCTCGTCGCCTACGAACGTTGCGGCCGCCGCAGGATCGAGCCGCATGGCCCCGAATGGCAGGCCGCCTGCGCCGAGCTCGGCATTCCCAACGAGCAGCCCTACCACACGCTCCCTTTCAAACGGAAACGGATGCAGCGAAAGTATGTCTACAGTTGCCCGTGGTGCTTCGAAAGCTTCCGCCGCGTGAAGAAGATCCGTCGCATGGTGGCCTGCTACAACTGCTGCCAGAAGCACAGCCAGGGTCACTTCGACATCCGCTTCAAGCTCGTCGAGGAAAAGATCGGAGAGTCAAAGGCCTGAAAGTCGAAAGTCCTAAAGTCAGAAGACCTTGGACCTTTGACTTTCAGACTTTCGACGCCTTTCTCCGGCTTGCGTCTTTCGCTTGGGGCCTTCAGTCTCCGGCTTTCCCTCATGCCGACTGACTCGATCCTCGCCACCGCCCGCCAGTATCTTGGCGTGCTCCCGACCGTTTCCGTGACCATGGAACCGATCAAGCGCGGAGCGTCCGGCCGCACCATCGTCCGGGTGAAAACTCCGGGACACGTGCCCTTCATCGGCGTCCACTGGACCGACGAACGTCCCGACAGCGCCAACTTTGTCCCCGTCGCCCTGTTCCTGAAAAAGGCGCGCATCCGGGTGCCGGAAATCCTGCACGACAACTCGAAGCGCCACGTCGCCCTCGTTGAGGATCTCGGTGACAAGGATCTGCTTTCGCTCAAGGACCGACCCTTCGAGGAGCGGGAGCCGTATTACCGCTCCGCGCTGACGCAGATCGACCGCCTGTTTTACCAGAAGCCGCCGAAGGACTTCGAACTCATGCCGCCCTTCGATGCCGCGCTTTACCGCTGGGAGCAGGAATACTTTTTCGAGCATCTCGTGGAAGGTTATCTCGGAATGGATGCCGAGCCGCTGCGAAACGATCCGGCCTTCCTCTCGCTCGCCGAGCGTCTCGGCACCGGCGCGCGCCATCTCGTGCACCGCGATTTTCAATCGCAGAACCTTCTGCTCAAGGATGGCGAGGCGTGGATGATCGACTTCCAGGGCCTGCGTCGCGGACGACAGGAATACGATCTCGCTTCACTGATCTACGATCCCTACCTCGCGCACTCCGAGGAGGAGCGTGAGCGCCTCCTGAAAATCTGGGAGGAGATCGCCGATGAGCGCCCGGAGGACTCGATCTTCCGCGAGTGCGCCGCGCAGCGCCTGATGCAGGCGCTTGGAGCATACGGCAACATCCTGAAAAGGCGCGGCGATGAATGGTATCGCCCCCACATCGCGACTGCTGCGGGGCTGCTGGAAGGAGTCGTGGAAGGCACCGCACTTCAGGAGCCGTTGGCCCCTATCCTCAAGGCGGCGAAGGCTTCCTGATCCCCATCATTTCCCGTGGCGAATTCCCTTCAACGTCGTCTGCGTGTGCTGGTCACGGCGGCGGCTGTTGGACTAGCCGTGTGGAAACTCGTGCCGGTGTTTTCCGGCTTTGTCGAGTTTGACCGCGCGGTCTTCGAGGCCACGATCCGATCCTTTGCGAACCCGCCATTCTTTGTTTCCGGAAACGGCAGTCATGAACAGCCGTGGACCCTGCGCATGCTCACCGCGAGTGCTTCAGGAAATCGCCGTGCCGCGCCAACCGTGATCTCCATTGGCGATGATCTGGATGGTGTTTTCCAGAGTTCTCCTCCTTCTGCTGTCGACTATGCGGTGATCTTGAGGAACCTGAAACGGCTAGGCATGCGGCGCGTGGCGATCCCGGCCGTGATGGCGTGGGATGAGTCGGACCCGATCGCGCTGACGGCCGTGGATGCGAGGCTGGCAGACTTCGACTCGGCTGTCACCGCCGCGCCACTGACGCGCGGCGCAGTTGCCGAAGATCTGCCGCTGCCGTTCCTGCTCGCCTCGATTCCGGTGTCGCGGGTGAAGGGGGATGTGACGGCTCTTCCACAGGCGAACCGCCTCGCCCTTCCCGGGACGTTTCTTGGCTCGGGAAAGACGCTTGCGGGCTTTTCAATCCTCGAATCAGAGCCCGGGCCTCCCGCCCTGCTGGCTCGGTGGAAGGACCGGATTGTATTCAGTTTCCCGGTGATCGCCGCTCTCGCGGAATCCGGACAAGCGGCGGATCAGATCGAAGTACGGCTCGGCTCGTACATGAAGCTCGGTCCCGGTGGGCCGGTCGTCCCCATCGACTCTGGCGGGCACCTATCCTCACCGGTCGTCCGGTTCTCGGCGAAGGTTGTTCCAGCGAAGATCGTCATCGATGCCGCCGAGCTCGAATCCAGCGGCACTGCTCTATTGCGTGACGACCGCACCACGGCGGATGCCGAGACAAAGCGCTTCTCGGAATCGATCGCGGACGCCATCACCTCGATCAGCAGTGAGACCGGTCTGACACAGGCGAAGGCGTTCCCGCGGATGTCTGATCCGGAAGAATCAGCGATGATCCTGTTACTGGCCCTGGGGCTCGCCGCCCTTGTGCCCTCCAGTGTGTTCCGGCTTCGGTTGATCTTCGGGTCGGTCGCTGCCTTGGTTCTGATCGCCCAACTTTCCGGACTCGCCCTGGCCTCTCTGTGGCTGCCGATGTATCCCTCGCTCTGCGCCATCGCCGTCTCTTATCTTGTGGTGTGGCCGAAGAAAGCCACAGCACCGGTAGCGGAGTCCATTGTGGAGCCGGTGATCGTTCCGGAAGCCCCACCCGAACCAGTCCCGCTAGCCATCATCGAGGAACCTTCCGTCGAAGCGGCTCCGATCCGGAAACCGAAAGGCGTTCCAGCCAAGAAGGTGGCGAAAAAAGCCCCGAAAAAAATCGTGACCGTGGTGGAGGAACCCGTCGCCGAAAAACCCGTCAAGAAGGTGGCAAAAAAAGCCACACCCGCTAAAAAGGCCGCCAAGAAAACCGCTGCCGCCAGCGAAAAGCCACCTGCGGAAAAGGCGCCGAAAAAGACCACCAGGAAAGCCGCGAAAAAAACTCCCAAGTCCCCGGAGCCCGAGTGAGCGCGTCTTCGAAATCCGCAATCCGCAATCCCCAATTCTTCCCATGAGCCTCCAGCACCCGATCGACAAAGCCGACGCCCTGATCGAAGCCCTGCCCTACCTCCAGGCCTTCCGTGGCAAGACCTTCCTCATCAAGATGGGCGGCTCCGCGATGGAGGACCCCGAGCTGGTCGCCATGGTCATGCGCGACATCGTTTTTCTCGAGGTCGCCGGCATCAACCCGATCGTCGTCCCCGGCGGCGGCAAGGCGATCTCCGCCGCGATGAAGGACGCCGGACTGGAGGCGAAGTTTGTCGGCGGCTTCCGCGTCACCACCGAGGAGGCCATCGACATCGTCGAGCGCGTGCTGACCGATGAGATCAATCCCGGCCTGGTCCGGATGATTCGCGATTTCAACGGCAAGGCCGTCGGCATCCCCGGCACCGATGTCTTTCTCGGCGAAAAAACCAAGGGTACCGATGCCGAGGGCAACCGCGTGGACATTGGCCGCGTCGGGGAGGTCGTCGGCTGCCAGCTCGGCCAGATGGAGGCCGCGCACAAGGTCGGCATCGTGCCGGTCATTTCCCCGCTCGCCGCCGAACTCTCCACTGGAAAGCCGCTCAACATCAACGCCGACCTCGCCGCCGCCGCGTTGGCGAAGGAACTGCGCGTGGCGAAGCTGGTCTACCTTTCCGATGTCCCCGGCCTGATGAAGGATCCCTCCGATCCCTCCACGTTGATCAAGTCCGTCACCCGCTCCGAGGCCGACGCCATGATCGCCGACGGCACCATTTCCGGCGGCATGATCCCGAAGATCCGCAGCGCCGTGGACGCCCTCAATGCCGGCGTCCGCAAAGTCCACTTCGTCGACGGCCGCCAGCCCCACGCCCTGCTGCTGGAAATCTTCACCGACGGGGGAGTCGGGACGGAAGTGGTGAGGTGATCGAAGAAAATTCCCCTCAAACATTCCACAGCCATGGACCTGGCTTGAGCCGCACCCATGTGCTGCTGGAAATCTTCACCGGCCCTTTGTTTTCAGCTCTCGTGAAAAGCGCAGAGCGGACTGATTCCACCGAATCCCCAGCGCGTGCTTGTCAAAGTTCGGCCTGCGGCGGACCATGGGGTCACCAAGGTCGCTGAGCGGCGGCCGCGGTTGAACCTTTCCTTCCGCCATGCATTTCCTGGGAATCGAGATCAGTCCGGCCGGCACCCGCGTGGTGGCGCTGGATCTTGAATCGGCGGAGGTTTCTGCGGAGGCATCCGCCGCGCACGGCTGGATCGAGGGCCTGCCACCGGGATATCGCGAGCAGGACCCGGCGGTGTGGATCGAGGCGGTGAACCGCGCGGTCAACGAGTGCCTCGCGGCGCTGGGGGAGCATCGGAGCCGCGTCGCGGCCATCGGGATCGCCGGGCCGCTGCGCGGAACCGTGGGGCTGGATGAATCGAGCCGGATCGTGCGTCCGGTGAAGTTGGCGGGGGATCTTTCCGCGCGACGCCAGTCCGAGGAAATCGCCCGCGTTTTCGGTGGAGCACCGGGCTTGCTGGAACTCATCGGCCAGGCCTCCGGGCCGGACTCGCTGGCGGCGGAGATCCTCTGGCTTAAGCAGCACGAGCCGTATCATTTCCAACGAATCACCTCCTTCCTTTCGGCGCAGGATTTCATGGCCTACTGGCTTACCGGCGAGCGCGCCACGGAACCCGGCACGGCTTCGGCTACCGGGCTTTTCGATGTCCGGAAACGCTGCTGGTCGGTGGAGCTGGTCAATGCGATCGACCCCTCCTTGATGAGCCGTCTGCCGCCACTGGCCTCCCCGCTGGAACCGCGCGGGCTGCTGCGTCCGGCACTGGCCCAAGCCTGGGGGCTTTCCGAGCAGGTCCAGGTCGGGGCGGGCAGTGCCGCACCCATGCTCGCAGCCCTCGCGGCAGGTTGTGTTTCTTCTGGAACGGTGGCGGTGGAACTGGGTTCGTCCGGCACGATCGTTGGAGTCAGTGATGCGCCCGTGATCGACCTGAGAGGGGAAATTTCCGCGCTCTGCAATGCGACCGGCGGCTGGATGGGCCTGGCCTCGACCGCCAATGCCGTGGCTGCGATCGAGCTGGTGCGCCGCCACTACGGATGGACGCAGGAGCAGTTCGAAGCCGCTGTGGCCGCTGCTCCGCCGGGGGCGGATGGACTACTTTTCCTGCCGTATCTCACCGGCGAAACCGTGCCGCGCCTGCCGGAAGGTTGCGGTGTGCTGCACGGCATGACACTGGAAAATTTCATCCCCTCCCACTTCGCCCGCGCGGCGGCGGAGGGCGTGGCGCTCGGGCTGGGTTACGGGATCAGCCGTCTCGGCGATCTCGGCTTCGAACCTGCCGAAATCCGCCTGTTGGGCTCTGGAGCTGCGAGCCCGACGACGCGACAGCTCCTGGCCGATGTGTTCGGCGTGCCGGTGGTGCCGGTGGGCAGTGCGCAGGGAGCCGCCGTGGGGGCCGCGATGCAGGCGGCAGTCGCGTTTTTCAGACAAAGCGGAGAGTCGCTCGGCTTCGAGGAAATCGCGAGCTACCTCGTTTCGTCGGAGCCGGAAGGTCGTTGCGAGCCGGACCCGGAGCGTCACGAACTTTATCAGCAACTGATGTCCCGCCAGCAGTACCTGGTCGATACCCTGCACCCGGCCGGTTTTCTCTAACAGCCCATGGCCGACGAACCCCGAAATGCCATCCGCGACAGCCGGAAATCCCGCGCCCTGGGCAAAGTGGCGGGTTGGTTGATGCGGATCTGGAGTTCGACTCTGCGCTACGAGATCGTCGATCGCCACGGGATATGCCGCGATGAGCATCTTGGGCAGCCGATGGTCTTCGCGCTCTGGCACAATCGGCTGTTCATGGTGCCGATGGCCTGGAGAAAGCTGACGAAGGGCCGCCGCCAGGTGGTCGTGCTCACCAGTGCCAGCCACGATGGATCGGCGCTGGCCCATGCGATGCAGGTCTTCGGCGTTGGAGCCGTGAGGGGCTCCTCGTCCCGTCGCGCGGTGGCGGCTCTGGTCGGCTTGAAGCGCGCGCTTCAGGAAGGCGTCGATGTCTGCATCACGCCAGATGGCCCGCGTGGACCGAAGTATCACCTTCAGGCCGGAGCGGTGAAGCTGGCCCAGTCGGCCGGGGTGCCGTTCATTCCGATCCACGTCGAGCCGTCTGCATGCTGGCGCTTGAAATCTTGGGACCGCTTCATCCTTCCGGTGCCGTTCAGCCACGTTCGCGTGATCTTTGACGAGGCGCTTGCGGTCGAGCCCGGGCTTTCCGACGATGCTTTCGAATCCGAGCGCGTCCGAATCGAATCGATCCTCCGCGCCGGAGTCGCCGATCCATTTTCCGAATCCATTCCATGAGCCACTCCCAGATCATTGACGGCAAGGCCGTCGCCGCCGCCGTTCTCGACGAAGTCCGCGCCGAAACCGCCGCCCTCAAAGCCAAGGGCATCACCCCCGGTCTGGCCGTGGTGCTGGTCGGCGAGGATCCCGCTTCAAAAGTCTACGTCGGTGCCAAGGACCGCACTTGCCAGGAGCTCGGCCTGCATTCGAAGAAGATCACGTTGCCGGCGGAGACCACCCAGGCGGAACTCATCGCCGTCGTGCAGGAGCTCAATGCCGATCCGCTGATCCACGGCATCCTGGTCCAGTCTCCGCCGCCGAAGCACATCGACGAGGAGGCGGTGATCCGCGCCATCGATCCGCGCAAGGATGTCGATGGCTTTCATCCGGAAAATGTCGCCAAGCTGGTGCTGGAGGATTCCTCCGGTTTCGTGCCGTGCACACCGGCCGGCTGCATGCGCCTGCTCGCTGCCGCCGGAGTGGAAACCAATGGCGCGGAAGCAGTAGTGATCGGCCGTTCAATGATCGTGGGTAAGCCAATGGCGATGCTGCTCGTGGCGAAAAATTCCAATGCCACAGTGACCATCGCCCACTCACGTTCGAAGGATTTGCCCGCCATTTGCCGCCGGGCCGACATCGTCGTGGCCGCCGTGGGTCGGCCCGACATGGTGAAGGCCGACTGGGTCAAACCCGGCGCGGTGGTGATTGATGTCGGCATCAACCGCGTCGACGATGCCTCCAAGAAATCCGGCTACCGCCTGACCGGTGACGTCGACTTCGCCGATGTTTTCCACAAATGCTCCGCCATCACCCCGGTGCCCGGTGGAGTCGGTCCGATGACGATCGCGATGCTGATGAAGAACACGCTGCAGGCAGCGCGGCAGTTGACTGGATTGAAGGATTGAAACCACGGATGAACACGAATTCACACGGATGGAAGAAGTTGGATTCGACCATGAACGTCCGTGCCCATCGGTTTGAGACCCCATGACCCGCCTCGCCGTCATCAACGTCGTCGGACTTTCCCGATCGCTCCTGCCACACGCCCCATTTCTGCGGGAGTTCGCGGAGACGCAGGGTTTGCAAACGTTCCGGCCCGCGTTTCCGGCGGTGACCTGCACGGCGCAGTCGTCGATGGTCACCGGCACTCCACCGGATCAGCACGGTGCGGTGGCGAACGGTTGGTATGACCGCGAGTCCGCCGAGGTGCGGTTCTGGAAGCAGAGCAACCACCTCGTGCACGGGGAAAAGGTTTGGGACCAGCTTCGACGTGAAGTGCCGGGCTTCACCTGCGCGAAGCTGTTCTGGTGGTACAACATGTATTCCACCGCGGATTACTCGATGACGCCGCGACCGCTGTATCCGGCGGATGGACGGAAGGTCTTCGACATCCACACGCATCCGATGGAGCTGCGTGAGCAGGTGAAGGCGGAGCTTGGGCCGTTTCCCTTTCCCTCGTTCTGGGGGCCGAATGCCGGGCTGCCCTGTTCGGAATGGATCGCCGCCTCCGCGAAATGGACCGAGCGGAGATTCAGTCCGACACTGAGCCTCGTTTACCTGCCGCACTTGGACTATCCGCTGCAGAAGGTCGGGCCGGATGATCCGTCGATTCCGTCTGAAGTTGCCGCCATCGACGCGGTGGTGGAGGATCTGGTTGGCTACTACGAGTCACGTAACGTCAAGGTGATGATCGTTTCCGAATACGGCATCTCCGCTGTTTCGAAGCCGATCCATCTCAACCGATTGTTTCGGGAAAAGGGCTGGATCACAATCAAGGATGAACTGGGGCTGGAGACCTTGGATTGCGGTGCCTCGAAGGTTTTCGCCGTCGCCGATCATCAGGTGGCGCATGTTTATGTGAATGATCCGGCCTTGCTCGATGACGTGCGCTCACTTCTCGAAAAGACCGATGGCATTGACGAGGTCCGCACGATGAACCACGAACGCGCCGGTGATCTGATCGCCATTTCAAAGCCGGACGCGTGGTTCACCTATTACTTCTGGAACGACGACGCGAAGGCCCCCGACTACGCCCGCTGCGTCGACATCCACCGCAAGCCCGGATACGATCCGGTCGAACTGTTCCTCAATCCCACGATCCAGTTCCCGAAACTCAAAATCGCGAAATTCCTGCTGAAGAAGAAACTCGGTTTCCGTAGTCTGATGGATGTCATCCCGCTGGATGCGTCACTGGTCAAGGGCTCCCACGGCCGCGACAAGGTCGCCGAAGATGAGCAGCCGTTGGTAATCGGTGCGTCCATCCCGGTCCACGCCGCTGAAGACATCGCGGTGGCGATCCGGACAGCGTTCAATCCTTGATGGCAAATAACCGGACGTTTCTCATCAACTGGCTAGTGGCTTCTTGAAGGATTGGCGTGCCAGGTAGATTTTCACTCTCGTAGGGATCAAGCAGGCACATGAGATCGAGGATGAACTCCATGTTTGCGGGTAAAGCTGTCTTCGATTCCAAGTGGTTGAAGTGAAACCGCCAAAGGAAATGAATCAGATCAAGTGTGAGTGAGGGCTGTTCGATGAGCTTGGCGTGCATGATTGGGAAAATGCCTTCCAATGAGGTCCAGACATTTTCTGGTTCGGGGAACTTTCCAAGCAGCTCAAGCAGTTCGCTTTCAGATGAATCGGTGGCAAGCGAGATGTTCGCCACCCGATCGTCGTAATTGGAGGAGCAGGCGAGCGTCCGATCCGCCCATTCAATCACCGCCTCTGGCTCGATGAGTCCGGCTTCGAGCGCGAGCCTCATTTCCAAAGCTTTCTGGGAGTGATTTGAGATCATTGAAATAGTCCCTAACGGATCGCCACGAAAAGCCCGTCGAACTCCACGCAGACGCGCTCGTTTTCGACGATCTCCACCTGCAGCCGGATGCCGGCTTTTCCGGTGGCTTGAAATTTCCGGATGAAGGCCCCGAGGGTATCCGGAGTGGGTGGTCGCGCGATGGCGTGGATCGCCGTCCTCACCGGATGCCGATAGCGGATGCGGCTGGAGCGGATGACGATGTGGGCACTGCGGTCGCCGAGCGCCAGCCAGAGAAGTCCGTAGCCCGCGAGGGTGGCGATGGCGCTGAGGCTGCCGCCAAAGGCGGTGCCCAGGTGGTTGTGATTCGCGTCGAGCGGCGCGGTGAGGACCAGGCCGTTTGAGTCGTAGGCCGCCACCGTCACGCCCATCGCCCGGGTCAGCGGGATCTGGTCGTGGAAGAAACGCTCGGTTTCCTGGAGCAGCAGATCGTTGATCATCGGCTCAGAGCGATTCGATCAGGGCGGCGTTCGGGTCTTGCCATGCGGGATCGTAGCCCTTGGCGTAGTTGAAGACATGGCGGTGCATGTATTCGACGAACACCTCCTGCTGTGGCTTGGTCAATTGCCCGAAAATGGCGATATTCAGGGCACGGGCGAGCTTCTGCATCAGGTGCAGCGTGAGCTGGCGTCCCTTGCGAGCCTTCTGGACCTGCTTGTGGTTCAACTGCTCGGGCGAGGCCTCGACGAGTTGGTGGTTGGTCAGCTTCCAGCGGTCCATCAGGGCGTCGAAAGGCTGCGGTCCGTGGTCGCGTGTCAGTTCATCCATGCACCGGGTGTAGGAGGATCCCATGCGCTTGCCAACCCCGGAGAACTTGCGTGTCCGGCGGATTTGAGGAAAATGTGCGCATTCCGAGTCATGGCGATCCGTTCCCGCATTTTCATCCTTTCCCTGGCTCGCGAACGGCAACGTCGCCTGCATGCCCTGGCGCAGATCCGTCCAACCGGTCTGGCGTTCGAGTTGGTGGATGCGCTCGACAGCCGGATGCTGCGTCGAGAGCTGATGGAAGTGCCTGCTTCCGCGTGGTCGCTATCGAACGGAGAGGTTGCCTGTTATCTTTCCCACCTCCGCCTGCTGCAGCGGCTCAGCGACTACGAATTGGACTACGCCATCATCCTGGAGGATGACTTTGTGCTACGCGAGTCGGCCAACCTTTCGCTTTCCTCGCTCTGGGATCACCTTCCGGCCGGAGCGGATCACGTGCAGTTGCACGACATGAAGGCGGAAATTTTCGACCCATACCGGCTGATCGAACCCGGCCCGCTGTTCAACCGGGTCTCTCCCACCAATGTCGGCAGTTGGGGTTACGTGGTTTCCAGGAAACTGGCGGAATACGTCCTTCGGCACCACTTGGTTCCCCGGATGCCGATCGACCACTTGTACATCGAGCTGAGCAAGCGCACCGACGAGTTCGGCTTTTACGACCTCGAGGAGCGGCTCGTCGACTGCATGCCTGACGTGCCATCCACCATCGACAGGGCGGAACAGGCTCAGCGGGCACGGAAAACGTTCCGCGAGTGGTGGGACGAACGCTGGATCCGCCGTTGAGCGGCTCAATCGCCGCGCGCCAGCAGCCAGAGAAAATCCGAGAGCCGGTTGAAAAAGAGCCGCACCAACTCCGGGGTGGGCTCACCGGATTCATGCAGCACCAGCACTGCCCGCTCGGCCCGGCGCGCGATGGCACAGGCAAGATGCAGCGCCGCCAGGCCGGGACTGCCTTCGGCACCGGGCCTCGACCACCCACGGCTGGTTCCGTGTTCGGACTCGATCCGGAGGATGTTTGCGTCCAGCCACTCCAGATCTTCGGAGCGGATCGCGGCATAGCCTTTCCCGGCATACTTCGCTTCGTCCTCGGGGAGGCAGGCGAGCTGGCCCATCAATGCGACGAGCCTTTCCTGAAGCTTGTCGACCAACAGCACCGCGCTTTCCGAAAGGCCCGAGGCGCGGGCAAGTCCGAGCGCCGAATTCAGTTCATCCACGCTGCCGAGTGCCTCCACCCGCAAGGAGGTCTTTGCGATGCGGCGTCCGAAGAGAAGATCCGTCTCGCCGCTGTCGCCGCGTCTGGTGGTGATGCTCATGGCAGCAGTCTATGACGTGGATTCGCGGAAAGGTCAAAAGTTGGAAAAGCGGTCTTCGACTTTCCGCTCGGGCTTTCTAGACTCCGAGCCATGAAGTTGGCGCGACTGGGAGACGGCCCGGAAATTTTCCACACCCTGCAGGGCGAAGGCGTGAGCGCCGGGTTGCCTGCGGTGTTCGTGCGTTCCTCGCGTTGCAACCTTCACTGCCACTGGTGCGATACCGACCACACCTGGAACTTCGAGGGCACGCCGTGGACCCACGAAAAGGACGCCATCCCCGGCTACGCGAAGCATCGAAAGGCGGACGTCACGATCGAGGTGCCGCCCGCCGATATCGCCGGGCTGGTGGCCGCGTACTCTTGCCGACGGGTGGTGCTGACGGGAGGGGAGCCGCTGCTTCAGCAGGGCGGGTGGATCGAACTGATCCGTGCGCTCCGAAACATCGATCCGGGTTACCTCTTCGAGGTCGAGACAAACGGCACGCTGGCTCCGACGGCGGAATTCGCGGAGGCGGTCGATCAATTCAATGTGTCTCCAAAGCTCGCAAATTCCGGCATGGACGAGTCCCTGCGGCTGAAACCGGAGGCCCTGAAGGCGCTGGCCGTCACTGGAAAGGCGTGGTTCAAGTTCGTTCTCACAGCGTCGGCAGACCTTTGCGAAGTCGAAGCCATCGCCACGCAGGTGCCGATTTCCAAGGATCGGATCCTGCTGATGCCGGAAGGCCGGACAGTCCGGGAACTCGATGAAACCTCGGCCTGGCTGGCGGATCTGTGCCGGGAAAACGGCTACCGTTTTTCCGACCGCCTCCACGTCCGATTGTGGGGGGACAAGCGGGGAGTGTGATCGCAGGATTGCCATCCGGTTAAAAACCGCGCAACTTGCCCGCCGCAACGGGGTTTCTCCCATGAATCCTGCCTCCTCCGCCATGAACCGCCCCTTTTCTCCCGATGAAGATTCCTTGGAATCAGATGCCGTTTGGAAGCTTCTCGATGAAGCCTCCCCGGTCGTCGCGAGTCCACGTTTCGCTGATTCGGTGATGCGGGCGGTGCGTCTCGACGAGACTCCTGCTCCTTGGTGGAAGCGCTTTGCCCTGCCGCTTTCGCTCGGCGGATTGACTGCCGCAACGGCGGCCGTTGCCCTGACGGTCCACGCGCTTTTCGTCGTTGCGCCTGAGGTTTCCCCTCAGATCGCTTACGTCCCTCCGACAGAGGTTTCCTTCGAAGGTGTCCAGGAAGCCGCCGACTCGGAAGCCCTCGTGGCCGCCGCCGACCACCTCGATAAGTACAGCGACACCGAGCTGGTCAGCATGATCGGCTTCTAAGGGCTTTTCAGATCTTGTTCCGCCCGACAGCCTTCCGGCTGTGCCGAACGGACTGATTTTTGACCTCGATGGAACCTTGGTGGACTCGCTGCGCGGGATCGCCATTTCTCTGAATCTCGCTTTGGCGGACCATGGCAAGCCGACCCATTCGGAAACGGCGGTCCGGCATTTCATCGGAAACGGAGCCCGTGAACTCGTGACCAAGGCCCTCGGACCCGGAGCGACGGAGATGGAAGTCGATGCGCTCGAGGAAAGTTTCAAGGTCCACTACGCCGCGAACTGGGCAGAAGGAACCGACGTGTTTCCCGGAGTGTCGGAAATGCTGAAACGCCAGGCCACCGCCGGTCATCGGTTGGCGGTGCTTTCGAACAAGCCGCATGACTTCACGGTGGAAATCGTCAGCCACTTGTTTCCGGACATCGCATTCGATGCGGTGCTGGGGCAGCGCCCGGAAGTCCCGCGCAAGCCTGATCCAGCGGGTGCGCTTGAAATTGCCGCCGCCTTCGGTCTTTCACCTGCCGCCTGCGTGATGATCGGGGATTCCACGATGGACCTCGAAACCGGTGCCCGCGCCGGCATGCATACCGTCGCAGTCACCTGGGGCTACCACGATTCCGGATCCTTGCTCGGGGCCAGGCCGGATGTCGTGGCGGATTCGCTGGACGATCTGGAGCGGATGTTGCCCTGATGAGGACAAAAAACGGGCGACCGGAAACCGCCGATCGCCCGTCCCAAAACACTCCCAGAAAACTGTCAGGCTTCCGCAGCAAGGCTGCCTAGTGCCCGTGGCATTGGCTTTTCCTTCTTGCGAAGGGCCCGGCGCATCTTGGTCAGCGCCGAATTCTGAAGCTGCCGGATACGCTCGCGGGTCACCCCGAATTCCCGACCGACTTCTTCCAAGGTCAGCGGCTTCTTGCCGTTCAGGCCGAAGCGATCGTCGATGATCTGGCGCTCGCGTTGATCGAGCACCGAGAGCAGTCCGTCGAGCTGGCCCTGGAGATTCTTGTCGGAAAGCATCTCGAACGGACTCGTGGCACGCTCATCACTGATGATTTCACCATACTCGGTGGCCTCACCTTCGTTGATCGGAGCGTCGAGTGACGTCGGGCGCTGCGAAGCCTGACGCAGCATCGCAAGCTTGCGGCGGGGCAGTCCCACTTCATCGGCCAGCTCTTCCTCCGTCGGTTCGCGACCGAGAGCCTCGCCGAGAATCGTTGAGATCCGGCGCATCTTGGCAATCTTGTCGACCATGTGGACCGGCAGGCGGATCGTCTTCGACTGGTTGGCCAAGGCACGCTTGATCGACTGCTTGATCCACCAGGCGGCGTAGGTGGAAAGCTTTCCTCCCTTGGTTGGATCGAAGCGCTCCACCGCCTTCATCAGGCCGATGTTGCCTTCGGAAATCAGGTCGGAAATCGGGAGGCCGTAGTTCGAGTAATCCTGCGCGATTTTCACCACGAGGCGGAGATTGGCGCTGATCATGTGAAGACGCGCCTTCTTGTCGCCCTTCTTGATGCGGTTTGCCAATTCGACCTCTTCTTCAGGGGTCAGCAATGGCGTCTTTGAAATCTCCCTCAAGTAGAGCTTGAGACTGCTGTCGGATTCGTAGGCCATGGTCGTGGTGACTGGTGTTATTTGTAGAACGCCTGAGCGATTAGAATTGTTCTAATTTCTTTCAGCTTTCTTTTGTCGCTACTCTGTAACTACGGAAATTGTCAGGTTCCGACCGCCAACTCAATAAGAAATTGGTGATGGGTTTGTAACAGCAAACCTCATGCCCTCTCCTGAAATTGGCACAACCTGCTAATTATCAACACAAAAAACGGAAGATCGAAGGATCCTCCGTCGTGCAAGTGGCCATTCTGTCGTGCATACCGCGCCATTCTGTCCCAATGTGCGCCAAATGCGGATGACTCGATCAAGCACATCCACAATTCGATCAACCTTGGTCAAGGCGCGCCAAAAACTCCGACGCGAAATGGCGGTGCCGATCCTGCTTTTCACTGCTCATTTTTTCCCAACTCCGAGCCATCATCGAGAGTCGCGGGTTTTTCAGGAAGAAGTCCCGATGGTCGGCGATGAAGGTCCAGAACAAGGCGTCCCAGATTCCGCACCAGTCACCTTTCGGCTCATCGGACATCTTGCGAACGTAATTGGACCCGGAGAGGTAGGGCTTGGTGGTGAAGGTTCCACCATCGGCGAACTGCGACATGCCGTAAACATTCGGCACCATCACCCAGTCGTAGGCATCGACGAAAAGTTCCATGAACCAGCGATAGACGTCGTCCGGGCGGATGCGGCAGAGCAGCATGAAATTTCCGAGGATCATCAGCCGCTCGATGTGATGGCACCATCCTTCATCCAGAAGCTGGCGGATGATGCGGTCGACCGGTGGAATGCCGGTGGTGCCGTCGTAGAAGCCTTTCGGCATGGGCCGGGTGAAGTTCCAAAAGTTGCCGTTTCGGATCGCAACGCCGCGATGTCGGTAGATGCCCGCCATGAACTCCCGCCAGCCGATGACCTGGCGGATGAAGCCCTCCAACGAGTTCATCGGCACCTGATGCCGGAGTGCATGGGAAACCGCTCGATCCACCACCTGCTGCGGGTCGAGCAGGCCGATGTTGAGCATCGGTGTGATGGCGGAATGAAAGAGAAAGGCGTGTCGCGTGGAGATGGCGTCCTCGTAGTCACCGAAGGATACGAAACGCTCCTCCAGGAAACGCTGATACCATTCGTCCGCCTCGTCGCGGGTGACGGGCCAGCGGAAATGCTCGAGGCAGCCGAGGTGATCCGGGAATCTACGGGAAACATAGTCGATGGCCTCGCGGAGATGCGTGCTGGCGGGGGCACGGGGCTCGGCGGGAACGGGATGATTCGCAGGCAGACGCTCGCGGTTCTCGGTGTCGAAGGACCACTTGCCGCCGATGGGTGAGCCATCGTCTTCCAACAGGATTCCAAGGCGCTTCCGCTGAGCCTCGTAAAAGCGCGCCATCGAGGACTTCTTCGGGCCGGAGCAGAGCTTTTCCAGAGTCGAGGCAGGCGTGAGGAAGTTCGGAGAGGGATAAACCTTCAGCGCGACTTCATGCTTCGCCGCGTAACGCTGGATGCGCCGCATGAGCATATTATCGGCGGGGTCCGCGAGATGCAGGGTGGCGGGTGTTTTTGTGAAGAAATTTTCCAGCAGTCCGGCGCTGTCGGTCTGTCTTCCCTCGGGAGCTTCGACGATCGTCACCTGATGTCCGGCCGCGGAAAGCTCAGCCGCGTAGGCCTTCATCGATGCACGATGCAGCACAAGCTTCTGCCCGTGCATCGCCAACGGCCAGTGTGGATCATTTCCGAATAACAATGGGTCCTCGATCAGGAACACGGACCGACCTTTTTCCACAGCCGGATGTGCGGCGAAAAGCTGGTGCGGATAGATCAGGGTGGCGTCCATCGATTCAGGAAACCCGACTGACCGGGCGATCGGGTTTTGCGTAGGAAAGACGGCCCAGCGGAGAAATGCCGAAGTAGGTGTCGAGCGCGGTCGAAGCCACTGTTTCCAGGCCGACAAGATCCACCGAGCCATCAGCGGCCAGCGCGCTCTCCTCCACTTGCACGAGCACGACTTTGCCGAGAATCAAGGTGGTGCCGTTGAGTGGGATGTCGATGCGCTCAGCGAACTCCATCCCAAGACGGAAGCGGGATTCCGCGACGAAGGGCGCATGGAAATTCTCCTCGAAGTGCTCGGTCAATCCCGTGGCAGCGAACTCCGACGTCTCACGCGGAAATCGCGCCGAGCAATGATGCGCGGCTTCGAAGATGCCTGGATGGAGATGGTTGATCGTCCAGACGCCGGTGGCTTCCAGGTTGGAAAGCGTGTGGCGCTCGGCGACATCCGGCCGACTGACCATGCCGAGGATCAGCGGGTTCGATCCGAAGTGCACGATGCTCGAAAACGGTGCCAAGTTCGACCGCCCATCCGGCGAACGGGTGCCAATTAAGGCGACGGGTTTCACACCCGGAAGGCTGGTGGCAAACTGGACGCGGGCGAGCTTGTCCATTGCGGTGATGTCGGCAGCGGTGATTGTTTTCATGAAAAGAGGCGGAGCGAGGAAAGCCCGCCATCGGGGCGGAGAATCTGACCGCTGAGCGAGCGCGAGGCATCGGAAAGCAGGAACGCGATGAGCGCGGCGACCTCCTCCGGTTCGCCGACGCGCTGGAGCGGATGGCGTTTGGCGGCGGACTCGCGTTTCACGTCGCTATTTAAAAGCGGCGAGGCCAGCGGGGTATCTGTTAGGGAAGGAGCGATGGCATTGACGCGGATCTTCGGCGCGAATTCGGCGGCCATCGAGCGGGTCAGGCCCTCGACCGCGCCTTTCGCGGCAGCAATGGAGGCATGGAACGGCATGCCCTGGGCCACCGCGACGGTGGAAAATAGAACGACGGAGGCAGATGGAGAAGCTTTCAACGAAGGCAACGCGGCTTGGATCGCGTTTACGGCTCCGAGGCAGTTCACCTGGAAGTCGCGGAGGAAATCCTCAGCGGTGAGACGGTGGAAGGGCTTCAGGGAAATCGTGCCGGGGAAATAGACCAGCGAGTCGATCACCTCAGGAAGGTCCAAGGACACGGGCTCCAAGGCGTCGAATGGCTGGACGGGAATCCCAAGTTGGGCCAAGGGGCCGGGGTTGCGGGCGGCGGCGAGGACCTGATCGCCACGCTCCAGGAGAAGTTTGGCGGTGGCGAGCCCGATGCCCGAGTTTCCGCCAATGAGAAGGGTGGTGCGCGACATGCCGGAAGGTGTACATCTTCGCCGGTTCGTCAAGTGGGCTCCGGCTCTGCGATCCCGGCACATAGGGTCATTTAGGCGCGGTTTAAGAATTGGGTGGAATTTTTCGACGACTAAGCGCTCTATGTAGGTGTGTCAAAAACCACTTTGCAGTGGATGGGCACACATCCCAAACCACAAACAAACTCATGAAATCCACCACATCACTCATCGCTGCCGCCATCGCCGGCGTTTTCGCCGCCGGAGCTGTCGCCTCTCACGCCGCCCCATTCGGCGGAACTGTTGCCGCCGAAGAGAAGGAAGGCTGCAAGGGTAAGGACGGTTGCAAGGGCAAAGACGGTTGCAAGGGCAAGGAAAAGAAGGAAGAAGAGAAAAAAGAAGGCACCGTGCTAGCCGAAGAAGGCAAGGATAAGGAAAAGGAAGGCTGCAAAGGCAAAGAAGGCTGCAAGGGCAAAGAGAAGAAGGAAGAAAAGAAGGAAGGCGAAATCCTCTGATTTTAACGCTCGATTCCGTCGGGTATTTCTCTCGATGGAATCGGCAACCCGATTGATCAAATGGCCGGTTCCCGTTTCACTGGTGGCGTCACTCTTGGTACGGGGATCGGTCTGCGGGTTCCACATTACCGGCACATCCTTTCCGAGAAACCAGCCGTCGATTGGTTCGAGATCATCTCGGAAAATTTCATGGTCGATGGCGGCCGACCGCTGGAGGTTCTCGACTGGATTCTCGATCAGTATCGGGTCGTGATGCACGGCGTGGGCCTGTATCCCGGCAATGCCAACGGACTCGACTTCGATCACCTCCGTCGTCTCAAGCGCCTCGTGCGGCGGACGAAGACGCCTTGGATTTCCGATCACCTTTGCTGGGGAAGTGTCGACGGCAGCATGAGCCACGACCTCCTGCCGGTCCCCTTCACCTTTGAATCCGCGCGAAAGACGGCGGAGAATCTACGCATCGCCCAGGACTTTCTCGAAGTGCCGCTGGCAATGGAAAACGTCAGCTCCTATGTCGAGTTCAACGACGACGAGATGACCGAGTGGGAGTTCCTCTCCGAAGTCACCGAACTCGCGGATGTCGGCATCCTGCTCGACGTGAACAACATTTACGTCTCGTCGGTGAACCACGGATTCGATCCGCTGGACTACGTCAATTTCGTGCCGCCTGAACGAGTCGCCCAGATGCACATCGCCGGGCATTCCAAGTATGAGCGCTTCATCATCGACACCCATGATCACCCGGTGATTGATCCGGTCTGGGAACTGTATGCCCGCGCCACTGAACGCTGCGGGCAGGTGGCCACTCTGCTCGAGTGGGACGCCCGGATTCCATCCTTCGAGGAGGTCTGGACCGAGGCCAGGAAGTCCGAGCAATGGCGGGCCGCAGCGGCGAAACCGGAACCCGGAGATCATGTCGCGGCTTGACGAACTTCAGCGGGAGTTTTTCTCCGTCCTGCAACTACCCTTGCGCGGTGCCAGCCGTCGCGCCACCGACCTGCCGCCGAGCGATGACCCGCACGCGACGGAGTTCTTCGAAGTGGCGGATCGCATCATCAAGCCGGGGCCGAGCATGTCCTCCGCCGAGAGGCTGGAGCTTTATCACCGGCAGTACTGGTATCGGCTGCTGGATTCCATCGCCGAGGATTTTCCCGTGCTCATCCGTGTGATGGGTGGTGATCGCTTTTGGGCGCTGGTGGAGGATTACCTGCTGACCTGTCCATCCCGCAGCTTCACCCTGCGGCATCTCGGTGAGCGCCTTTCCGGCTTTCTTCTAACGTGGGAGTCGGCAACAGAGATCGAGCGCGTCTGGCTTCACTCGATCGCGCGACTCGAATACGCGCGGATGGAGGTCTTCGAGCGTAGCGAATACCGCCCGATCCTACCTTCTGAACTGGCAACCGAGGAGCTCATCCTCCAACCGCACGTCGTTCGTTTGAAGCTACCTGCTCCGGCGGATGAGTGTGAGGAGTGGGACAGCTTTGAGGCGACGGAAATCCCTGACTCTCCGACGCATCTCGCCGTCTGGCGAACTGCGGAGCGACTCCCCGAACACGTCCGACTTAGCCCAGTGGAAAATGTTCTGCTCGATCGGCTCGCAGCGGGAGGAAAGCTCGTATCGATCTTTTCCGAGCCCGTCGATCCAGAGCCATCGCACGAACAGGTAGCGGCGTGGTTTTCTGGCTGGCAGGAACGTGGCTGGATCGCGGTGAAGCCCTCCGGGACGGATGCGCTGGAGTTCGTCCGGGAAGTCGATGCCGACTCCCTCGGTGATGGGGTCGACAAGATGGGCTCGCAGGCACGCTCAATGGATTGATTCAACCCGCGAACATTCCGCGTTCGGCAAGGTGGGCGAGCCAGGCGTGGAAATCGAGCTGCGGCATCACGGATCTGGAAAGTGTCGCGAGTTCCTCAATCGAGCGCGTGCCGTCCATGGCGGCGGCCACCTGGTAGCGCTCGTCCACGAAGTTGCAAGGCGCGTGGTAGATGTCGACCAGCGGCTGACCACTGGCGGCGGCCATCAGTCTCAGGCGGCCCAGGTTCGGAAACGCCGGAGGAAAAGGATCGAAGCGAACGGGCTCATAACGCAGCAGGATCAGGTTCTGTCGCGAGGCCTCCATCACCAGGGTCGCCAGTGGAGGAAGGCTGTGGGTGGGATCGAACTGCTCCTTCATCTCGTCAGCCATGCGCTCGATGATTTCCGACATCGGCACGGATTCCGGAGCGCATTGGTCGAGCGCGGCGAAGAAGGCGACTGCGAGTGGATGCTCGAAGCGTGCGAGTTCCTCGCCCTCGCGACCGATCAGACGAGCTCCCGCTTCCGTGGTATCGAACTCATGCTGGCAACGGACCGAGAAATGCAGCGCGGTGGCGGCGGTGATGCGGGTCTGGATCGGGGCGTCCGCCCGGCACAGGAGCGAACTTCGGAAAGTGCGGTTCGTCAGGACGTCGATCGTCTGCTGGAGTGCCAGCGGATCATTCCCCAAAGGCTTTAGAATTCTGCTGGCCTCCGGCGCGAGAGTGGCGGGGAAATTGTCGGCGATTTGCGATTCACCGAGATAAAGGAGTCCTGAGCGGCTGGCATGGCTGGTGAAATCAAGAAAGGTGCACGGCAGGTTGATGGGACCAAATTCATCGAAATGAAGCACCTCTGAGCCCTTGCCGAACATGTCGTGAAGCACCGTTGTTAGATGGCTTCCATACGGTGTGTGGCAACCCGCTGCGGTGGCGAGGAAGGCCAGGATGCTTTCGGGATTCCGTCCGATTTCGTCAGCCGCCGGGCGTTGGGAGATCAGCTCGGTGAGGTCGACGAGTGTTTTTCTGAGCGACCAGCCCGGCAGCGTGTTGTAGCTGATGGTGGCGACTCCCTCGTGCGACAGATGCGCCTTGCAGAAATCGAGCAAGGCCTGCCTCACCTGATCCGGCACCCAGGAATAAACTCCGTGCGCGATGATGAAATCGTAGCTGTCATCCCCGGGATCAAAGGCGCTCAGGTCCGCCTCGATGAACTCGATATTGGTCAAGCCGGTTTCAGTGGCGCGTAGGCGAGCCTCACGGATGGCGGAGGCTGAAAAATCGATTCCTGTGAAGTGGCTGTCCGGCCAACGCACGGCAAGCGGCAGCAGGTTGTGGCCGGAGGCACAGCCGATTTCCAGAATGTGCGCACAAGTCGGTGTCGGGATATCGAGCCCCGCAAGCTTCGCCGAGACCGCGGTGATGGCTGGATCCGTCGACGGATGGCTTACCGGAGGATAGGCGAGGGATTGGTAAAGTTCGTGAACGGGATCGGACATCGGGGTGGAAAGCACGAAATTCTAAATCTGAAATTCGAAATGGAGAGGGAGCGTCAGAGTTTCTTCACACGGATGTTTTCCCAAAGCGCGCGGTCGCGGCGTTCGGGAAATTTTTCAAGCCAGGGATAAAGATAGCAGCCGGAAAGCACGTTCTCTCCGGCGACCAGCGTTTCATTCAGGCTCAGCGGCGTGGTCACGCTGCGGACGACCGGGAAAGCTGACTTGAGGACAGTCCTCGAGTGCGATTGCATTGCGCGGTGGCCCTTTCCAGTCACGAGGTTGGCCGTGAGCAGACCACCTGGAGCCACAGCGCGACGCAGGATTTCAAGCTGACTTTTGTCCCAAACATGAGGGCGGAAGACGTCGGCTTTTCCGGCCAGGTAGATGTCGTCGATCACCACATCGAAACGACGCTTGTTTGTCCGCAGCCAGTCGTAGGCATCGGCGTAGTGGATCTCGATCCGGTTGGAGTCGAGGTCCATGTGGGTGCGGGCCAGTTCGACGATGCCCTGATCGATGTCGATGGCCGTGAGTTCCACCTCCGGCAACAGGTGGCGGAGAATCCGGAAGGCTGTGCCGCCGGCGAGCCCGAGCATCAGGATCGAGCGCGGTGGTCCCGCAGGGCGCAGAAGGGCCCCGGCAGCAAGGTTGTCCCAGGCCAAACCCGTTAGAAACCGCTTCTGATGCCACCAGGCATGGATCGCGCCCTCGACGCGGAACTCCGATTCGATTTCAGACTTCCACACCTCCACGCGCTGGAACGCGGTGTCGACGGATTCGATTCGAGCCAAGGGCATTGCGGAGATTTGAATATCGAACGCGGAACGTCCAACATTTGAACTCTGGGGGCCCTTGTTTCGTGATTGGAATTTGACGGGCCATCATCCATGGATTACATGGATCCATGCAAAAGCTGCAAATTCTCTTTCCCGACCCGCTGATGGAGCGGATGCGGCGGGTGGCCAAGCGGGTCGATCTGCCGGTCAGTGAAATCGTGCGCCGGGCAACGGAAAGCTGGCTGGAGCGAATCCCTGAAGTGCCGCGAACGAACCCTGAAGTTCCCACAGTGGATGCTGGGCGCTGCCTCATCGGCGCAGAGGACATGCGGGACGCGTTTTATGAATAGCCTCGATACCAACATCCTGATCTATGCCGTCAATTCGGGTTGCGCCGAGCATGTCGCCGCCAAAGGAATTTACGAATCGATGCTGCAGGAACCTCAGAAGTGGATCCTGAGCGATCAGGTTCTGTTCGAGTTCTATCGAGGCCTTAGAAACTCTAGGATACTGGAGCGCCCGCTCGATCATCGGCAGGCTCTCCGGCAGATCGAATTTCTCCGCCAGGATTCAGGGGTCCAGCACTGTGCCTATGAAACGACGTTCTGGCAGGCTCTGATGAAGGGATTCTCCAAGGTAGAGCCCAAGTCCTCACACATTTTTGATCGAGTTCTTGCGGTGACCTTGAGGCAGCACGGGGTCACCACGTTCTACACCAGAAACACGAAGGATTTCCTGAGTTTCGGATTCAAGTCGGTCGTCAATCCGATCGATGGGGATTAGAGGGAATGAATTTTTCAATACCGCATCACACGCGACAGGAACTTCTGACATAACGCGGAGCTGGGATTTCCGAAAACCTGCGTCGGCGGGCCGCTCTCCTCGATGTGACCGGCTGCGAGGAAGGCAATATGGTCGGCCACGGCGCGGGCGAAGCCCATCTCGTGGGTGCTGAGGATGATGTTCTGGCCCTCGGCGGCGAGCTCCTGGATCAGCTCAAGAACCTCGGCCGTCATCTCGGGATCGAGGGCTGAGGTCGGCTCGTCGAGGAAGAGGATGCGCGGTCCGGCGGCGATGGCGCGGGCGATGCCGACGCGCTGTTGCTGGCCACCGGAAAGCTGGGCCGGCAGCTTGTCGGCGTGATCGATGAGGCCGAAGCGATCAAGGGCGGTCCTGGCGGTCGAGAGAGCATTGTCGGCGCTCAGGCCGTGAACTTTTTCCAAGGGCAGCGTGAGGTTTCTCAGCGCGGTGAGGTGCGGGAAAAGATTGAATTGCTGAAAAAGGAAGCCGTTTCGACGACGATGAGCGAGTAGTCCCTCTGCACTTTCGGGAAGGGCTTCACCAAGCAGGCTGATGTTGCCGGAACTGGGAGCTTCCAGGCCGCCTAGCAGACGGAGGAAGGTGCTCTTTCCTCCACCGGATGGACCGATCAGGCAGAGCACGCGGGCTTCCGGCACTTCCAGCGAAAGGTCCTGGAGCGCGGTGTGTTCGCCGTAGCGTTTGCTGAGGGAGGTGACGCTAAGTTTCATGACGGAAGCGTCTTTCGAGGCGATGGGAAAGGAAGGCGATCGGAGCTGTTAGAGCGAGATAGCCGAGGGCGAGGGGAACGTAGGCCTCCAGTCCGCCGTAGGTCTGGGAGGTGTACGCCTTGGCCTGATAGGCGAACTCCTGCACACCGATCACGCTGAGCAGCGAGGAGTCCTTGATCAGGGAAACGAACTGTCCGGCGAGGGCGGGCAGGACGCGTCGCAGCGCCTGTGGGAAGATCACGTAGCGCTGGATTTGAAACGGCGTGAAGCCGACGGCGCGTGCCGAGTCCCATTGCGCCCGTTGAATGCTGTCGACCCCGCCACGGAGGATTTCCCCGAGATAGGCCCCTTGGAAAAGCGAGAGCAGGATCACGCCGATGACGAGCTTGTCGTTCCAGCCCCAGCTCTCAAAGGTCCGGGAAAACAGCGGCGCGAAGATCACGAAGTAGCCAACGAGGAGCTGGACGAGCAGTGGCGTTTCGCGGACGAATTCCAAGAATAGCCTGCAGGTCCATTTCACCGCCGGCAGTCCGCAGCGCTGACCGAAGAGGAGGAGCAGGCCCACCAAAGTGCTGCCGACCAGAGCGCCGAGCGAGAGGAGGATCGTGGTCCGCCAGCCGCGCAGCAGCAGCTCTCGGAACTCCCAAGGACGCGTCCAGTTCCAGCCGCCGCCTTTGAGATTAGAAAAGATCAGCACGCACAACCACGCGAAGCCGCCGAGGATCAGCAGGGCGGCGACGAGGTTGAGAAGGCGTTGTTTGGAAAGCACGGAAGAGAAATGACGAATGACGAAGCGCGAATGACGAAACCCATCATCTCAGGATGAAAGGGATCCCTTGGGATTCGAGGAACTTCTTCTCTTCAGCGAGGTAGCGGCTGCCGAGTTTTTCGAAACCGCCATCCTTGCGGAATTTCCCGATGAAGGCGTCGACCTGATTCCTGAGCGCGTCGTTGCCCTTGCCGATGCCGAGGGCCCAGGACTCCTCGATGAATGGCTTGAGGAGCGCACGGGTAGTTTCGGGATTGGTCTTGTTGTAGCGGTAAATACTAAGCTGGTCGTAGATGAAGGCATCGGCGCGGCCCTGGGCGACCTCCATCACGCAGGCGGGCTCTTCAGTGAAGGCGGTGCGCTTGGCGTCCGGAAGATTGGCGGCTGCCCAGGTTTCGGCGGTGGTGGAGGCCTTGACCGCGAGACGGGTGCCGGGCTTTTTCAGGTCCTCGACCGACTGGATGGACGAGTTCTTCCCCACAAGCAGTGACAACCCGGTGAAGGCATAGGGATCGGAGAAGTCGATCGATTTCCGGCGTTCGTCGGTGGCGGTCATGGACGAAAGAATCAGGTCAATGCTGCCGGATTTCAGTGCCGGGATCAGGCCGGAGAATTCCATCGGCACGATCTTCAACGGCCGGCCCAGATCAGCGGCGAGGGCTTCGGCGAGTTTCACGCCAGCGCCGTCGGGATTTCCGGACGAGTCCTGCATTTCGAACGGCGGATAGGTCAGCTCCATGCCGATGCGCAGCGGTGCGCCGGCTTGATTGGCATCGGCGGCGGGTTTCTGGCAACCGGCGAGGAAAAGCAGGGCAGCGAGGGCGAAAAGGCGGTGCATCGCGGGGAGAATAGTGGCTTTCACGAACCGCGCAGCAGGAAAGATACCGGACTTCGACCTTGTGTGGGGTGAGTGGTCCGAGGAAGCTGCGCGCGCTCCGGGAAATCCGGGGCCGTCGTTGGGAAGCCCGTGGCCCGGGCAGGAAATTGATGGGGAATCCGGTGTGAACCCGGAGCGGTACCGCCACTGTATGGAGGCGCGGGTTTGTTCCCGTTTCTCCGAGCCAGATCGCCAGCCTGCGATCGTGTTCGAACCGGACCTGCGGAACTCAGGTCCACGGACCCACAGAGAATGACACAACAACAGAACGCACCCGGCCTCAGGCGGGTGCTGGTGACGGCTCCGCGCCTTTTGGCAGCGGGGATACTGGCCTTGCCGCTGGCAAGGGCCGAAATTGAAAACGAACTTGATGACCTCATCGTGTCCGCCCTCCGCTTCCCTTCGGAAGCCGGGAAGACCACGGCGGCGGTGACGGTGCTCGATCCACGCGACCTTCAGAATCGTGGCGTGAACGACCTCTCCTCGGCACTCAATCAAGTGCCCGGCGTGATCTCGCTCTCCACCGGTGGACAGGCCGGTGCCTCGGGATCGCTATTCGTGCGAGGCACCACCACGGCCTATTCGCAGGTCGTGGTCGATGGCATGCGCCTGAGCGACTCGACGGTGCCCTTGGGAAACTTTCTCGGCGGCTCGCGACTCGATGACCTCGGCCGCATCGAGGTCCTGCGCGGACCACAGTCGGCGCTCTATGGCGGCGAGGCGATCGGCGGCGTCATCTGGCTGGAAACAGCCCGCGGCGAAGGCGATCCGGGTGGCTCACTGCGGCTGGAGGGAGGCTCGTTTGACTCGCTGAGCGGCTATGCCTCCACCGAGGGAACTGCGGGAAATTTCTCGTGGTTCGCCGGTGCAGGCTACGAGTCCACGGCCAACGACGTCCGCGGCAACGACTGGGACCAGGGCCGAGCCGCGTTGCGATTCGAATGGCAGGCGACGCCGGAAATCAAGATCGGCACCACGTGTCGGGCCACAGATGCCCGCTACGAAAATCCCTACGACGGCGGCTCGCTCGACCATCTCGATGCCGCGCTCGGAACGATTTACGCGGACGTGCGTTTCAATGAAGCCTGGAGCGCCAGATTTCACGCAGGCATCTACAGCGAGAGCTACGACAGCGACAGCGCCTTCGGAAACTATGGGACCGACCTCACACGCACGAGTGTTTCAACGGACCATGTCTTTACCCTCAGCGAGCATCACAAGCTTCTGTGGGGCGCGTTCTACGAGAAGGCTGACTTCTCCAACACCATCGGCACGGCGGAAAATCGTGATCGATACGGCAGTTATCTCGGTTGGGAATGGACGCCGCACGAACGCTTCACGGCCAACGCGGTCGGGCGCTGGGAGGACTACGCCGCTTATGGCGATGAGGTCACCTGGAGGACGGGCGCAGCGTGGAAGATTCCGATGATCGAAACCACGGTACGCAGTGGGGTGGGGCGGGCGTTCCGGACTCCGACGTATCTGGATCTTTTCGGCAGCTCCTTCGGCGTTGGGAATCCCAACCTGAGCGCGGAGTCGTCGATCGGCTGGGACATCGGTCTCGAAAAGGAATGGCTGCCGGGTCATCGGATCGGACTGACCTGGTTCGCAAACTCGATCCAGGACCGCATCCGTTCCTTTCCGGCACCTCCGGTCAACACACCTGGGACAACCCGCACGCAGGGCGTGGAGGCCTCGCTCGACGGATCCTGGCGTGACGGCGAGTGGACGTATCGTCTGGCCTGGACCTATCTGGACCGGTCACTCGCGGACCAGCCAAGGAACAGCGGCAGTGCCTCGATCGACTGGCGGCCAAATGACAAGTGGCTGATTGGCGCGGGCCTCTTCCATATCGATGAACGCAGTTGGGGCGGCCTGCCGCTGGACGAGGCCTGGGTGGCGCGGATCTACGGTGAATATCGTATTTCGAAGGGCGTCAGGCTGACCACCCGGATCGAGAACGCGTCCGATACGAGCTGGCAATATTCCCGATTCCCGTTCTCGTCGCCGGTCAAGGCCCCGGGTTTTGGAATTTTTTCGGGTATCAAGATCGATTGGTAAGCCGGATATTCAGCAGGAGTTCGTCCTGATTCAGCCGGAGGCGGGCGACCGTCTCCGGCATTTTTTAGTCATTCAGGCTGGCTGGACGATCGTGCCCAAGTGAGATGACTTACGAAATCCTGATTAAGGACATGGCGTTTCCGGGAAATCATGGGTTTCTGGGTCTCAAACTGTTGATTTGGAGCCCAGCTAGAAGTCATGGCCGATTTAGTGACCTCATTTTACAGAAAACTCATTGACGGGGCAGAGGGGGGCAAGATATCAACAATGGCATTCGTGTAATCCCGAACTTCTCACATGTGAATTATTTTGAGAAACTCATGATTGTCGTTGAGTTCGCCCGCCAAATTTCAGTTCAACTTTTTTGAATACCCCATCTACCTGAGATTTCTCCTTCTACACTCCCATGAAATCGTCATACCGCTTTCAGCGCCTACTTTCACTCGCTTCTCTGTTGTTCGCTCCTGCCCTGAGTGCACAAACGGCCCAATATTGGAACGGTCTACCGCTGAATCCATCGGTAATCACCTTGCAGCGTGAAGGGATTGCCAAACGTGCGCCGAACAGCAGCGGGCAGATCACTTCTTCCAGTCTGAGCAATCTTGCCGCTGGCACCGGTGTGCGGGTGCGTGCTGTCATCACTCCAACAGTATCAGGCAACTACACGTTCGCCATTGCAGGCACGAAAAACGCCGCCCTCTGGCTCTCTTCGAATGAATCCCGTTTCGACAAGCAGCTCATCGCTTGGCACTACGAATTCACCAGCCCGCTCCAGTGGACCAAGTATGCGAGTCAGCAGTCCGCCTCTCTTCCTCTCATCGCGAATACCCCTTATTACATTGAGGCCCAGGTGATGAGCAGCACTGCCGGGGGGCTGCTTGATCTCGGCTGGAAGACTCCAGGGAGTTCTGCCATTCTGTCCATTCCGATTGCCAATCTTTCTTCGTTGGTGACAGATCCCGCAGACCTGAATGACAACAATCTCCCTGACGCTTGGGAGTCACAGACTGGCTTGGTTTCCTCCGCCCTGCCGGGCGCGCTTGCCGAATACGGCGACCCTGACAATGACGGTATCACCAATTTCGACGAATACCTCCTGTCTTCCAACCCACTCAGCAAGGAGGCTCGCAGTAACGGCATCACCCGTGATACGTGGAGTGAGATCCAAGGCCAAAGCACTGCTCACCTTACCGCTGCCCGGTCCCGCTTCCTTTCCTATGCCAACGCCTCCGTCCACGTTGCTAAAGTTGACGAAACGTCCCCGAACAAAATCGAAGGCAAGAACTACGGTGCCCGCTACCACGGCTTTCTCGTCGCCCCTGCGACTGGCACCTATCGCCTCTGGATTGCGGGTGACGATGATGCCGAGCTTTGGTTTGCAGATGGCACCGTCCGCTACCCCGGCACCACGACGCAACTAACCAATCGATTCGGAAAGCAGCTCCTCGCCCACACCCACAATCCCGGAGGTAGTTACTACACGAATTACCGGGACTTCGATCTGCTGCCCAGCCAGCGCAGCCGCAGCCTCCAGCTTGTTGAAGGCCAAACCTACTTCATCGAGGTTCTCCACAAGAACGAGTCAATTTCTGGCAACCACATCAGCCTTGCTTGGGAAACACCGGGCCAAGCTCGTGTCATCGTGCCTGCCAGCGCCTTCCAAAGCGAGGTTCCCGAAGACCTCGACAAGGACGCGGACTCCCTCCCCGACGCTTGGGAAACCGCCAAAACTCTAAGTATCACGGACAACGGCATCACCAGTGCCAAGGAGGGCCAATACGGCGACTTCGATTCCGACGGGCTCAACAATCTTCTCGAGTTCCAGCTCGGGACTAATCCGAAAGCCGCTGATACCGATGGCGACACGCTCAGCGACGGACTGGAGATCAATTACTATCGCACCAATCCGCTTGTTTCGAATGCCATTGCCACCACCCAGACAACCACCCTGAACCTAGCTAGCCCCATGGAGACTAGCGTGCCTTGGCAAACGCGTAGCAATGGGAGCATCCTCGCTTACGAACGCCGGGGCTGGACAGACTGGTCCTTTACCGTGCTTCCGGGCCAGGAAGGCATTCACGAAATTCGGCTCGTGGGTGGTGCGGAAGGTGGCGCCGTCCGCACGAATGAAACTCTACCCATCTCCTTCGGGCTCGATGGCCAGACCATCGGTCGCCAAAACATGGCCTGCGTGCTTGGCCAGAACACGACCCTGAAGCAACTCACTCCCTTCCTCTGGGCTGGAAATCACGTCCTGCGTATTCAGAACCACAACGTTCGCGCGGATTGCTATCTCCGGCTCAATTCCATCACCGCTTACCGCCTCGGTGGCGCGGATGCTAATTCCAACGGCCTAGCCGACTGGGCCGAGAGTAAATTCGCGAATGAAAATAAGCTCACCCAGATCCCCGCTGAAAGCTTCACCTCGCCTGCCTTCGTCGAGGGTATCACTTCCAGTCTTCCCGGCCTGAAGCTTACCCGCAGCGTGCCTGGCTCCGAGGTTTCTGACGTCGCAGCTCTCCCCGGAGTCAATGACGGCTTCTACACCAACCTACCCCTCGACCCTGACCAACCGACCCAACTCGGCATTTCCTTCCAAGGCGGACCCAATCCCGAAGCACACAGCATCGCCTGGGCCGCAGTCAACATCCTTGAACACTCTACGATTACCATTCGTCAGGGTGATTCCCTCCGCCTTACCGCCCATGATTCCTCTGCCCCCTCTCCCGAAGGCAGCTTCACATTGGGAGGAGGAGAGACGCTCTTGTCTCCCGTTCCCTCAGGCCCGCAACCTTCTGCTTCACCCGTCATTCTGCTCTTTAACACTCCGGGAACGCACACCCTGAGCGCCACCTGGACACCTACTGAAGGTGCATCCCAAACGGCCAACATCACCGTTACCGTCGCCTCCGCATCCTTCGGGCCTGCTTTCGATCTCCAAACTTACAACCGTCGCACTTGGACCCTCCCCGGCGTGCAAGGCATGAACATCGAGGCGGACTCCGCTCTCTTTTGGAACGAAACGACTGCTTCAGGAGCCACTGTCCGCAGCTTCCTCGTTAACGCTTACGAAGCCGGGACCCGCCGAGCCGTTGCCCGCGTTCCCGCCACGGGAGAAATCATTGCTGCCGGCGAGGTCCACACGTTTTCCCTCGCCCGTGCGAACGTGACTGCGGACTCCCAGATCGTAGAGACACGTGCCGATGGCTCCTCAGTCATTCGCTTCACCATCGTCGCCGAAAATCTTCCTGCCAATGCCGAGATCCGTATTCACATGAACTATCAGGGCACCGTCTTCACCACCGGCTCCCGCGATCTCGTGCTCCATCGCAGGGATTTCTCTAACAACGGTATCGCCGACGTATTCGTCGAAACCAGCTCAGATCCCCCGCAGCTCTGCCACTCGATGTTCGCCTTTCTCCTCGACTGACATCTGACGTGGCTCGTCGATGACTTTCTCACTTTGCCCTGAACCTTCCCCAAGATCCACCTTGCCATGAAATCCCGCCTCCGGCATTCTTCAATTTTCTGTCTATTTCTTGCTACGGCCTTGATTTTCGGCCTGTTTGCAGCGACAAATACTGATAGCCAATCTCCGCAAGCCATCAACGTCGTGCCACAAAAATGCGGGCTTTCAATCATCGGGCTGGATGCGATCACGGTAAATGACGATGACGACGACAAGGATGAAAACTGGGATTTGGAATTGGAGCCAGTTCCGGGCGAGACAAGCACCTACAAATACACAGTGAAGGCGAAAGCAGACAAAACCCCTGCGGCGGTGACAATCACCCTCCTGGATGGGGCGGATTTGGTCGATTATTTTTGGGAAGGAACGCTGAAAAATGATGGGACTACAACCGGCTCAGAGGATGCTGGCAGGGAAAAGCAAGCGGGTGCAAAAAAGGCACTGATCTCATTCACGGTTCTTCCTGGGAAATCCGCCATCCAGACATTCTATTTGGAAGGAATTAAGAACAGTGTCAATGAGAGTGATTTTGCGACCATCAAAGTGAACCTGAGTGCTCCAGAAATTACGGTTGGAACCACCAGATACCCAAGTGTCGATAAAAACCTCATCAAAAATCTACTGGACTACCGTGTGGATATTGACGTGGATTCAAATAACAACGAAGGATATGATTTTACGAATGGAAGTTATGAAGAGGACGAAATCGAAGCTTCAGACAAAGTAGTCTCTGGAGCACTGCGTCCTGGGAAAATGATCTTTAGCTCACCCAATGCTGATGGCGACGGCGATGGCATCCCTGACTTCGCTGATCTTGCTACAGCCAGCCAGAGATTCGTCCCCGTTTTAGTGAAGCTGCCCCCGCCTCTTGATCCGGCGACGACAATGGTTTCTTTTGACTATCTGGAATCCAAACCTGAAAATTCTGCGAATGGCTACACTAGGGCCGGCTCAGGCACGCCAACAGCTCCCTATACCTACACGTTGAACAAAGGCGGAATCAGGCTTTGGAAGATTGACGCCGCTGCACGAGCCTCCGGTGATTATGTGCCTTCGCGAGCCTCCGATATTAATTCGGATTTGGTCGTCATGCCGTGGTCGGCCATTGCGCAAACTGGCTCGCGAGAGGTCAAGCTTTACATCGAATATGTTGACAAACTGATTCCTGAATCCGGAGGACGGCGATCAATTACCTTTGCCGCCCTCGAAAGTGGTTCTAGCGAATTTACGGATGGAATTTGCTCCGATAAAGTAGTGGTGACCCTCCTGCCCATTGATATAGAGCCTGATGCGAACATGGTCGGAGTGGTAGGAGACGTGGTGAAGTCCGCCAAAATAGGCAGTGCCATCGAGCACTTCGTTACGCCGAAGAAGTCCTCCGAGTTGGCCCAGGATTATGTCGAGTTAAAAGCCGTCGGCGTGGATAACGCTACCTTCAGCCAGTTGCTTGAATGGGAAGGCGGAGAAGCAGGAAGCACGTCAGACAAGCGTAAGGTAAAGCGTGATGCCATCGGAAAAACAGAAGTGAAGATCAAGGCGAAACAGGGAGGCTCGGTAGCGGCTCAAATGAATGTTTGGGCTGTTTGGGCTGTTGGAGAAAAAGTTGCAGACCGTCCTATCCAGTCAGTATACACAAACATAAAAACTGGTGATGGAACAACCGGCCCAGGCTTGGGGATTTCCGGGGGTTATGACTTCAAATTCACTATTGTCCCAGATTCGATTATCAAAGACAGCGAGCGACCTGAGTTGTCTGGTATAAACAAAAACAACGGTAGTAATGTAGATCCTCCAGGCGCCGGGATGCAGCACTTCATTTATGGTACAGACTTAAAAGGAGGTGCTACACTTAAATGGGATGTAAGTCGGCGAATAAAGGCAAAGGTGCTCAACCCCAAACTCTATGGAAAAGACAAGCTAGATGATGTTCCAGGTGTTCTCTGGAATGCCCAGCCTACGGCACAGGACATCCCTGTTGCTTTTCCAGGAGACGGAAGAATCGGCAACGACGACACAACTGTGGGGGACGAAGATTGTGATCCATACGCCTCGTCTTCAGCCACACATAAAAGTCATGCAATTGGAGAAATAAGCTCGACTGACTTCCCTAATCAGTTGCTCCGCAATTCTACCGGAAGCGATGGGGACACCTTTGAATTGAGGTATCACTTTGGAGAGTTCAGTAGAATTTTGATTGGCAACAATTGGTATAGGGTATCAGACTTTTTTGATTGGCGTGCTCATTTCAAATTGAAGCGTCAAACCGGAGCCTGGGCTGACGATGGCTCTGACACTTCGTTAGACAACGCTAACTTCTAAAGAAATGAGAAATTTATCCAAGTTTTTCTGTCTTATGGCATTCGCCTCAATAGGTCTTGCTCAAACTCAACTTCGTCCTCGTGAACTACTGCGGAATGATCCTGACGAAACTCCGCGCAAATTAGCAGAGGCGATAGATCGTGGTTCGTTGCAAGAGACCGTCTTTTATGCAACAGAACTTGTGCAAGCTGGGCGGCCTCAGCTAGTCATTAATTGTATTAATGACCCCTCCGATATTGCTAAACAAGGCCTTAGTATGGCTCTGGCAGCCACCAAACAGTATCAGGCTCTCCCACCTTTGATCGAACTATACGAGCAGATGCTTACGACAACTGTGCGCGGTGGCGATGAGGGTCAGATTATGCGGTCCGAGACTCTTCAAGTCGTTGAAACAGGTTTGGTGCAGTTGACGGGAATTGCCATTGATCCGAAGTGGACGCCTGCTGAGAAGATTGTGGAATTTCGCAAGCAAATAGAAGGAAATAACAACAAGGTCCCTGACAGGCACAATTCAGGAACGAAACTCACACCAGCGCCTTTAAGTTCACAGCAACCACAACAGGAGAAAGCAACCGAAACAAAGCCCACACTGCCGACATCAAGTAAGGAACCTCCATCATCAACATCGTGGGGCACCATCGTCGTCTTGATCGTGGCAGCGTGTGGCCTGCTCTGGTTGCTACTCAAGAGACGTTTGTGAATTGCTATCAGCTTGATTTGTAGAGCTAATGACCGAGACGATGATTTTTAAATATGTTTCGAATCGGTCAGGTCCTCCGCCCAAAATAATCAATAAGTTGAACTAATGAAATGTATGTCTATCATAGCATCTATTGCCATTTTTGTTGGTGGCGCTAGCTTGTTTGTTCTTCGTCAAGAAAAGGAGATTTCTCCTGCCGCATCAATATCAGCTTCGACTGATGAACGAATTTCTGTCGAGCGACCAGCTTTTCCTCGGCCGCTTGAGCATATTGCAGTTGGCCTTTCCGAAAAATCCGGCGAGGAGCATACCGTGGCTTTGGACGAAATCATTGGCTGGATTCGCAGCCAGCAGGTGCTCACTTATGAAGACCGCGAGACCCTGCTGGCCTATATTTCGCAATCTAAGCCGGAATCGCTTCAAGCGGGCGAATGGGCGGAGCGGGTGAACGAAATACTCAACTTCCTGCGCGGCCAGCCCAGCGGCGTGCCGGGACTTGCTGACCTGCTCGGTCGCCTCGCGGTGAGTGACCCAGACCCGGTGATGCGGATGTATGCGCTGCAGCACATTTCCATGTGGGTGCCGGAAGAGCCGGAGGCGGAGAACCGCGCGGCGATGATCGCCCTGCTCAAACGGCTGGCAGAAAGCCCTGATGATCCACTGGCAGGTTCAGCCGTCCTGTTCCTCGACGACCTCTCAAGGAATCCCAATCTGGCTGACGTCGAGAAAGTGTCCGGTACCGTGATCGAAACCCAAGCCCTACGGTTGGCAGAAGATGCGAAAACCAAGCCGGACGTGCGCATCACCGCTCTCCACACCTGCGCCGCCCGTGGATTGATCGAGGCCGCTCCCGCCGCGCGCCGCATCGCCGCCGATCCTTCGCTGATGATCCCTTTGCGAAAGGCCGCCATTTACTCGCTGGGACAAATGGGCTCTGCCGAAGATCAGGCCTTCATCGAATCCCTCAGCAAAACCAGCGAGGTGCTGACCGAGGCCACGATTCCTGCGCTCAAATCGCTCCGCCGCCGAATTGCTTCCGTGCCTGCACGCTGACGCGAGTGGATTCTCACCTGAGCGGCGGATGAATCCCGATGCTCCTGACGATATTCGATTTTTTTCTGCAATCGACTGACCTTAATGCCGATTGAAAAGTCGTGGGGAAGTGATTTTCAATTAGTGGACATAGGATCATTTGCGCAAATTGAGCAGGACTGAAAGCTTTCAGTAGAATGAATCCCGGTGATGTCATTCATATAAATAAACTATTTAAACCGGTATTTGATCAATATTCCTGTATTATTTAGAATCCTAAGAAGCCAAGGTCTCCTTCCTTCATATTTCTTGATCAACGACATACGTTAGGCCATTCCTAACAGCGTATGCAAACGGGCTCCCCCCTCCTGTTGGCCTCCATCGACTCGATACGGCCAGTCTTCTTAATCGTCATGGGCATTTCGCTCCTCATGTTGGCTTGGCGCCTTTCCAAGGATGCCGGCCGATGGAGCGGAAGGTTCATCTTTTCCGGTGCCATGCTTCTGGCTGTCGGCTACTCCGTCGTGATGCCGCTTTACGAAGCCGGCAAGGTCGAGCGGATGTCCGAGCACGTCCACGGCGACATGGCCACCGCGATGGCCTGGCATGTCGTGAAGCTCGTCACCATGAACACCGGCTGGTTGTTCTTCGGTCTTGGCCTGGCGCTGCATGCAAATCTTTTCGGCTCCCGCAAGACTTCTGAAATCCTTGTTCCTTCCCCCCGATGAACGCATTTGATCTGATCATGAAAGGTGGCCTGCTTCTCGATGGGGCAGGGGTCGTTGGTTTGGGTCTGCTTGGTTTCGCCGCCATCCGTTTGGCCCGCCGCGAGCAATCGTGGGGAGGAAATCTGATGGCTGCCGGTGCGATCTCGCTCTTGATCGCCCGTCTCTTCGTCCTGATCGGCCCTCACTTCCTGACTCGTGAGGTCCTGGCGGATCTGGGTCCAGTGGCCATCAGTGCCCAGCTCGCGATTCCTGCGATCCTTCTTTCCTTCGGCCTCGCCGGAGTGGTTTGGGGACTTTGGGGACATGCCCGCTGGGTGCAGGAAGGGCGCTGAGCCTTTCGGCCTGCAAGACTGCGGTTTTTTCCCATCGCGCCGGGCGGGTTGCGGTGTTACCCATCCGCCGGAATGTTTGAAGTCCGCGAGAAACCGGAAGTCGTCGAGCGCGCGCTGCTTGTGAGGATCTACTGCGATCCTCGCGAGGAGGCCGAGTCGGCATCGTTGCTGGAAGAACTCGCTGAACTGGTCGGCACGCTCGGCATCGGCATCGTCGACTCCGTTTTGGTCCGCACTCGTGAACAGCACAAACGCTTCATCTGCGGCACTGGCAAGGCCACCGAGATCGTCGATCTGGCGAAGGCCCATGAGTGCGACGTCATCGTCTTTGACAACATGCTCGCCCCTTCCCAGCAGAGGGCTTGGGAAAAGGAAGGCAATGTCTGTGTCATCGACCGCGAGGAGGTGATTCTCGATATTTTCGCGAAGCGTGCCCAGACCAAGGAGGCGCGCCTCCAGGTCGAGCTGGCCCGCATGCAATATGCCCTGCCGCGCATGGCGCGGATGTGGGGTCACCTCGACCGTGAAGGTGGCGGCAGCACCGGTGGCTCCGGCGGCGGTGCGGCCCGTGGCATGGGTGAGAAGCAGATCGAAGTCGATCGCCGCATGGCGCGCGTTCGCATCGATCGTGCCCGACGCGAACTGGTGGAGGTCCGACAGCAGCGCGCCACCCAGCGCAAGGAGCGTGAGAAGATGGAGACGCCGCACGCGGCCATCGTCGGCTACACCAACGCCGGGAAATCCACGCTGCTCAATGCTCTCAGCGGAGCCGATGTGCTGGTGAAGGACATGCTTTTCGCCACGCTCGACACCACCACGCGGCGGATTGAGCTCCCGGATGGCCAGCCGATGCTGATCACCGACACGGTCGGATTTGTCCGCAATCTTCCGCACCGTCTCGTCGAGGCTTTCAAGGCGACGCTTGAGGAAGCCGTGCTCGCCGATTTTCTGATCCACGTGCTCGATGCGACTGCGATCGAGATCGAGCGTTTTCATCAGACCACCCTCGAGGTGCTCAAGGAGCTTGGGGCCGAGGACAAGCGCGTCATCACCGTGTTGAACAAGATCGACCTCGTCACCGATCCTGAAGTCCTGATGATGCTCGACCGTGTGTTTCCGGATGCGCTGCGGATTTCCGCTGTGGCCCGCACCGGTTTCGACGATCTTCTGCGGAGTTGCAGTGACATCCTCGCCGACCGTATCCGCCGCTGCCACTACCGTATCCCCCAGGAACGAGCGGATCTGGTCAGCCAGCTTCATCGCGATGCCAAGATCCTTTCCACCGAGTATGAGGATAATGACATCCTCGTCACCGCTGTCGTGCCTGCGGCCATCGCCGGACGTCTTGAGCGCTTTCTTTTCCAACCTGCCTAGTCGCTGCCCGCCATGTTACGTCGTCTCCTCTTTTGCCTGCTTCTCACGATCCCTCTGGTGCTCACCGCCCAGGAATCACCCGGCCCGGTGTTGAAGGCCTTGCCGGTCGAGGATGAAATTCCGCTCGGTCAGGACCCCGTAGCCTCTCCCGTGGCGCCTCCGAAAACACCGACTCCGGCTCCAGAGGCGGCGAAGCCGATCGAGACCCCGGCTGCAACCCAGACGCCTCCCGCCGCAGATGGAAAGCCGACGGGCGATGATGCCTTCAGGCTTCAGATTTTCCTCGATGAATCGATGTTCGGTCCCGGCGTCATCGACGGAAAGCCGGGCCTTTTCACTGTGATGGCCGTCAAGGCCTGGAACGAGGTCAACGGCCATCCTGAAGAAGACTGGACCGCCGTCATGGCGGCCGCCCGCAAGGCCGTGCCGAACCCCTTCGCGATCGCCGTGGTGCCGGATTTCTGCAAGGATTGGATCGATGAATCCCTTCCAACCGGAGTCGAGGGGCAGGCCAAGCGCAAGCGCATGAGCTATCGCAGCATCACCGAATTCATGGCCGAGCGCTACCACACCAGCGATGACTGCCTGATCTTGCTCAATACCGGAAAGAAAACCTCCGCCCTCAAGGCAAGAGACTCCGTGATCGTCCCGAACGTCCAGCCGTTTGCCATCGAGGCGCTGACCGGGAAAAAGTACGAGGCCGATCCGAAGCTGAGCAGCCGTCTGGTGGTCGTGGACACCAAGATGAACCAGGCGCGCGTTTATGAAGCGGCACCGGCTGCGCTCATCGTCAGCGAACCCGGTGCCGATGGCAGCATCAAGGTCAGCCGGCCGAACCGCGGGCTCGTCGCCACGTTTCCCATCACTCCCGGCCAGCCGAAGTTCATCAAGTATGGCAGTTGGGAACTCAAGAGCTGCCTGGAGCTGCCCTACTGGCGCTACGACAAATCACTTCTCGAAACCGGCAAGCGCGGAAGTGATTCCCTCAACATCCCGCCTGGCCCGAACAGTCCGGTCGGCATCCTCTGGGCTGGCCTCAGCAAGCCGGGCATCGGCATGCACGGCACCGGCACGCCTGACACCATCGGACGCGCCCGCAGCCATGGCTGCATCCGCCTCGCAAACTGGGACGCCATCCGCCTCCCCAACGTGATCCGTCCCGGAGCTTCCGTGGAAATCCGCTGAGCCCGGCTGCGGCCGGTGACAAAGTCGACGCCGGTGGGCGGTAATTGCAGGCGTTCGTCCATCCTCATCATGCCCCGCCTTTCCCGCATCTCCGTACGATCCGCCCTGATTGGGAGTGCCGTCGTGTATCTGATCGCGGACACCGCATTTCACGGACCCGTCAGCCATCGTCTGGCCCTGCTCTGGCCCGGCAGTGCCGACTCCATAGGGAAAGCCATGGCCGAGGGGGTCATTGCCCGGGTTTATTACCGGCCCATCCATCGCTCGCAGCTTGAGCGTGCGGTTCTTGAAAAAGCCTGTCCTCCCCAGCAGGCGCTCGATGATCTGATCGACGACGAACTGCTGCGTCATCGGCTCGAAAGCGAGAAAGGTCTCACCGCCACCACCGCCGAGGTCGACTCCGCATTCCACCGCTTCAGTTTGAAATTCGAAAATCCCGAGGCACTCGCGACCGCTCTGAAGGCCGAGGGCTTTCCAGATGAATCCGCGCTGCGTGAGCGGCTCAAACACACGATCCTCCTGGAAAAACTCATCACCAGCCACACGGCGGATGCGGTCAAGGTGAACGACGATGAGGCCCGCGCCTGGTTCGGAAAGCACGCCGCCGAACTCGCCACTCCCGAGAGGATTCAGGCGCGGCAGGTATTTCTCGCCACGCTCGATCGCGAACCCGCCGAGGCGAAGCAGAAGCTCGATGCCGCGCTGGCGGATCTAACAGCAGGAAAAAAGGACTTCGCGGCTTTGGTTTCCGAACTGAGCGAGGACGAGGGTTCGAAGCCACGCGCGGGTGATCTCGGCTGGATGACGCGCGACCGTCTGCCTGCGGATTTCATCCTTCCGGTCTTCGGCCTGGAGCTTGGCAAGCCATCCCTGATCCGCAGCAAGCTCGGCTGGCATCTGGTCGAGGTCACAGCCAGGAAGCCCGCCACGCCTGCCGGATTCGAAGCCCTCAAGCCGGAAATCCTCTCCG
>JANOBS010000190.1:0-9273 GCA_031411755.1 Luteolibacter sp. | reverse complement strand
TAATCGGTGACGACGCGCGAACCGGGGGCGAGCGAGGTCTTCACATAGGCCGGCACTTTCAGGCCGAGGGCGTTCGCCTTTTTCGCAAGCAGCGCCGAGGCGAGCATGACGCTCGGGTTGCTGGTGTTGGTGCAGCTGGTGATGGCGGCGATCAGGACCGAACCGTGGCGCAGGGCGGTGTCGGTCTTGGTGGCGGTGATGGTTTCGTTCGGAACGAGCGGGTTCTCGAACTCACCGGCAGGTGAGTCGAGGTGGAGCGGCACGGAGACGTCGCGCTTCGAGGCATCGAGCCCGAAGCCACCGGCGGAGACTGGAGCGGTGAAGAGGGTGTCGAATTTTTCGCGCAACGCGGGGACATCGATGCGGTCCTGCGGGCGCTTCGGACCGGCGACGGCCGGGACGATGGTGGAAAGGTCGAGTTCGAGTTGGTCGGTGTAGTCGCACTGGCCTTTGTCCGGGATGCTGAACAGGCCCTGGGCTTTATAATAGGCTTCGACGGTCTTGCAGAGTTCGTCGGAACGGCCGGTGCCTTGCAGGTAGGCGATCGTTTCCTCATCGACCGGGAAGAAGCCCATGGTCGCGCCGTACTCGGGAGCCATGTTGGCGATGGTGGCGCGGTCCGGCAAGGAAAGTGCGGTGGCACCGGGGCCGAAGAACTCGACGAACTTGCCGACGACGCCGTGCTTGCGGAGGATTTCCGTGATGCGGAGGGTCAGGTCGGTGGCAGTGACGCCTTCATTGAGCTCACCTGTTAGATAAACGCCGACGACTTCCGGAACGAGGAAAGTGACCGGCTGTCCAAGCATGCCAGCTTCCGCCTCGATGCCGCCCACGCCCCAGCCGACGACTCCGAGTCCGTTGATCATGGTGGTGTGGGAGTCTGTGCCGACGAGGGTGTCCGGGTAAAAGACGCCGTTCTTCTCAAGGACGCCCTTGGCGAGGAACTCGAGGTTCACCTGGTGGACGATGCCGATGCCGGGAGGCACGACCGAGAAGGTTTCGAAGGCCTGCTGGCCCCACTTGAGGAATTCGTAGCGCTCGCGATTGCGGATGAACTCGATCTCCATGTTACGGTCGAGCGCGAGCTGCGAGCCGGAGAAATCGACCTGCACCGAGTGGTCGACGACGAGGTCGACCGGCACCAGCGGCTCAATTTTTTCCGGGGAGGCACCGCGTTTCACGGCGGCATCGCGCATGGCGGCGACGTCGACGAGGAGAGGCACGCCGGTGAAATCCTGGAGGACAATGCGGGCGACGGTGAAAGGGATTTCATACTCGCCGGTGGCCTTGGCGTTGTAGTTGGCGAGGTTCGTCACGTCGGCCTCGGTCACTTTCCGGCCGTCCACGCAGCGCAGGACGGACTCCAGCACGATCCGGATCGAAACCGGCAGGCGGGAGAGGTTCGGGAAGCCCTGTTCGGCGAGTGCGGGCAGTGAATAGAATTTTCCCGGGGCTCCGGAGCCGGTGGTGAAGGTGCGAAGTGTGTCCATCGTTCGAGGTTTCAAGTGCTTAGCAGAAAGGATGCCGCCCGGGCGGTCATCGCGCGCGAGGGTAGGGGGGGAGGGCGATTTGTCAAAATGTTCCCACAAGGGCGTTGCGGACGATTTCCACCATTGCCGAAAGCAGGCTGTCCGATCTAGTCTCCGGACGTGAAACCCACTCTCTGGCTGTTGGCGCTGGCTCTTTCCGGCGGAATCGTGAGCTGCTCCATGGTCAACCCCGATCTCGGGAACATGGGGGCCGACGATAGCAATGCGGTCGGCGGGATTTCCGAGGTGCCGAATCCGAGCCAGGAAATGGCGGCGAAGAGCAAAACCCCGCTGAAGACCCTCCAGCGTGGCCACGAGGTCTACATGCTGAATTGCGGCCAGTGCCATGAATACAAGCTGCCGGAGAAGATCGACATCGAGGACTGGGAAGACGCGATGCCGAAGATGATCGGTCACGCCGGTCTCGAAAAAGCCGATGAAAAGGCGGTGCTCGAATACGTGAAGGCGGTGAAGGTCGTCAAAGGCGTCTGAGTGGAATCGGCGTCCGACGAATCAAATTGATGCCCGGGCCCATCGGGTGTTAGGCTGACCCGATGAAAGCTCTTTCCCTGATGGTTCTGGGCGGCTGTGCCTTGCTGGCCTCCTGCGCCGGCCCGAAACAGGCCCCGCTGCCCTCGGCTGAAATGTCGGCGCGCAGTGGCAAGCCGCTCACCACCCTTCAGCGTGGTCACGCCGTTTACCTTGCCCAGTGCACCCGCTGCCATGAGGCGAAGCTGCCGGAAACCATTTCCCATGAGGACTGGCACATCGTCGTGCCAGGCATGGCTTGGAACGCTGGTATCTCGAAGTCCGATGAGAAAGCGGTCCTCGCCTACCTCCTCGCCGCGAAACAAGGGTGAGTCCGGCGGCTGAACTCGCGGCCTTCGCCGGCATCATGCTGATCGGGCAATTCAGCCCCGGGCCGGACATGCTGTTGCTCACCCGCACCGCTCTGGCGGATGGCGCGCAGGCGGGAGTGAAAACCGCGCTCGGCATTGCCACCGGGCTCGCGATCCATGCGGCGCTGGCCGTGCTGGGTTTGGCTTGGATGTTGGAAACATTTCCGCTCTTCGGGCAGATCATGCGTTGGGCAGCGGCGGCTTATCTCCTTTGGCTCGCATGGAAACTTCTCTCGGCCTGCGTGAAGGCCTTTTCCGCGAATGCGGGAGAAAACGTCACGACGCCCTTCGCAGGCAGTTATTATCAGCGCGGCCTGTGGTGCAATCTCCTCAATCCGAAAGTTGTGGTCTTCCTCGCCGCGGTGACCGCTCCATTTCTCCGCGGTGATCCTTCATCGAGCCGCCCTCTCGCGCTCTGGCTGATCATCGTCATTCAAGGCGGCGCACTCTGGTCGCTCTGGGCCTTCGTCCTGCAATGGCGGCCTCTGCGCGACGGCTATCGAAAGTCCCAGCCGCTCATCGACGGAGTCTTCGGCCTCGTATTGCTGGCTCTGGCAGCAATGCTGATGATCGGAAAATAATCCACGGCCCGACGAAGCGGGTTGTATTCAAATGGAATCCATCTAAGACCACGGATCATGAGAATCCTTATATTGCTGGGATTGGTTTTGGGTCTGGCCGGGATCGTTTGGGTGATCGTTGATTTAAAGTCCTGGTCGATGTCAGCAGCCTCCAGACGCATCCTTGGTGCAATCCTGGCATCCGCCTGGGCCGTGCTCTTGGCCACATACTATCTCACTGGGGCGGTAAACAACTCGGTACACAGTTCTCGGTATGACGAAAGCTTGAGTAGTGTTGGGCTGGTGCTTCCGGTGGTGGCCTGGCTCTCCCTCATCGCAGGAGTCTTGCTGCTCTGTGATCGCAAGGGGCCTAAGCCAGTCGAGGCGCCGAAACCCGATGAGCCTTCACCCACCGAGCCGTCATGAATTGTCCCGCCTGTGACGCCGTCATCTATAGCCGCAGGTCCGGTCGTTGTGGGGTGTGTGGTGTGGAGTTGCCGGAAGACCTGCTCTTTTCCGACGAGCAGCGTGAAAAGATCGAGGATCAGATGGAGCGGATGAAGGCGGAGCAAAGGGCCGTGATTGCGAGTCAGGCGCGTCTCATGAACAAGGACATCGGCAGCTTTTAGTGGAATCCGGTTGCTCCGTTCCCATCACGTGGAATGTGTGGCGTTTTTCCGGAGATGGATTAGGTAATTGGCCCCGCGTTTGGGATTCGATGCTCTGTTTCATCCATCATGTCCAGGCCTTCCGGTTCATGCGTTTCGCATGGGCGCTGTGGATGATGGTGGGCCTGGTGGTGTCGGCGGATGCTTTCACTCCGACGGGATCACTGAAGACCGGCCGACAACTTTCCTGTTCGACCCTTTTGGGGAACGGCAAGGTGCTGGTTACAGGAGGAGCGAGGGGGTCATCGGTGCTTGCCTCGGCGGAACTTTATGATCCCGCGACTGGGACGTGGGCCGCGACGGGGACCTTGGCGACGGCCCGAAAATCCTTCACGGCGACCTCTCTTCCTTCCGGCAAGGTGCTGGTCGTCGGTGGACGCAGCGGCACCACGGCGCTGGCAAGTGCCGAGCTTTATGACCCATCCACCGGAGCCTGGTCGGTGACCACTGCGCTGTCGACCGCGCGCAGCGATCACACGGCGACCTTGCTTCCGAACGGCAAGGTGCTGGTGGCGGGCGGCAGCGGCGGCGCGGGCAATTCATTGGCAAGCACCGAACTCTATGACCCCGCGACCGGAAGCTGGTCCACGGAGGGAGCCCTCCTCGGTTCACGGACCCGGCATGCTGCGACGCTTCTTCCGGATGGAAACGTGATGCTCTCCGGTGGCCTCGCGGCAGGTGCGGCGCTGGCGTCGGTGGAGCTTCGTGATCCGTCGACGGGTGTCTGGCGGGCGACGGGATCGTTGGCCACGGCGAGGTCCGGACATTCCGCGACACTCCTGCCAAACGGCAAGATCCTGGTCGCCGCAGGCACGGCATCGAGCCCGCTCGCGAGCGCGGAGCTCTATGATCCTCTCACAGGAAACTGGGCTTCGACCGCTTCCCTCTCGACGGCGCGGACCGATCACACGGCGAATCTTTTACCGGATGGGAAACTGCTGGTGGCGGGAGGGTTCAACGGCACCGCAGCGCAGTTGAAAGCCGAACTTTATGATGCATCGAGCGGGACTTGGAGCGCCACTGGGCCGCTTCTCGCCGCGCGCCGGAGCCACAATGCGACGCTGCTGGCGGATGGTCGTCTGCTGGTCGTAGGCGGAAGCTCAGGAAGCTCGATGCTCAACACGGCAGAACTTCACGATCCGTCAGTCGGGATGTGGAATGCCACGGGATCGATGGTTTCGGCGAGACGGGATCCGCGTGCGGTCTTGTTGCCAAGTGGCAAGGCCTTGGTGGTGGCTGGGCGTGACAACGCAGGTGCACCGATGGCAACGCTGGAACTTTTCGATCAGTCGAGCGGCACGTGGAGCGCGACCGGTTCGCTGGGAGCCGCACGCTGTTTCCACAGCATCACCCTGATGAAAAGCGGCAAGGTGCTCGTGGTGGGCGGACGTGCAGCGAACGGCAGCGCGCAGAAAGGCGTGGAGAGTTACGATCCATCAACGGGCACCTGCACGCCGGTCTCCGCGCTCTCCACCGCACGTGATTCGCATACGGCGACGCTTCTGCCGAATGGCAGGGTGCTGGTGGTGGGAGGCGTCACCACGGATGGCGTGACTACCGCGACGGCGGAGCTTTTTGATCCTCTGACGGGAAGCTGGAGCGCGACGGGACCGCTCGTCAAGGCACGCACCAATCACACGGCGACCTTGCTGCCGAATGGAAAAGTCCTGGTGGCGGGCGGACTGGGAGCGACGGGAGTCCTGGCGAATGCCGAGCTTTATGATCCGGTGACTGGCGCATGGAAAGCCACCAGGTCCATGTTCAAGGCACGCCAGGATCAGACGGCGACGCTGCTGCCGAGCGGCAAGGTCTTGGTGGCGGCAGGTTTCAACCAGGTAATGCTGGCGGAGGCGGAACTTTTCAACCCGGCCACCGGGACCTGGAGTCGTAGCGGTGCACTGGCAGTCGCCCGACGTTTCCAGAGCGCCACGCTGCTGCGGAACGGCAGGGTGCTGGTTTGCGGAGGCAGCGGTGTTGGAGGGGCCATCGCGTCCGTGGAACTCTACGATCCGGCTTTGGGAAAATGGACGGCGACGACCGCGTTTGCTGGGAAAACCGGTCAAAGTTCAACGCTGTTGACGAGTGGAAAGACCCTGATCACGGGAGGCTCTGACGGGACCTTGGCGCTTGGTTCGGCGGCGCTTTATGAAAGTGCGTCGGGAGGCGAGGTGGGGAGGTCTCCAGTCATCTCGACTGCCTACCATGACGCGTCTGGAAAGCTCGTCCTGACAGGCGCGAATTTTCGTGGAGCTTCCAGTGCTTCCGGCGGTAATGGCGGGCAGGATTCGCCGACGAATGGCCCGCTTTTGCAGTTGCGAAGGCTCGACAACGATCAGTCCGTGTTCCTGCTCCCTGATGCGTCAGGGAGCCCGCTGGCGAACCGTTTCACGTCGCAGACCAGCGCTGAATTTCCCGGCTTTGCACTGGCCACGATGATCACGAACGGCATCCCAAGTACGTCGTTCATCGTATCCCAGGCATTGCCGCTGATCGTTTCCCCGCTGGCGTCCGCAGCCACCGCCACCACGGCCACGCTGGGCGGTACGATTTCGCGGGATGGAGGCGTGCCGATCCTTTCGCGCGGGGTGATCTATTCGGTGAGCGCCCTCAACAACGATCCCCAGCCCGGAGGTGCTGGAGTGGTGCTCGTCGCCACAACCGGAACGACCGGTACCTTCACGGTCGATGTCAGCGGCTTGGCTCCCAACACGGACTATGCATTCAAGGCGTTCGCCACCAACAGCGTCGGCTCGGTCACCAGCGAGGTCGGGCATTTCACCACGCGGAAGAGCGCGCCGATCGTCGTGTCGCCGCTGTTCACCAATCTCGCCGGAACTACGGTCACCTTGGGCGGAAGCATTCCCTCGGACGGTGGTGCGCCGATCGTTTCACGAGGTATTCTTTTCTCTGAAACCGCCATCAATGGAAGCCCGCAGCTTGGCGGGGAAGGGGTGACTGCGTTGACGGTCCCGGGTGCCACTGGCGCTTTCACCATCAATGTTTCCGGCCTTAGACAGGGCGCGGCCTACACATTCGTGGCCTATGCCTCGAACAGCGTCGGGACCACCTACAGCGCACTTGGAAATTTCATCGCCAGGACGAGTTCGCCAAGTCTGTGGTCGCCCACGTCATCCGGCATCAGCGGAGTTGCGGCCGTGCTGGGCAGTGAGGTGACCAGCGACGGTGGCGAGCCGATCCTTGAACGCGGCGTGGCCTACGCTCGGACGTCGATCAGCAGCACACCAAGGATCGGAGGCACAGGGGTGGTGCACTTGAGCACATCGGGAAGCTTGGGGGTTTTCACGTTGAATGCCGGCGCCCTTGCACCGGGGACGGACTACTCGTTTGCGGGCTACGCGACCAATCGGCTCGGTACGAGTTACAGCCCGGTCTCGGGATTCACCACGCTCAGCAACATCGCGGAACTCACGTCACTCACACTCAATGTGGGAACCCTGAACCCCGTCTTTTCTACTGCGCTCACCGTCTATAGAGCCGCAGTCCCGCACTCGGTCGAAAGCCTTACGATCACCCCCGCAGGATCCCGGCCCGGGACGACGATCACGGTCAATGGAGAGGGCGTTTCCGTCGGCAGCTCGCGCATGATCGCCCTGGACGAGGAGGCGAACCTCATCACGTTAATGGTCACGGCACCTGATGGGATGAGCACCCGCACCTATACTCTCACGATCACGCGCCAGTCCGCCACGGCGGAAACCTTCAAGACGCACGTCCCCTTGGTCTCCGCCCGTCAGCTTCACACGGCCACGCTTCTGCCGAGTGGAAAGGTCCTCATCGCGGGTGGTTTCAATGATCGGGAGCCCCAGCATCCGCTCACCGCCACCGAGCTTTTCGATCCCGAGTCCGGAGCCGTGAGTGAGACCGGCTCGCTGTCCACCTCGCGCGAGAATCACAGCGCCACCTTGTTGCCATCCGGCAAGGTGCTCATCGCGGGCGGCGATGATTTCATCTCCAGCGAACTCGTTCCCACCGCAGAACTTTATGATCCTGCGACCGGGCTCTGGAGTAAGACTGGCTCGCCGGGGACTCTTCGCAAAAAGCACACCGCCACCCTTTTGAACAACGGCAAGGTGCTGATCGTGGGCGGTTACAACTGGAGCGGTTACCTCGACACGGCGGAGCTGTATGACCCTGCGACAGGCAGCTGGAGCACGACCGGCTCTCTCGCCCATGCCCGCATCTACCACAGCGCCACACTGTTGGCTGATGGCCGCGTACTCGTTGCCCGTGGCTATGATGGAGCGACTCTCCAAGGCAGCTCCGAACTCTACGATCCCGCGACTGGCAGATGGAGCGAGACGGGCACTGCTGCCAATCCGTGCATCGACCACACCGCGACCTTGCTTCCGAATGGAAAGGTCCTCCTCACCGGCGGCAGGATCTACACCGGCGCGCTCGCCAGCACGGAACTCTACGACCCGATGACCGGGGCGTGGAGCAACACCGGCGCGCTCGTCACCGCCCGCTATTTCCACACTTCCACGCTGCTACCGAACGGGCTGGTCCTGGCGGCGGGTGGCTATGGGCAAAACTACCTGTCCAGCGCTGAGCTTTACGATCCTGCGACGGGTCGCTGGAGCATGACCGGAGCGCTGGCGACTCCACGCCAGTCCCACACCGCCACCATGCTGGCCAATGGCCGCTTGCTGATCACCGGCGGCTTTTACTACCCGCTCGGCACGCTTTCCTCGGTCGAGATCTACGAGTCGCCTATCGGAAATTAGGCGACCACTGATTCCAGTGAGCTGATCGCGCCTTTCAATTTCGCCGCGCTCCATTGCCCCGGAGCGGTCGGTAGGTCGCCGAGGTAGCCGTAGTTCAGTACCGAACCATGCTGGGCGCACAGCAGTCGCGAGACCGGTGCCAGCGGTCCCATGCCCATCATGGCCACCGGCATTCCGTGATCGCTAGCTTGAAAGGACGCCACCGCCTGCAAGTCGGAAAGCCCATGCAGCCTCGCTGCCGCCTTGAACACCGAGGCGCCGTGCGCGCGGGCGATGGCGAGGCGATCCTCCCAGACGGCAGGCCCCGGCGTGCCGGAAAAATCATGGAACGACGCTATCAACGGAATTCCTTTCGCCAGAATCCGCGCGACGATCCCGCTCATTTCCTCAAGGCTGGCCACTTCGATGTCGATCGCCGCGGCGTCCTCCATGGCCTCGTCCAGCCACGCCACCCGCTCATCCCCAGTGCTTGGCAGCATTCCACCCTCTTCCTGACGCCGTGCGGTGAAAAGCAGCGGCAGGCCCGCAAGATGCTGCCAATTCCGGCGATCCAGCGCATTTTCCGAAGCCAATCCATCCAGGCGGATCTCCACAATGTCGCAGGCGGCATGGGCGTCTTCCAGCGACACGTCCTGCAGCACGGCGGCATTCCCGATGCTCCCGACGACCCATGGCCGCCCGGACTCGAATCGCAACAGCCTCGAAACCATGCCGTAGCGTTGCACGGATCGCCATTTTCGTCAAACGCCTTGGGTTTTCACGACTCCGAACGATGTAAATACGACCCAGGTTTTTTTGAGTCGTGAGGAGGTATTATCTGGTCAACCTGAAAGGGGATTCCCTAGTTGTTGGGGAAACCTGAAATGTATGCG
>JANOBS010000189.1:0-14049 GCA_031411755.1 Luteolibacter sp. | reverse complement strand
TCGGAAAAATGCCCGATTATCCCACGCAGCAAGATTTCCCAACAGGCCATCACAGTCCAAACACATGCTTCGCCCACGGAGCCTGCTTCCACTCCTCCGTCCGCATCGTCAGGGACGTGATGAACCTCGCGACCTCCGTGCCGTTGTAGTCGCGGTGGTTCCGCTCCCAGCCCTTCTTCGCGATCGCGATGCGTTCCTCCGGATGCGTGGCGTAGTGGCGGATCCTTTCGGTTAGATCGTCGATCCCATCGAAATACACCAGCTCGTCCTCGGCATATAGCTCCTCCAGCCCGGCTCCTCGTGGCGTGAGCGTGAGGATGCCATTGCCCATCAGCTCTCCGATGCGCGAGGAGGAGTAGAGCGAAACATCCGCGCGGCGGGAAAGATTCAGCGCCATCTTCGACTGGCGGATGATCTGCTCCTTTTCCCAGCCGAAGATCCCGGGGCGGTCGAGGCAACCGTAGATGCCGCTCTTCAGGTCGGGCAGGCGTTTTTCCAGATCCTGGAGAAAGGCGCGGCGGGCCGGTTCGCCTTTGTCGCGACCGAAGAACAGGAAGTCGTGGAGGAAATCGGTCGTCTCGAACGCGCGATGGCACTCGATCCCCGCATCCACCGCCGTCGGGATGAACGCGGCCGGACAGTTCGGACGGGAAAAAGTTTTCAGCAGGTCACCACCGGTCGAGCAGAACAGCGCGTCCAGCACGCCCAGCCGCTCCGTCAGATGCCGCGTGTCCTCCGCAACCCACAGCGGGTCCACATACCACAGCCCGATCCGGATGTCCGGCAGCAGCCGTCGTATTTCCTGAAGCGTGGAGTCGCTGATGTACTGCGCGTGCCCCAGAAGCAGCAGATCCGGATGGACGTTCTTGCAAGTCTCGATCAGCGCCCGGTTCGCGGGCTTCTTCCCCAGCGACTTCCCGCCCAGTGGCGAAAGCATCCGCGCCCGGTCATTGATCGAGAACGGATACACAAAGTGCCCCAGCCGGACCAGCCCGTGATGGATCTTCTGGTCCTGGTTCCAAAGATGCGCGCCATCCTTGTCGAGCTGGAGATTGGCGGCGTGAACGATGCGCATGCGGTGGAGTGTCAGGGAGGACGCGGCGGAATTGAAGGCCGAAATCGAGGCCGTCCCCGGACTGCGAGAACGCACGATCTCCAAGCCCACGGCATTCCCCGTCCAAGCATTTCCATCTTGGGCCAATCACAGGACGGAGCTAAAACATCGGCCATGAAAGAGGGCGCCGAAATCCACCAAACCCGGTCGCCTTTGCCCGGGCTCACCGGCCGGTCGGTCAATAACATGTTCGACAAAAATTTCGGGGGCAACTTCCATGGGCCAAGGCTGTTTAGTCTTCTGTGACTTATGAAGACTGGATGTTTTCTCTTATTTCTCCTCTTGTTTAGCAGTAACGGAGCCCTTGCCCAGATCCGCACGAACATCGGATTTACGATCCCTCAGCATGGCGGCGGGGCGAATTTGACAGCGAATGTTTATGCGCCGGATGCGGCGTTGGGTGCGGGGCCGTATCCGGTGATTTCGATGCTGCCGGGTGGAGGCGCGGGCTTGAACAGCACGGAGTGGGCGGCGCAGCGACTGGCGCGCGATGGCTATGTGGTGTGTCTGACGTTGCCGGAAGGTTCGAGCGAGAATCTGTATGCCAATGCGTGCGTGAGCGGCTTGGACTTTCTGGCTTCGGCGGCGAATCCCTTCTTAGCGGAGTGTAACAACTCGAAGGCCGGTGTCTGTGGTTGGTCGCTGGGCGGGCGTTCGCTGATGAAAGTGCAGGATGAGGATGCGCGGGTGAAATGCGTGGTGGCGTGGGACAATCTCGCGTTGAGCGAGAAGGGCGACGGAGGATCGCCGCTTGGCAGCAACCGTCCGCAGCCGTGGCGGACGCCGCGAGTGCCGGCGATGGGGCAGGGTTCGCTGAATGGTTTCGCGGATTCCGAGTGCAAGCTCACGGCATGGAAATGGTGGCGCGAATACGGCCTGCCGTGCATGGAGGTGGTGTTCGAGAACTCGAATCACTTCTGGTGGAGCGGCAGCAGCACGGAGGCAAAGCGCGACCAGTCGCATCACTACACGCTCGCGTGGTTCGACCGCTGGTTGAAAAACGACGCGGCGGCCACATCGCGATTGCTGGCCACGACGGTCGCCGGCACTTCGGTCGGTTCGCTGCTCAGCGCGGGTTTCCGCTCGGCGGCGTTCTTCGATGGATTGGACACGAGCGATTTGAAGGCGCATCTCGTCAGCGGTGCCGGCTCGGGTTCGCCAAAAGGCGGACGTCCGGCGCGGTGGGTGTGCAGCGGTGGCACGGCAGCGGGAAATGAAGTGGCGCGGGCACTCGATTGTGATGTGGCGGGCAATGTTTACACGGTCGGCTCGCTGCAAGGCACGGTGACTTTCACTGGTCCGACGAACACGGCGGCGCTCGCGGCCAGCGCGGGTGCGGAAGACATCTTTGTGACGAAGTGCGCGCCGGATGGCACCCTACTCTGGGTGCGTCGTTACGGCGGCGCGGGCAGCGATTTCGCGTATGACGTGACGGTGGATGGCGCGGGTCGCGTGTTCGTTTGCGGCACGTTTCAGGGCAGCATTAGCATCGGCACATTCGCGTTGAGCACACCGGCGGGGACGACGAGCACCTTCACGGCGGAACTCGGCACCTCAGGGAATGTGGTGTGGGCGGGCGCGACGGGCGCGGCGACGAGCGGTTCGGTGATTAGCAGCGAGTGCATCGCTGATGGCACCGGTGGATTCATCGTGTGCGGCAGCTTCTCGGGCACGGCGGTCTTTGGAGCGCAAACCGTGAGCACCGGCGCGGCCGAGCTATGGGCGTTCATCGCGCGCTACAACTCGGCACGCGTGTTGCAATGGATGACGGCGATTTCAGGAACCAGCAGCGCGGCGCGCGGGCTCGCGTTTGCGCAGGATGGTTCGGGCGATGTGCTCGCGACGGGGCAGTTCAGCAGCAGCGCCACGTTTGGTGTGACGACGATTACCTCGGCTGGCGATACCGATGCATGGCTCGGTCGAATGACCGCTGCGGGTTCTTGGCGTCGGATCAAGCAAGCGGGTGGAGTTGGCGAAGACTACGGTCGCGGTGTTGCCGCCACTCCGACTGGCTATGCGACGAGTGGCAGTTTCAATGGCACGGGCACTCCCATTTTCGGCGCAGGCGCGCTCAGCAGTCTTGGTGGTCGCGATGTCTATGTGGCGAAGTTCGACTGGAACGAAACACCGCAATGGCTGCAGCGTCTCGGTGGCAGCAGTGATGATGAAGGCGCGGAGATTAGCTCGATGCCGGACGGCGGCTTCGTACTGTGCGGCAGCTTCGCGGGCAGCGTGACTTTCGGCGCGCACACGCAGACGAGTGGAGGTGCGCGTGACCTGATGGTGGCGCGTATTTTTTCCGACGGCTCACCTCACTGGCTCGCAGGCACGATGGGCGGCGCGGGCGATGACGTGGGTTATGCCTGCGCGGCCGATGCGCAGGGCAATGCGTTCTTCGCAGGCTTCTACACGACCATCGCGCCGTTTGGCTATGACGTCGCAGTGAGTCCGACGAAGGACACCGCGCCCGGTCAGGCCGAGATCGTGTGGGGCAAGATTCACGCGACGAGCGAACCCAATGAGGACACCGATGGCGACGGCCAGAGGAATGCGGCCGAACTGACCGCGCAAACCGATCCGCTCAACAGCGCATCGAGTCTGCGCATCACGCAGTTTGTCAACAGTGCGGGCACGGCGAGTGTCTCATGGCAGAGCGTCGTCACGCGCAGCTACCGCGTGCAGACGAGCGAGAATCTTGTCACGTGGAGCGACCTTGCCACCGTCACCGCCACGGCCCCGATGAGCACCTACAACGCACTTCCCATCGGCACGTGCCGGTTCTACCGAATCGTGACACCGTAAGCATGAGTTCAGATTTACATTGTTGAAAACGTCCCAGTTGATGACGCCTTCTTGAGCTGTATCCGCCAAGAAGTAGCCGTGGCGAGACATCAATTCTAAGGAATTCCAGCTGTGAGTTCAAGTCGCCGTGACCATTCGACCATCAACCCCGAAGTCGGAGCGCGCCCTCGGTCGGGCGTGTGGGGACCCTAACGTTCACATCTATTTGAGCAGCCATTTTCCTTTCTTGCTGGTTCTGTCGATCTGCCTTGCTGTCTCTGCTTGTGATCGGCCCAAGCTGGACGCGGGGAATCTTGCCACCGAGGAGCCAGCGAAAGCCGGAAATGACATCGTTGCCAGGCTGGAGAAGATCGTGATCCCGGTGATCGAGTTTGAAGAGGTCACCGTTGAGGAAGCCATCGACTTCCTGCGGATGCGGTCCTTTGAGCTGGAGCCGGGTGAGCCGGAGCGGAGAGGGGTGTCATGGATCGTCAAGAGCGCTGGAGGCGTAACTGGAGCGGGGGAAGCCAATCCGCTGCCGAAGATCCGCTACCGCGCGAGGAACGTCGGGCTCCTGACGGCCTTGGAAGAAGTCGCGCGCCAAGCCCATCTGGATGTCTATCTCACGAATGTGGGCATCGTGATTTGCCAGGCAGGCGATCCGCCCTTGCCGGCCAGGAAGATGGAAGGAGAGGAAATCCTGAAGACCCTTCATCAGGAAAGTCCCTGATTCCAAAGAGGGGCGCTGCGTTCTTGGTCCAGATGAAATAGGGCGTGATTTCTTGGTCCACTCATGGGAGTGGTCCGAGCTACCAATCGGACCTCAACCCATGGCTTTTGAAGAACGCCATGGCGCGATCCTTGCTGAGGAGGGTGTGCTTGCTGGAGATGGCCTGCCAGACGAGCAGGCGATCGAAGGGATCGCGATGATCCGGGGCGTAGGGAAGCTGATGAAACGTGGAGAAGATTTCCGAGGCCAAGGGTTCTTCGGTCAGGCCGAGCTGCCGGGCGGCGGCTGGGATCTCCGAGGGATCGGTGCCCGGAAGTTCCAATTTCCCGAGCCCGAATTTCAGGCTGATCTCCCAGTAGCTGATCGGGCTGACGATGACTTCGGTAGCGGATCGTTGAGAACGGCTCGCGTTTTCCTGCCGAGTCTGGCGGGTTCAAACAAGGCCCAGAGCAGGGCGTGGGTGTCGAGCATCCAAGCCATGGTTCAGCGTGAGGCAAGGAAGTCGTCCTCGGTGATGTTCCAGTTTTTGAAGACCGGCTTACCGCGCCCGGCCAGCAGTCCGAGCTGTCTTGGGCTCGCCTTGCTTTCGGTAAATGGAGTGAGGATCGCCACATTCTCGCGCCTCCGGCCTTTCTGGACGATGATGCTGGCACCTTGAGCCACCTCACCGAGCAGAACCGGAAGGTTGCGTTTGAATTCGGCAATCGTGACGGACTTCATTCCGCCACGGTAATTGAAGTGGACAAGTTGTCAACTTTCCGTCGATTTCACGAACAGCAGCCGCAGGCTGTTCAGCACGACGATCACCGTCGATCCCTCGTGGCCGAGGACGCCGAGGGGCAGGGGGATCCAGGAGCCTAAGGCCGAGAGGGCGAGGATGAGGACCATGCCGAGGGAGATGCCGACATTTTGACGGATGATGGCGCGGCATTTCCGACTGAGGTCGAGGGCCTCGACGACGCGTTCGAGCTTGTCCTTGGTGAGAATGACGTCTGCCTGTTCGAGCACGGCATCCGAACCACGCAGGCCCATGCCGATGGAAACGTCCGCTGCGGCGAGGGAGGGGGCGTCGTTCACGCCGTCGCCGACCATGCCGACGAGTTCACCCTTTTTCCGCCACTCGAGGATGGCGGCGACCTTGTCTTCGGGGGTGAGACCAGCGCGGGCTTCGTCGAGGTTGAGTTCCTTGGCGACGAGTTCGGCGGCCTGTGGGCGGTCGCCGGTGAGCATGGTGACCTTGATGCCGTCGTCGTGGAGGCGCTGGATGAGACCTTTGGATTCGGGCCGGAGTCCATCGCGGAGGAGGATGCGTCCGAAGATTTCGCCACCGCCGACAAGAACTTCGGTGAGGCCGGGCTCGGGATCGGGGAGGGCTTGGATCCAGGAGCTTTCGGGAAAGAGGCCTCGTCGACCTTGGGAAACTGTTAGACCGGAGACCTCTCCGCGCAAGCCCTGGCCGGCGATCGACTCGACCTTCTCGGCGGCGATAGCATCACTGCCGTGCTTCTTTTGCCAACTCTGCGCGATGGCGCGGGAAAGCGGATGGGTGGAGCGTCGGGAAAGCCCGGCGGCGAGGCGCAGGACCTCGTCTTCCTGGCCGGGAGTGGACGATTCGATTGAGACGAGTTCGAGTTCGCCCTTGGTGAGGGTGCCGGTCTTGTCGACGGCGAGGCGGTTGATGGTGGCGAGGGTTTCCAAGGCCACGCCGCCGCGGAAGAGGATGCCGCGACGCGCTCCGGAGGCGATGCCGGTGAGGATGGCGCTGGGGATGGAAATCACGAGGGCGCAGGGCGAGCAGACGACGAGCAGGGTCATCGCGCGATAAACGGCGGATTTTTCGCCAGCAGCGGCGGTGAAGGCAGGGATGCCGAAGCCGAAGTGCCAGACGAGGAACATGACGATCGACAGGCTGAGGATGCCGATCGTGTAGCCGGTGCCGAAGCGATCGGTGAAGCGCTGCGAGGGGGCCTTGCTGGCCTGGGCGTTCTGGATGAGGTTGATGATCTTCGCGTGCGCGCTTTCGCCCGGGGGGCGGACGATTTCGGCATCGAGCGAGCCCCAGGTGTTGAGCGTGCCACCGAAGACGGTGTCGCCGGGGTGCTTGTCCACGGCATCGGCTTCGCCGGTGAGAGAGGCCTCGTCGGCAGCGGATTCCCCGGCCACGACGCGACCATCTGCGGGAAACTGGCTGCCGGGAAGGATGCGGACGATGTTGCCAATCTCTAGTGCATCGACCTCGATCTCGGACTCCGAACCATCAGGCCCGACGAGGGTGGCGGTCTTCGGCGCGTCACGGAACAGGCTTTTGATTTCCCGCTCGGTGCGGGCCATGACCATGCCTTCGAGGGCGTTGCTCAGTGAAAAGAGAAACAGCAATGCCGCACCCTCCCACCAGGCTCCGATGGCGGCGGCTCCGATGGCAACGGCGAGCATCAAGAAATGGATGTCGAGCCGCATGCGCTTGAGGCGGTCGAAGGTATCGAGCGCGGCATCCCAGCCGCCTAACAGATAGGCGGCGGCGTAGGCGGCGTGGGCGAGGTTGTTAAGCCCGGTGTTTCGATGCAGGAAGATCGCGGCGAGGGTGAAGGCACCGCAGCCGACCGCCGAGCCTAACAAGAGTTTCCACGACGGTTCCGAGCTGTGTGACTCGTGATCATCGTGTCGGGCGTGGTCGTGCATGACTCGACCCTTCGGCCAAGCGAAAGGCCAGCGCAAGCAGAACTCCGTAAATCCTCACATCGCAATCGCGACGCGTTTGCAACAAGGCGGCAAAGCCTCGCGGCGCTTAGATTTCGTGCTCGTCGCCGGGCTGTGGTACGATGACCTCCGTAGATGGAAGTTTGGCCGCAAGCTGCTCCTTGAACCACTCGACCGCCGGCTCGTCGCCGTGGACGAGGAAGGTCTTTTTCGGGTTCACCTTGAGGATGTAGTTCAGCAGTGAATCGCGGGTGGCGTGGCCGGAGAAATCGAAAACGCGCATGTCGCAGTTCAGCGGCACGGCTCCGAAGGCGGGATCGACGACGACCTTGTCGCCGGGAGCGGTGGCGCGGATGCGGCCGCCGGGGGACTTGGGATCGGCGTAACCGACGAAGAACAGGCCGTTGCGCTTGTTCTCGAGAAAGCCGGTGCGGGCGAAGGTGTTGGAGACGGTCTTTTCCGTCATCATGCCGCTGGAAAGGGCGTAGATGGCTCCAGCGACGAGGGGGATCGGGGCGCGCTTGCGGGCGTCGCGGTTGCCGCTTTCCAGGTCCATGTCGGAAAGGATGCGGAAGCCGGGAAGTTTCCGCCGTGAGGTGTCGGAGTGGCGGTCGTAGACCATCGTCATCTTCGTGCTGAGACCGCCGATGTAGATCGGGGCCGTGCGCGGGATGAGCTTTTCCTTCCGGAAGCGCTGGAGCATGGCGAGGACCTCCTGGGTCTTGCCCATGGCGAAAACGGGGATCAGGACCGATCCGCCGCGCTCGATGACCTTGCGGATGGCGTCGGCGAGTTCGTTTTCCTCGCCGGAGCGGGTGTAGTTCGGATCGCGCTGGTGGTTGCCGCGGGTGGTTTCAATGACGAGGGCGTCGACCGTGGTTTCCGGCAGCAGGGCACCCTTCTGGATGGTGGCGTCCTCGAAGTTGACGTCGCCGGTGTAGAGCAGGGTCTTTCCGGCGGCCTGGATGGTCACGCCGACCGAGCCGAGGATGTGCCCGGCGTCGTGGAAGGTGGCGCGCATTTTCCCGCCGGGATCGAGATTGAAGGGGCGCTCGATGCCTTTGAGCTCAAACGTTTCGACCATGCGGTCGATGTCCTTGTGCTCGAACAGTGGATACTCGGTGAGGCCGAGTTCGATGCGCTTCGACTGCATGACGTTCACCGAGTTGTGAAGCATGGCCGTGGTGAGGTCACAGGTCTCGGGAGTGAGGAACACGTGGGCCTGCGACTGGTTTTCCATCAGCACCGGCAGGGTTCCGACATGGTCGAGGTGCGAGTGGGTGATGATGACGGAGTCGATCGTGCCCGGCTTGAGCAGATTGAATCGCGGCACGGCCTCCATGCCTTCGTTCTCGGGGTGCATGCCGGAGTCGAGCACGACCCGGGCATCACCCGCTTCCACGAGATAGGAATTCGCGCCGATTCCGACGTGGCGACAGAGGCTTTTGAAAATCATTCGGTCCTGCAAAGTCCGCGCACCATGGGGACAGGAGCCGGATGTGTCAACTGAGCCAATCTCAGGAGTATTTCCGGATCGCGGCGAGGGCGTCTGCCGCTTGTCGATCAGTGGACGCCTCCAGGTCCCGCCAGACGAGGAGGCCGTCCTTGAAGAGGAAGGCCTGGCGGCGGGTGAAACCAAAGGAGTGGGGGACACCGAAGGCGTCGGCGAGCTTGCCCTCGGTATCGGCCAGGAGCGGGAAGGGGAGTTGATATTTCTCGCGGAATTTACGCAGGGAGATCAGGTGGTCGAGGCTGGCACCGAAGACTTTCACGCCCTGATCAACGAGGGATTCGTAGGCGTCGCGCAGGCTGCAGGCTTGCTTGGTGCAGCCTGGGGTGTCGGCGCGGGGATAGAAATAGAGGAAGGTCCAGCCTCTCTCTGGGAGTGTGACCAATGCGCCGGTGTGGTCCGGGATTGAAAGCTCAGGGATCGCCGCACCGAGTGCCAAGGGGACCTTTTTCGGAAACAGCCAGCCGACGAGGCGGTTCAGCAGGCTGGGGGCGGGGGTGTCGGACATGGTCGGACTGCTGGACGGGTTTGGAATAATTTCAAGTCCGCATCCCGTCCGAGCCGGTTCATTTCAGAGGCAACTCCACTGGCATCGGTCCTTGGATTGCGGCCTCCGCATTCGCGGCTGCGATGCCCAAGGCAAGGTAGCGTGTGGTGGTTTTCGTGAGCTTAAAGGGTGAGTCGTAGTGACCGTAAACGACGCTGACGACGAAGTTCTCCAAGCCGGCGGCGGGCAGGGTCAAAACTGGATCTTCCATGGGCATCATGCCACCCATGGTCCGAGTATGAAAGGGAATGGTCATCGTTCCTCCCTCCACGGGGCCGGTCAAGGTCGCGGAAATGATGGTCGGCGGAGGCGGGCCGGCGCGTGAGATCTCCATCTTTGGTTGTGGCAGTACGAAGCGGAATTCGAATGAGGCATCCTTCTTTCGCGCAAAGACCCGGACATCATCGTCTGACGCGAAAACGAGACCTGCGGATTCAAGATTGAGGCGGAATCCCGCGAAATTGCCTGCCGCAAAAGGGCCGCAGTATTTCACCGGACCGGAATCGAGATCGAGCCAGGCGCCCTTCAAATTCTCTTTTGGGATCGTGAATTCGAGCTGCTTTCGCCCGGAGGCATCAGCGGCCGCAAGCGGGACTTCCTTCGCGGACTTTTCGGTAAGCTGGAGGGTCGCCTTCTCAAAGGCCTTCGCGGCATAAGGCGCGATCACCACGGTGAACTGCCATTGTCCGTCCAGATCCTTGCGGGAAACCTCATAGCCGTAGCGTGAAGGCGGATGCTCGGTCGCTTCGTCCAGCCACTGTCGGACGGGTCGTCCTTTGAGGCACACGCCAAGGATGGCGAAGCAAAGAATGACGAAAGCGATGGTTCGGACTCTCATGGGTGCAAGAGAATGACACGGACGAAGACTCGGTCTTAGGAAAAAGTCGGCATCGACCTCTACAGCCCGGAAAGCCCTTGGAGCAACGTTCCCGGCGGTCGGATTCGGAAATTTTCCGTTGGACATCGGCCGCGACGACGGGTATCGACCGCTCCCCGCAACGGGGTTTCCCGTTTCAGGAAAGCATGGCAGAGTAGCTCAGTGGTAGAGCAGAGGACTCATAAGCCTTTGGTCGGCGGTTCAAATCCGCCCTCTGCTACCATGTTTTTCGTCAGCAACGGCAAGGGGATTTGTCCTGTTAGGGACTGCAGGAGGCGCCAAATGGTCATCGGCCCATGGCTTTTTGTCTTTAATCGTAAAGTTCGTGATTCTAGGGTCCCCTAAAAGGAGGAAGAGGATTTCTTGAGTGGGATTGGATTTTGCCGCCGCATCCGCCAGGACTTCAATTGCTCCTTCCCCCGTCCATTCGTTGCCCAGAAATGTGAATTACGAGATCCTTTTACGTTCCGCTCTTTCCAGCCCACTGCTCACGATTGGGGTGGTCGGTGGCGTGCTGATGCTGGGATATATCGCGACCCAATGGTGGACGGTCGCGGCGGGGCTCCGATTCGAGGTGAAACGAAACCGCCTGGAGCTCGAAGCGCTGCAGAAGAAGATCGAGATCCTGAACCTGAAGGCGCAGGCCGCCCCCGAAGCGGCGTGGAACGGATACCGCAAGTTCACGGTTTCCAGGAAAGTGGAGGAGTGTGAGGACACCTACTCGTTCTACCTGACTCCGCACAACGGAAGTCCGCTGCCGCCATTCAAGCCCGGGCAGTATCTGACCTTCGAGCTGCATCCGCCGAACGCGACCAAGCCGCTGGTGCGCTGCTATTCGCTCTCGGACGGCTCGCTCAGCGACGACCACTACCGCGTCACCATCAAGCGCGCCCTGCCTCCGTCGAATGATCCGGCCCTCCCACCGGGCATCGTTTCCAGCTACTTCAGCGACCATGTGAAGGAGGGCGACATCCTCAACGTGAAGGCTCCCAGCGGCCGGTTTTTCCTGGATGTCGAAGTCGATCGTCCGGTGGTCCTCATTTCCGGCGGGATCGGCATCACGCCCATGCTGGCGATTGCCCGCTACCTGACCCACATCAAGGACAACCGGGAAATCCACTTTTTCTTCGGTTGCCGGAACAGCCAGGACCACATGTTTCGCGACGAGGTCATCGAGCTGCAAAGGACCAATCCAAATGTTCGGCTGCACATTTGTTACAGCCGCCCGCTGGAGAAGGATGTGCGGGGCGATGCGTATCATTACGAGGGCCGCGTCACGAATGACCTGATGAAGGAGATCCTGCCTTCGAGTAATTTCGAGTATTACCTCTGCGGCCCGGGTCCGTTCATGGAGACCCTCGTCAACGGCCTGTATGACTGGGGTGTGCCGAAGAAGGACGTGAAGTTCGAGGCCTTTGGTCCGGCCACCGTCAAGAGCGCGCCGAAGGAGGCTGTCGCGAAATCGGAGGCCGCCGATCAAGCGGTGATCCCGATCGAGTTCGCCCGTTCCGGAAAGACCGTGGCGTGGGATGCTGCGATGGAGAACCTTCTGGAATTCGCAGAAAAGAATGGGATCACCACCATGGAAGGGGGATGTCGCGCGGGCAGTTGCGGATCGTGCCTGGTGGCGATCAAGCAGGGCGAAGTGGAATACATTCTCGAACCCGGCTCTCCACCGGAAGAAGGCACCTGCCTGAGCTGCATCTGCCGACCAAGAGGCAAAATGGTGATCGATGCCTAGACCGCTGACCATGGCAAAATCCGACACTTCTCCGGCAAGCATCACCCGCCAGGCATCCCGCCCGAAGCGTTGGGATAATCCGATGGATCCTGCGATGAGCGAGGCCACGCTGGAGAGGCTGCTGGCGACGGAGCCTTTCGCCAGCATGGACGAGAAGGCATTCCCCGCCGGCACTCCCCTGCGCGGGATCCTGCGGGCGGACACGGCGGTGCGCGAGTATGCCTCCGGGGAAATCATTCTCCGCAAGGACGACTACGGAACCTCGGCCTTTCTGGTCCTGGAAGGTGAGGTCGAGGTGGTGCTCAGGCCTGAAATTGATCCCGAGCTTCTGGGTCGCTCCACCAAGGTCAAAAAGAGCTTCATGGCCCGCTTCGCCCAGTTGTGGAACAACAACCCGGAGCCGGAGGGGTGGAGGAAACGATCGCCGCGAGCGAGTGACAATCTCAAGGGTTCGATCAACAAACAGCGAAGCTCGATTTATCTACAGGATTATCCTCAGGTCATTTCCGGTGCGCAGACTGCCGTCCTGAAACAGGGCCAGATGTTCGGGGAAATTTCAGCGCTCAGCCGCATGCCGAGGACCGCCACCGTGGTGGCCTCCACGCAGCGGGCAAGCCTGCTCGAATTCAGTTGGGAGGGGCTCCGCGACCTCATGCGTTTCGATCCCGCGCTGAAGAAGCAGATCGACACGATCTACCGCGCAAACTCCCTGAAGAATTTCCTGCGGAATCATCCGCTGTTCAGTCATCTCGATGAGCCGGGCTATGCGCAGTTGTGCCAGGACGCACAGCTTGAAAACCACGGCGAATACAACTGGTCCGGATCCTACCTGCGGATGGCGAAGGATGGCGAGCAGTCGATCTCCGCGAACGAGCCGGTCATCGTAAGGGAAGGCGAATACAGCAACGGCATCTACATGATCAGCGCCGGGTTCTGCCGGGTCAGCCAGAAGTATGGCAACGGTGAACGCACCTTGAACTACATCGGCGCGGGCAGTGTCTTCGGTTATGAGGAAATCGCGAACCACTGGAAGAATCCCCGGCAAGGGTTGCAGTCCCGCCATTCGCTCCGGTCACTTGGATACGCGTATCTCATTTTCATTCCAACGCCGTCGCTGGAAAAATATGCGAATCGTGAGTGGTCGGAAAGCGTCTCTCCATTTGATCACGAGCCGGAACCGATCGCGAAGGCGGGCACAAGCCCCTCAGAAACCGACAATGCGCCATCCGCCAGCGTGATGGAGTTCATGGCGGAGCACCGCTTTTTCAACGGCACGAAGTCGATGGTCATCGACATGGATCGCTGCACCCGCTGCGACGATTGCGTGCGTGCCTGCGCCACCGCTCACGATGGCAATCCGCGCTTCCTGCGGCACGGGCCGATGATCGACAACCTGATGATCGCGAACGCCTGCATGCACTGCGTGGATCCGGTCTGCATGATCGGTTGCCCGACCGGTGCCATCCACCGGACCAGCTTCGGCGGCGAGGTCGTGATCAATCCGGCCACCTGCATCGGCTGCGGAACCTGTGCGGCGAACTGCCCATACGATTCGATCCGGATGGTCGAAATCCGATCCACCAAGGGCGAGTTTTTGGTCGATGAAGAGTTCCAGCCGATTTTGAAAGCGACCAAGTGTGACCTCTGCGTCGAGCAAACCAGTGGCCCCGCCTGCCAGAACGCCTGCCCGCATGATGCCCTCAGCCGGACGGATCTAACCCATGTAACCTCCATCGCACAGTGGCTAAAAAGGAAATAGAACTCACCCGCAGGAGGTTCGCCAGCACGTTGATCACCACTCTGGCAGTCGTCGGATTGCTGGTAGCCTATATCAAGTACGCTCCGTTGTATCCACGCCATGCTTACCTGAGTGGTTGGGTTCTTTTCGCGGCGATGTTGTTTCTGACCTTCTTCAACCTGAGAAAACGGGTTCCTTTCCTGCGTCTCGGCAGCACGAGCTTCTGGTTGCAGCTGCATCTCTACGTTGGTGTCTTCTCGGGTGCGCTGTTTTTCGTGCATATCGGGTGGTCGTGGCCCGTGGGAATATTTCAT
>JANOBS010000188.1:0-1404 GCA_031411755.1 Luteolibacter sp. | reverse complement strand
CGCCACTCCGAGAATCTTGGTGTGCAGCCCCTGCCCCATTTCCGTGCCGCCGTGGTTCACCTGCGCGCTGCCGTCGGCGTAGATGAGCACCAGCGCGCCAGCCTGGTTGTAGTGGGTGAGCGTGAAGCTGATGCCGAACTTCACCGGCGTGATCGCGAGCCCGCGTTTCCGGGAAGGATGCGCGAGGTTCCATTCGCGGATCGACTGCCTGCGCGAAACGAAGTCCGAGGACTCCAGTAGTTCGCTCCAGATACGGGCGAGGCGGTTGTCGCCGATGTCCTCGCCGTAGTGGGTGGTGTTGGTCTCGCCGCTGCCGTGGTAGAAGTTCCGCGCGCGGACTTCCTCGGGAGGAAGACCAAGTTTTAAAGCAATGCGACCCATGATTTCCTCGATGACCAGCATCCCCTGCGGCCCGCCGAAGCCACGGAATGCGGTCTGCGAGGTGACGTTCGTTTTCGCCACGCGACCTTCGAAACGGACGTGCGGGATGAAGTAGGCGTTGTCGAGATGGAACAGGGCGCGATCCGTGACCGGCTGGGAAAGATCGAGCGACCAGCCGCCATCGGAAACGAGGAACACGTCCGCCGCGAGGAGCTTGCCGGACTCGTCGTAGCCGACCCGGTAGCGGGCGTGAAAGGGATGGCGCTTGCCGGTGATCTCCATGTCGAGGTCGCGGTCGAGCTGGATGCCGACTGGTACTCCAGTGATCGAGGCCGCCAAAGCGCACAGGGCCGCCCAGGCATTACCCTGCGTCTCTTTGCCGCCGAAGCCGCCACCCATGCGCGGTGACTCGACGACGACGCGATGCTTCGTGCAGCCGAGGACTTCAGCGACGATCGTCTGGATTTCCGACGGATGCTGGGTCGAGCTGTGAACGATCAAGCCACCCTCGCCATCCGGCTCTGCCCACGCGGCCTGGGTTTCGAGATAGAAATGCTCCTGCCCGCCGAAGTTGAAGACGCCTTCGAGGGTGAGCGGTGAAGCCGCCAGTGCAGAGGCAACTTCGCCGCGTTCCAAAACGTGGGGATCGGTGTGGAAGGAGTTCGCTGCGATGGCGGCATCGATTCCGAGGATGAGCGGCAAGGGCTCGGTCTCGACGACGATCGTTTCCGCCGCGAGGCGACAGGCTTCCTGCGAGTCGCCGATCACCGCGGCGATCATCTGGCTGCGGAACAGGATCTCGTCGTCCGCGAACAGGGGCTCGTCGTGACGCACCGGGCCGACGTTGTTGTGGCCGGGGATGTCCTTGGCGAGCAGCACCGTTTTCACGCCGGGCATCGTGAGGGCGGCGGAGATGTCGATGCGCTTGATCTTCGCGTGAGCCTCTTTCGAAACCACCGGCCAGACGGAGAGCATCCCGCGCTTCATCGCCACGTCGTTCACGAATCGGGCGGCACCGGTCAC
>JANOBS010000187.1:0-43134 GCA_031411755.1 Luteolibacter sp. | reverse complement strand
AACCGCGATTCCGCCACGAGGCGACACGGTCGGGCATGGTCTTGTCGATCCCGTAAACAATCGCCACATCCGAACGCAGATTCCCCTGCGGGCTCCAGGGTTTCGCAGTCTGGAAACAGGTGCGCTCAAGAGCCGCCGAGGGGTCTTCAGGAAAGGCCGGGATCTCCTCCGCATGGAGCACGGAGAAAGGGAGGCTGAGGCAGCCAAGGATCAGGATACGGCAGTTCATTGAGGACCCGCTCTACGTGATCAGGCCGAGGAAGTTTCACCAGGGCAATTCTTGTCCGTTAATGGAGAAAAGAGGCATTTCACATCATCACGAAAACGCCCGGAGGCTTTCGCGCACCGGGCGTTTTCAAAAGGAATGTCGGAATCGATCAACCTCCGGTGACGCGCATCGGCATGATGACGTAGAGGAAGCTGCCGTCGATGCGGACGACGCCAGGGCTCATTTCGTCGATGAGGTCGAGGTAGACCGTTTCGGCGTCGAGGTTCTGGAGCGGGGCCTTGAGGAAGTCCGGGTTGAAGGCGATCTGCATCGGCTTGCCCGAATAGACCACGTCGAGGATTTCGCGGGCCTCACCGACGTCCGGTGAGTTGGCGGTGACCTCGATCTGGTTCTCGCTGAAGACGAGCTTCACGGAGTTCGACTTGTCGGAGGAGAGCAACGACACGCGGCGGACGGTTTCGAGCATCGACTCGCGGTTGAGCGGGACGCGCTCGGTGGAGTCGCCCGGGATGACCTGGCGGTAATTCGGGTAGTTGCCCTCGATCAGCTTGCTGACCAGCAGGGTGTCGCCGACGCTGAAGGACACTTGGCTGTCGCTGAGGCGGACGATGACGTCGCCGTTTTCCCCGAGGAGGCGCATCAGTTCCTGCACGGCCTTGGTCGGGATGATGACGTCGGTTTCGTGGGAGGCGGGAAATTCAAGGTCGTTCTCGACCATCGCGAGACGGCGGCCGTCGGTGGCGACGAGGGTCATCTTTCCTTCGCGGAAGGAAGTGAAAATACCGTTGAGGACGTAGCGGGTCTCGTCGGTGGAAATCGAGTAGGAGGTCTTGCGGAGACCGTCGCGCAGCATCACCTGGGGGATGCGGAATTCCTTGGCACCATCGAAGTCCGGGAGCGGTGGGAATTCATCCTGGCTGAGGCCGATGATCTTGAAGAACGACGGGCCGCTGTGGATGGATGCGACATTTTTCGCATCGACGGAGATCTCGACCTCGCTGGCCGGGAGTTCGCGGACGATGTTGACGAGGCGGCGGGCCGGGAGAGTGGTGGCACCTTCCTTATCGATCTGGGCCTCGACCGAGCCGGTGATGCCGACGTCAAGGTCCGTGGTGGTGAACTGGATGCGACCGTTGCGGGCGACGAGCAGGACGTTTGACAGGATCGGAAGCGTGGTCCGGGTGCTGACGACGTGTTGGACCTTTTGCAGGCCGTCCAGGAGGGCTTCCTTGGAGATGCGGAACTTCATGATCGGGAAAGGAGATAGGCGGGTTGACGACAAGTTTCCGGTTTCGCCAACCCTTGGCAAGCCTTCTGTGAACAAGGCACGGCATTCCCTGTGAATAACTCCGCCGCGCCCCGGTTAGGGAGGCTCCGAGGCCCCCCTTCCTCCCCCGATTTCAGCGCCGGAGCTGGGACTCGATGCGGGCAATGACCTCGCGCATGCCGGGCTCTGCGCCGATGCGCTCGGTGATCTTCTTGCAGGCGTGGATGACCGTGCCGTGGTCCCGCCCGCCGAAGGCCTCGCCGATTTCCATGAGCGAGCCCTTGGTCAGGCTGCGGCTGAGATACATGGCGACCTGGCGGGGAAAGGCGATGCTGGCCGGGCGGCGGCGGCTGGTCATGTCCGCCAAGCGGACGTCGTAATGCTCGGCGACGGCTTTCTGGATCGTGTCGATGGTGACCTGGCGGCTGGCTTCCTCGCGGAGTAGATCGCGAAGCAGGTGCTCGACCTTTTCCACTGTGACGCTTTCCCCAGCGAGGGAGGCGAAGGTGGCGACCCGCATCAGCGCGCCTTCGAGGCGGCGGACGTTGGTGCCGATGCGCTCGGCGAGGAAACGGAGAATTGCGGGATCGACCTTCACCTTCCACTCCTCGGACTTCTTCCGGAGGATGGCCATGCGGGTCTCCATCTGCGGCGGCTGGAGTTCGACGGCGAGTCCGCATTCGAAGCGTGAGACCAGACGAGGCTCCAGGCTTTTGATTTCGCAAGCTGGACGGTCGCAGGTCAGGACGACCTGGTTGCGGCCATCGAGGAGGGTGTTGAAGGTATGGAAGAACTCCTCCTGGGAGCGTTCCTTGCCGGCGAGAAACTGGACGTCGTCGATCAGCATCACGTCGGCACTGCGATAGCGGCGGCGGAACTTCTCGATATCGCCCCGGCGGACGGCGTCGATGAACTCGTTGGTGAATTTTTCGCAAGTGAGGTAGACCACTCGGGAGCCCGGCTGACGGCGGAGGATTTCCTGACCGATCGCCTGCATCAGGTGGGTCTTGCCGAGGCCGGGTCCGCCGTGGATGAAGAGCGGGTTGTAGCCGACGCCGGTCTTCTTTGCGACGGCCTCGCAGGCGGCGTGGGCGAACTGGCTGTTGTTGCCGACGACGAAACGGTCGAAGGTGAAGGAGGGATTCAGGCCGGCGGCCTTGGTGCGTTTTTCGAGCGCTCCGGGTTCATCCGTCCATGTCCGCTGCGCAGGCACCTCGTCTTCGCTTGAGGAGACATCGGCGAGAGAGGGCACGACCTCCTCGGTGCCGATGGTGATGCGGACTTCGTGGACGCCCTCGATCCGAGAACAGATCGCAGTGGTGAGCTCGGGAAGGTAATTGGTCTCAATCCAGACTTGATGGATCTCACCAGGAACACCGACGGTCACCACGCCATTTTCACAACCCATCAACCTTGCGGCACGGAACCAGCGCTGGAAGGCATCGCGGCTGACCATCGACTGAAGATCCGCACAAACCTGCTCCCACTTTTCAATGGCATTTTCCTCCATCGCGGGCTCGATTGTGGCCTCTTGAATCGCTGGGTCTGCCTCTCGTTCCATGGGTGATCTCGTGTCGGGTATTTTGCTGAACTTGCTCGACCCGGTTCCACTTCGAGTGGCGCGACCGGCGGGCAAGATGACGATGGGCTGATCAGACGCATCGTTGGAAAAAAAAATTATTCCCATCTAACAGAGCGAAGGGCTTTGACGCTTTCCACAAGCGTTCCACGGCCTACTTTTTTAAAAACTTGACCCCGGATATACTTCACCATGGCGAACTATCGGCAGCATGGCGAATGACGGGATTTACGCATATCCTTGGAAACAAGCGTTGTGCAACGTGACGATTCCGTTTCACTCCTGGCGTCTGCCTTCCGGCGTCCGGAAACCCACCGCGACGAGGAAGGTGACGACCGTTCCGAAGAGGATTCTCCAAGGAAATTCAATGGTCGGCATCCAATCCGGACGCGACAGACCTGAACCGCCGAAGAGCTTGCAAACATCGTTGTCGAGGCCGGAAAGGTAGGCGACCACAAGAAAGCCCGCGAGCATGGCGATGCCATTTCCCAGATCGCTGCCACGCGTCTTGGTGAACAGTCCGACCATGAAAATCCCGAGCAGTGAACCATACGTGTAGCCGAAAATTCCGAGGATGATCGGCAGGATGCGGAGCTTCGGATTGTGGGCGCTGACCCAGGCGGTGGCGAGGGCCACGGTGATGAGAAGAATGGCGAACAGCACCGTTCCGAAACGAAGGACCTTCACCTTGCCCTTGTCATCCGCCGGTTCGCCGAACCAGCGGAAATGGAAGTCGCGGACGTAGCTGGTCGCCAGCGAATTGAGTGCCGTGCTGAGCGAGCCCATCGTCGTGGCCAGCACACCCGCCACCACCAACCCACGCAGACCGGCCGGCATCACGGTTAGAACGAAGTGCGGGAAGACCTTGTTGGAATAGACCACACCTTCCGCGTTTCTCGGCAGCAGCACGTCGGGGTTCTGCTGATAGAACACATAGAGCAGGATCCCGATGGCCAGCACCGCCATGGTGATCGGCACGTCGGCGATGCCAGACAGGATCGTGGCCACCGCGCTCTGACGCTTGTTTTTCGCCGTCAACATCCGCTGCACCATGTCCTGGTCAGTGCCATGGGTGGCGAGCGTCACGAAGGTCGAGCCCAGAAAAGCCGCCCAGATCGTGTATTCCTGCTCAAGCACGCCCTTTACATTTCCCCAGAAACCGAGGTCGGACTTCAGGCCCGTGTCCCAAACGGCGAGGTCCTTCGGCCCGGTGAGTATTTCCTTCGCACCACCCCAGCCTCCCGGAATGTGACCGAGCAGGTATTGCAGGGAAAACCCGAGCGCGCAGATGAGCACGATGATCTGGATCACGTCCGTCCAGATCACCGCCCGGATGCCGCCCACCGTGGTGTAAATCGCCGTCGCCAGCGTCACGAACACCAGGGCCGCAGCGGTGAGCCAGAACTCGGTCGACGCCGAAATGACCTGATCCGGATGCTGGAGATGCCACACCAGCACAAGCAGCATCGTCGGCACCCAAAGTCGCGTGCCACTCGCCAACAGGCGTGTGACGAGGAAAACCGCCGAGGACCAGCGGTGGGTCTTCGGCCCGAAGCGCCAGCCGAGGAATTCGTAGATGCTGACGACGTTGTGCTTGTAGAAGGCAGGGATGAACACCGCGCTGACCACCACTCGGGCCAGCAGGTAGCCGACGATCAACTGGATGTAGGTGAAATTCTTCAGCGCGTAGCCTTCACCCGGCGCGCCGAAAAACGTGCCCGCGCTGATTTCCGCTGCGAGGATCGAGGCCAGCACCGCCCACCAGGCGATCTGCCGGTCGCCGAGCGCGAAGCCCTCCATGCTGCCGCTTTTCGAGCGCTGCGAAAGGCCGATCCCCATGATCAGGCCGAAATACGCCAGCACCACCAGTCCATCGATCCAGTAACTTCCCATTTCCCGCTGGGAATTAGCGGTCGAATCGCCCCGCGTCGATGCCGCAGTTGCCGGAGTCTTCGCGGTGGGCTATCGAGGCTTCATGAAACACGAACTCGCCACCCTGCTCCAGCGCCGCCTGGAAGTCATCGCCGACCACGCCTGGCGGGACCGTGATCCAGCCGCGCATTTGCAGGCACTGGCGGATGTTTCCACCTCCATCAGCGAGTGGACCAAGGAGCACCGCTCGGAACTCGACCCCCGCCTTCGCCATTTCCTCGCGAATGCCAGCTACGCCAAGGCCCTCGATTTCATCAACGCAGACGACTGACGCCCGCCAGCCCTGCAATGACAGGCCCTGCAGCGTTTTCTGAAAACCCCACTTGTCCGCCATGCCGCCTCCCGGCTAGTCTGCCGCAACAAGCGTTCCGTGACTTCCTCTTCCTCTGGCCTCCACCTCGTCGGCATCCTCCCAGCCCGCTGGGGGTCCTCCCGCTTCCCCGGAAAGCCCCTTCATGTCCTCGCCGGAAAAACGCTGATCCAGCACGTCTGGGAACGCTGTCTCGGCTGCTCGAAGCTCGATGACCTCCTCGTCGCCACCGACGACGACCGCATCCGCGACGCCGTCCTTTCCTTCGGCGGAAAAGTCGTAATGACCTCACCGGACCACCCGACCGGCACCGACCGTCTGGCCGAGGCGATCAAGTCGATCCCGCAGGCCACACACGTCATCAACATCCAGGGCGATGAACCGCTGATCGATCCGGCCCTGATCGATGACCTCGCCGCCGCGATGATCGCCGATCCCGAGCTGCCGATGGCCACCGCCGCGAACATCATCGATGACGAGGCCGCCATCGCCGACCCGAACGTGGTCAAGGTCGTTCTAACAGCCGACCATCACGCGCTTTACTTCTCGCGCAGCCCAATCCCCTACCGTCGTTCGACGCCATCTGGCCTCGTCGTCTACCGCCACAAGGGCCTCTACGGATATCGTCGCGATTTCCTCGAACGCTTCGTCACCTGGCCCCCGTCGCTGCTCGAACAGGCCGAGTCCCTTGAACAACTCCGCGCCCTCGAAAACGGCGCCCGCATCCAGGTCCTCATCACCACCGACGACTCCATCGGCCTCGACACACCGGAGCAGGCTCCACTCGTCGAACGTCTCCTTCTCGCCCTCCACTGATCACGCACACTCATCACTGTCCCATGAAATTCATCTTCGTCACCGGCGGCGTCGTTTCCTCACTCGGCAAAGGTCTTGCCGCCGCCTCCATCGGCACCCTGCTCGAACATCGCGGCCTGAAGGTGCTGATGCAAAAGTTCGATCCCTACCTCAACGTCGACCCGGGCACGATGTCGCCTTACCAGCACGGCGAGGTTTACGTCCTCGATGACGGTGCGGAGACCGACCTCGACCTCGGCCATTACGAGCGCTTCACCTCCGGCGTGCTTTCCCGGATGAATAACCTGACCTCGGGACAGGTCTTCGACTCGGTCATCAAGAAGGAACGCCGTGGCGAGTATCTCGGAAAGACCGTGCAGTTCATCCCGCACGTCACCGATGAGATCAAGGGCCGCATCCACCAGGTCGCGGCGAACAATCCCGACGTCAACGTCCTCATCACCGAGATCGGCGGCACCGTCGGCGACATGGAAGGCCTGCTTTTCATCGAAGCCATCCGCCAGTTCTCGCTCGAAGTCGGAAAGGAAAACGTCTGCTTCATCCACGTCACCCTGCTCCCTTACATCAAGGCTGCCGGTGAGGCGAAGACCAAGCCGACCCAGCAGTCCGTCGCCAAGCTTCGCGAACTCGGCATCCAGCCGGACATCATCATCTGCCGCACCGAAACGGACCTCGACGAGGACAACCGGAAAAAGATCGCGATGTTCTGCAACGTCGAGAAGAAGAACGTCGTGGCCTTCCGCGATGTCGACCACTCGATCTACGAGTGTCCGCTCGATCTACGCCGCGACAAGATCGACCGCCTCGTCGTTGACAAGCTCGGCCTTGGCCACACGCCGACTCCCGCGCTTGAGGACTGGGAGCGTTTCGTCCAGCGCGTGATCCATCCGAAGAACAAGGTCACCATCGCCGTCGCCGGAAAATACATCGAGCTCCAGGACGCCTACAAATCGATCTACGAGTCCCTCATTCACGCCGGTGCCCATCACGACACCAAGGTCCACATCATCCGTGTCGAGGCCGAGGCCATCGAGGAACGCGGGGCGAAGGAAGTGATCGGCGATGTCGATGGCATCCTCGTCCCAGGCGGCTTCGGCGACCGCGGCATTGAGGGCAAGATCCTCGCCGCCAAATACGCTCGCGAAAGCAACATTCCCTACTTCGGCATTTGTCTCGGGATGCAGATCGCGACCATCGAATTCGCCCGCAATGTCTGTGGCCTGGCCGGTGCCAATTCCACTGAGTTTGAAAAGAACGCCAAGCACCCGGTGATCTGCCTTCAGGAAGAGCAGAAGGGCGTCGAGGACATGGGTGCGACGATGCGTCTTGGCTCGTGTGAATCGATCCTCTTCGCTGGAACGAAAGCCGCCGATCTTTACGACAACGCCGACCGCATTCACGAGCGCCACCGTCATCGCTACGAGGTCAACTCCGACTACCAGGACCAACTCCAGGAAGCCGGGCTCGTCATTTCATCGGTCTCTGCCAAGGAAGGCCTCGTCGAAATCATCGAGCTTCCGAAGCACCCGTATTTCGTCGCCTGCCAGTTCCATCCGGAATTCCTCTCGAAGCCGAACAAGCCCCATCCGCTGTTCGCCGGCTTCGTGAAGGCAGCCTTGGACAAGACGCTGAGCGAGGCGTGAATAATCGGAGCATCTGAGATCAGGATGAGAAAATTTCTACATCACTGCCTTCAGATCGCCACTCGCCCCGTTGATTTCACGGGCGGAATCGGGTCTTTCATCGTCGGATACGCCGCGAGCTTCCAGGTTTTCGGACGGCTGATCAGGAATGGTGCCTACGTCAAAACCAGTCTCAGCTTCTACACGTTGCTGCTGGCTGCATTTCTTTTTGGAAGCTTTTTTTCCATGATCCTGTGGCGGTATTCGTCCAAAATGCTCAGCTCCTTCTTTGGAGAAACTGACGAACCGGCCCTTTCCTCGACAAGCCGACAAGTCACCAAATTTCTCGGGATAGGATTTCTGATCACGCTCTTCGCCTTCTATCTCCAGACGCTTTTCTGATCGGTCAGCGATTCGCCAGTACCTTCGCAAACGCCGCCCGCCACGTCGGCCAATCGTGATCGCCGGGGAGGCTGATGACCTCGCTTGGCTTCAGGAAATCCTTCGAGAAGCGCTCATTCGAGGCGCGGAGCCGGTCCTTGTCGCCACAAGCGAGGATGACCTCCGGACGCTTGCGCTGCCCGAGCCATTCGTTTTTCAGCCCCAGCCAGAGCTTTCGGGAAAAATCCTTCTTCTCGATCTCCCCGGGTTGCCACGAACGCACACCACCTGCGGCATCGATCTCACGGATCGCCTCCTCGTCCCCGACAAAGGGCGAGAGCAGGATCATCCGGTCGATCTTTCCCGGGTGCTCCAGATCGTAGAGCAAGGCCCCGAGCCCACCCATCGACACGCCCACGACGATGATCTCCTTCACGCCCGCTCGCTCCGCCGGAAGGATCACATCCTCATGGAGCCGGTCGACGATCACCCGATTCGTGTAGTAGCCCAGATGCAAGTTCGGCGCGACGATCCTCGCCTGCGGCCAGTGCTTCCGGGCCATTTCCATCAGGCCCTCCTGCTGAAATTCCTCCGGCTTGCTCCAGCGCCCGGGCAGCATCACCACCAGCTGTTTCGGCTTTCCGGTTGGCTCGTCTGAAATGGTCCGCACCGGCGTCACGGGCTTCTGTGGAATCCACAGGCACGACGACAGCATCGAGGCCATCAAGCCCGCCATCCATCCGGAAGCATTTCCAACGCGTCTCATTGAGTTTAAACTGTACCTGAAAGCTCCGCTTGCATCCGGAAATCATTTGGCTATTTTACCAAATCATGAGCCGCCTGCGTGAACGCACCACCACCCCCGACCGCGTCGCTGTGATCAAGGCCCTGGCCCACCCCACCCGGCTCGCCATCGCCGAGCGACTCCTCGGCGGAGAACGCTGCGTCTGCGAACTCCGCGAAGAAGCCGGCGGCGATTTCTCCACAATCTCGAAGCACCTCGCCCTGATGGTCGAGGCCGGCTGGCTAATCGCCGAAAAGCGCGGCCCGAACGTTTACTACCAACTCGCATGCACCTGCCTGACCGACTTCCTCCACTGCGTCGACCAACTCGCGTCGAGCCCCTGCTGCAAACCAACGAAACCATGACCATCACCACCTTCCTCAGCCACCTCAACGCGCATCCCGACCTCCTCGTTTCCTTCGCCCTCCCCGATGGCCGCCTGATCCCCGCGCACTTCCACGTCACCGAGGTCGGTCACGTGAAAAAGACCTTCGTCGACTGCGGCGGCACCCTGCGGACATTGGAGCATTGCCTGCTCCAGACCTGGGTCGCGGACGATGTCGACCACCGCCTCCCCGCCGGGAAACTCGCCACCATTTTCCGCCACGCCGACCGCTTCCTGCACGACCTCTCGATGCCGGTGGAGATCGAGTATGAAGGCGCACTCATCTCCCAGTTTCCCGTCACCGAGGCCGCGCTGATCGACGGCACCCTGCGCTTCCAGCTCGGCACCAAGCACACCGACTGCCTCGCCAAGGAACTCTGCCTCCCCGGCGGCTGCGCCCTTCCCGAAAAGGAACCTGCCACCGCCTGCTGCACCCCTGGTGGCGGATGCTGTTAGAACTCGGAAAGTGGGTTCCACACCCGCTCAAATCCAAGTCCCTTGAAATCCTTCACATTGACGGTCGCGAATTCGGTGACGCCTTGAGCGATCAGTGTCATCGCCGTGCGAACATCGTAGAGCCTTCGAAACGCAAAATCCCGAGAAGCTGATTTTTCCCAAAGAGCATCATGAAGCCTTCTGCTTTCCGCAGGAAAGCCGATCAGTCTCCAACGCGGATGCTGCCGATAGGCTTGGATCACACCGGCCGCACTCTTCGCGCTCAGCGGTTCGCTCAGAATTCTTGGGTTGCGCAATAGCCCGTAAAATTCAGCAAGGATGAACTCTGAGACCGCTACATCCTCGTTCGATTGAATCGACGCGATCCAGCTGAATGCTGCCTCATGCGAAGGGGAGTCCGCATTGTAGGCGTGAAACAGCAGGTTGGTATCGAGGGAAATCATCGCTGCCAGTTCTCTTCGGCTGTGGATCTCTGCGACTCCAACTTCAACTCTTCATCGTTAAGGCCCTTCCATCCAAGATGCCGGGGTTGTGGAGGCACCCAGGTCGGCACAAGCACTTCTGTGGTTGGATACACACTCAGCATGTATTCCAGTCCACGGCGTGCGAGTTCAGCGAGGGAAATCTCCCGTTGCTCAGCCAGGCGCTTGGCCTTGGCGTAAAGGTCATCCGGAATCTGGACTTGGGTGCGAACCATGCTTACATTCTTACATCGCCATCAATGCGCGTCAAGCCGCCTTGGAACTTGCCACTTGGCCCTTGGAACTTTCTCCTGCTCCCATGCACGGCCATCTTCTCCTTCTCGGCGTCTCCGGACCGGAACTCACTTCGGAAGAAGCCGCGCTTTACCGGAAACTCCAGCCGGCCGGGTTCATCCTTTTTACGAGGAACATCGTAAGTCCCGCCCAGACGCGGAAACTGACCGATGACCTGCGCTCGCTCTGCAACGACGAACCGATCCTTGCCATCGACCAAGAAGGTGGCCGCGTCACCCGCACCAAGGACATCGCCCCCGCCCTGCCCTCGGCCGTCGATCTCGCCGCGCAGGCGAATCCGAACACCATCGCCCGTGCCGGGATGCTGACGGCCGACCTGCTGCGGCTGCTCGGTTTCAATCTCAACTTCGCGCCCGATCTCGATCTCGACCACCACCCCACCCTCCAGAACGCCCTCCGCGGCCGATGCTGGGGTCGGGATCCGCAGCGCGTGATCGACCACGCGGGCATGTGGAACCGCTGGCACCGAAAACGCTCGGTCCTGACCTGCGGAAAACATTTCCCGGCCTGCGGTCGCGCGCTTTCGGACCCGCATCACGACCTACCCTCGTCCGACGCCACCCTCGCCGAACTGCTTCGCGAGGACGTGCTTCCCTACACCGCGCTGATGCCGGAGTTGGATGCGATCATGCTCGCGCATGTCGACTTTCCAAACATCGATTCCGATTTTCCTGCCTCACTTTCCAAGCGGATCATCACCTCGTTCCTGCGCGACCAGCTTGGCTTCGACCAACACCTCGTCCTCACCGATGATCTCGACATGGGAGCCATCACCAACCGTTACGGTCGTGGTCAGGACGTGAAGCTCGCCATCGAGGCCGGCAACGACCTTGCGCTGATCTGTCATCAGATCGACAGCGCGGAAACCGCCGCGAAGTCGCTCGGCGATGTCAGCTTTTCGATCATCGACGACGCCACACGCCGTCTGGAGCGCTTCAGAAAAAAGCTCCCCGGCCCGCTCACCTGGTCGGATGCCAAATGGGAACAGACCTGCAAGGACATCACCGAGCTCGCCGCAGGAGTCCCCTCCGCCTCAGCGATCGAGGCCAGCAGCCCAGTGGCCGACTATTGAAACGAAAACGGGACGCCGGATCGCCCGAAGTCCCGCTTGGTCAAGCGAATCAAGATGGAAGGCTTACCAATCGGTGTAGCCGGTCGGAGTGTGGGTTTCTGTGGTTGCCAAGGAGCACGTCATGTAGAGCGTGCCGACCGTTGGAACCGTGTCGCCAAGGTAGGTGTAGGTTCCCGTGGACGGACAAGCCGGTGTCTTTTCCACGAACCTGCCGACTCCGACAACCTGACCCTGGAGGCCGGTAACGGTTGCTCCCGGATTGAATCCGTAGAGGTTGCAGTAGGATCGCATGCCTTGCTGGACGTTTCGGATGAGCATGATGCAGCCGGCGCGATCCGAACCTTTTTTCCAGGCGCGTGCGCCGATGAAAAGGATGGAAATGAGGGAGAGCAGGACCAGGATGACGACGGTCAACTCAAGGAGGGTCATGCCGATTTTCTTCGAGCGGACAGGGATGGTTTTCATGGCCAATTGGGGATTTAAGGTGAACACGCCTCTAAGACGGTGCGTGCATTGACTTCCCATATACCCTGAAATTAAGGTAACATCAACTACGTTATCGCGTAGGCTCCTCGAAAAGTTCACTCCTTCAATCTGGCGAATTTCGACCCTTCGTCGACGTGCAGAAACTCCGCAGGCTCATATTTCAGGAGCGCGAAGTTCCGGGTGATGAGCTCTTCGGATTCGGCGATGCTTTCGCACTTCCGGGTTTTCTTCCGCCAGATCTCGTTTGTCCGGTAGAAATTTCCCGCGATCTTGAGGAAGGCATGGTTCTTCTCGATCACCCGGTATTTGTGCTCCAGCTCATCAGAGCATCGCAAATCCCCCTCCAGGGTTTTCTCGGTCAGCCACAGCCGAATTTGAAAGGTCCACGGCGTGAGATTCTCGAATTGGTAGTCGACGTAGTTGTAGAAAATGGCCGCTCCGGTTCCGAAGGGAATGATCCGGCCCTCGTCAGGAAACGGGTCGAAGCTGTGCTGGCTGCGTTCCACCACCGTGAGCGGACTGTGCAGGACCAGCCAATGGAGCAGATTGGCGATCTGGCAAATTCCTCCTCCGATCCCGCTGCGCGCCTCACCCCGGCAGAGTTCGAGGCCGTCGACAAAGCCACGACGTCGGGTCGGCTTCCCGACCAACTTGCAGAAGGAAAAAGTTTCGCCCGGCCGGATCAGCACTCCATCCATGCAGGAAACGGCGATCTTCAGGTTGGTGATCTTGTTCACCTGTAGCTGTGGATCGGTGTCGCCCAGTTTCCGAATCAACAGCGACGAGTGGCGGTCCGCACGGAACGGCAGAGGATCAGGAACTCTAACAGCCGCATAGGCCCTGCCACTGCGCCACCACTGGATGCGCCGTCTCAATCGGTAAAATCCAGTGGCCAGCCGATAAACAAAAGTGCTGCGATGACTCAGTCGCGTGCGCCCGACGCTCGGGAGCGAATCCGGAATGGAGATCTGGCGGGTAGTCATCGTTCGAATTCCGTGAAGGCTTCATCACTCGAAAAATTGAAACCCATTTACCACAAAGAGCACAGAGAACACAAAGAATCAGATCTGGTCTTTGCGTTCTCCGTGCTCTCTGTGGTTCAAACCCTTCTCGTTCATCTATGACTGCTATGGCTGCAAGGGATTCCAAACACGCTCGAAACCGGAGTCCTTGAAATCCTTCAGATTTGCCGTCGCGAATTCGTCTACCCCATGGTGCCGGAGTGTCAGCGCCAGGCGAAGGTCGATGATCCGACGGATAGCGAATCCCTTCTGCGAAGCCTTTTCCCAGACATTTTCCATGACCGGCGCAGACTCGATCAAGGTCCATGCCTGATTGCTCCGATAAGCCTGGCAAACACCCGCTGCCTGGACGGCGGTCAGCGGGCGTTGGAAAATCTTCTCGTTTCGCAGCTTCAGGTAGAGTTCAACCAGAACAAGTTCACAAATGGCGACATCGCGACGCGTCGCCAGTGAGCTGATGAATTTCAGCGCAGGCTGATGGAATACCGACGCGCTGTTCGCGGCATGAACTGCGATGTTGGTATCGAAGCTCAACATGGTCGCAGCTTCAATCGTGGCAGAGTTCCGTCCACTTTTCTTCCGGGGCGAGCGGGTTGCCGAGATCAAACGCTTTCGGTGGAACCCATTCAGTTGGACGGGAGCGTCCGGGAGGATGATGCAGCACGATCTCTTCCAAGCCACGACGCACGACCTCAGCAAAGCTCATCTCATTCTCGGCCGCGACGCGTTTCGCTTCCCGAAACAGGGCATCTGGAATCTGAACCTGCGTTTTGATCATGATGGCAATTTACCAGCACCCTCTTAATCCGTCAATCAGGCTGCTCACTTCCTCACCAACAGACTCTTCCCTGTCATCTGCACGGGCTGAGGAAGGCCGAGCATTTCGAGGAGGGTCGGGGCCAGGTCGGCGAGGATGCCGTTGTTGACCGTGTAGTCGTCGGCATCATCGGCGACGTAAATTGCGTGGACGAGGTTCGTGGTGTGCGCGGTGTTGGGCGAGCCATCGGGATTCCGCATGTACTCGCAGTTTCCATGGTCGGCGGTGATGAGGAGCTTGCCGCCGAGACGCAGGGTTTCCTTCACGATCGCCTCCACATCGGCGTCGATGGTTTCACAAGCCTTCACCGCGGCTTCCACGACGCCGGTGTGGCCGACCATGTCGGGGTTGGCGAAGTTGAGGATGACGAGGTCATAATCCTTCAGCTTCTCCACCACGATGCGGGTGACTTCCGGCGCACTCATCTCCGGCTTGAAATCGTAGGTCGGTACGTCCTTCGGCGATTGGACGATCGAGCGGTCCTCACCCGGAAACGGCACTTCCTCACCGCCATTGAAGAAGTAGGTGACGTGCGGATACTTCTCGGTTTCCGCGATGCGAAGCTGGGTCTTGCCAGCCAGGGAGACGGTTTCACCCAGGACCATGTCGAGCGACTGGGAATCGAAGATCACCGGGACGCCGTAAGTTTCGTCGTATTCCGTCAGTGTGACGAAGTGGACCTTTGGAGTCACCACGCGATCAAAACCGGAGAAGTCCGGCTTGAGGAAGGCTTCGGAAAGTTCGCGGGCACGGTCGGCGCGGAAATTGAAGAACAGAATCACGTCGCCATCGCGGACAAGCTGCTCGTCGGGCTTGGTGAAGACCATTGCGGGCATGAACTCGTCGGTCTTGTTCTGCTCCTTGTAGCAATCTGCCACGGCCTCGCTGGCGAGCACGTTGCGCGGTGAGCCGATGCCCCGCACGATGACGTCCCAGGCGAGCTTCACGCGGTCCCAGCGCTTGTCGCGGTCCATCGCGTAGTAGCGGCCAACGACGGTGGCGATCCGGGCCCCGCATTTCGCCGCTTCGTCCTCGACCTTCGAAAGGTATCCCGCGCCGCCGGTGGGCGAGGTGTCGCGACCGTCGGTGATCGCGTGGATGCAGATGTCCTTCACGCCGGCGTCATGGGCGAGCTTCACCATCGCGATGAGCTGGTCCTGGTGGCTGTGGACACCGCCGTCTGAAACGAGGCCGATGAAATGCAGGCGGCTCGATTTCGCTTTTTTCATGGTCTCCACGAAGACCGGATTGGTGTCGAGGGTCTTCTCCTGGATGGCGAGATTGATGCGGGTGAGGTCCTGGTAAACGATCCGCCCGGCTCCGAGATTGAGGTGGCCGACCTCCGAGTTCCCCATCTGACCGGCGGGCAGGCCGACATCGAGGCCGGAGGCGCTGACGAGGCCCTTTGGATACTTTTCCAGCATCACGTCGTGAAAAGGGGTGTGCGCGAGCAGGGTCGCGTTGCCGTCTTTTTTGGCGGTTGCCTTGCCTCCGGGGTTCACGCCCCAGCCGTCACGAATGATGAGCACCACTGGTTTCTTTGCCATGTCGGGGACGGTTTAAGTCACAGACGCTGGAAGTTCCAAGGGCCAAGGCGAAAAATGTTCGAAACATGGCGGGGAGGTCGACAGGCTCGCCGCATGAACGACGATCTTTTGCCTGAGCTGGTGGCCGCCGTGGAGCAGCAGCTCGCCTCGCCGCAGACGAAGTACGTGGCAAAGACCTTCGAACGCCTCACCAAGGGCGGCCTTGCCGACATCGAAGCGAAGGAACAGATCGCGATCTGCCTCGGCCAGGAAATGGATGCGACGTATCGCAAGCGCCGCGGCTTCGACGAAAAATCCTACAAGGAACTCCTCAACGGCCTGCCCATGGTGGCGGCGGACGAGGAGGAGTGAAGCCTTGGACTGCGGTGGGAAACGCAGTGCCACACCGCTTTGGCATGCGGAGAAAAAGAGCATCCTTCAAACTAGTCCCAGTCCGTCACCCACAAAACCCTCAGAGAGAAGGTCGGTCGTTAGAAACGGACTGGATGATTCACGAATGATCCAAATCCACTCCGCATCTGAAAGCGGCGTGGCGTTTCACTTCCCGCCGCACTCCAAGGTGCCTTTCTTCGAAAGCGTGACCTTCAGACTCAAACTCGAAGGGAACCCCGGAACGCTCTGGCCCCATAGTAGGACTGGGCCCCGTTGTGCCCCACAAACACGCGATCGTAGCGACGCTCCGCATAAAGCGCTCCGCCGAGCTTCCGGATTTCGGGCGGCGATTTCAACCAGCTCGACGTCTTCAAGTCAAAGCTGCCGAGCTTCTGCAGGCCGAGATATTCCTCTTCCGTCAGCACCTCGATCCCCATCGTCGCCGCCAGATCCATCGCCGTATTCTGAGGCTTGTGCTCCTTCCTCGATTCCAGCCCTGCGCGGTCATAGCAAACACTGGTGCGGCCTTTCGGGGTTTCCACCGAGCAATCGCAAAAGAGGAACTCGCCGGTCTTCTTGTCATGCCCGACCACGTCCGGTTCACCGCCGGATTCCTCCATTTCGTTGAGCGACCGAAGTTTCCCGGCATCGGCCAACAACCTAGCCTCGACCTCCGCCCACTTGAGACCCGAATGGCGATCCATGTGTTTTTCAAAGCGGGCTTTCAGGACGGAGAGGAGTTCCTCGCGCACGTCCCGCGACAATTCCATCTGGGTTCCTAAGCCTTTTGTGGGGTTCTTCTTCATCGTGTTGGAGGGTGGTCTGCTGCCTTTCCTAACAAACTGGCAGATGCAGGAGTCGAAATCGAGCCGCTTGATCACTTGGTTCGAATCAATCAACCGGCCCTTCCACGCGCGGCCAACTCATGAATTCCGAAAGTGAATTACAAATCTGAGAAAACTCTCCCGTCTCGTGATCATGGAAAAGCACGGGACCGTCCACAAGGCGTGGATCCACCATGTACGCATCGCCGCAACCATCGTCCGCGAAGGCTAGAAAAGGCTCTGTTCCCGGCATCTGGGATTTCACCGCTGCGATGTCGGCCGGGATGTAAGAGGCGATGTTCAAAGGCGCGTTCTCGGAGTCCGACCCATCAGGAATCACACGGAAGTTCTCTCGATCTAGTTCGGTATGGTCTGCGTAAAGTTTCTTCAATGGCTCTGGAATAAGGCAGCCAAAATGAGCTTCGAGCTCCTCGAAAACAGGTTGATGGAGACGGGCCGCGTATTGCCCACGATCGTCTTTTCCGTTCTTCGGCCCGGTTGCCATCCGGTCCAGGGTTTTCAAAACGCCGATTGAAATTCCGGTAATGGCTGTTCCGCCAATCAAGATCACGATGACTTCGGCAAGCATGTTCAGAATCACTCACTTTCTTTAGAATCCTTGCTCGGAAAAATGGCCTTTGTGCGAAATCCATTCTTTTCAGCTTCGCGAGTCATCCTCTCCATCTCTCGCTCGCGCAAAAGCTGCTCGACCCGCTGCTCAAGAAACTCGACTCGTTTTACCAAATTCGGGTCGTCGGCTTTGGTTGTAGGCTTTGTCTCACTCTTGCATGAGAACGTCATGCTGATGGCGACAAAAACGACAACGCGGCTGGAACTCGGATAGCTTGATTTGCCGATCATCCCTGAGGTTTTTCGATCAGTTGCCTGAAATGTTCTATAGTTCGGCTAGGTTTGGACAAATACCGCGTTGTCAACGAGCTAGCGATAGTTCTCGCGATGACCGGCCTACACCATCAACTTAAAGAAGTGGGCGAGACGCCCACGCTCCTTGATCACTTCCCCTGCCACTCGCCGAAGCTCCGGAACTTCGCATACCGTTGGTCGAGGAGTTCGTTGACGGGGAGCTTCTGAAGTTCCTCGATCTGGCGGAGGATGATGGCCTGGAAATTCGCGGCGGTGGCGTGGTGATCGTGGTGGGCTCCGCCGATGGGCTCGGGGATGACCTCGTCGATGAGCTTGAGCTTCTTGAGGTCCGGCGCGGCGAGCTTCATGGCCTCGGCGGCTTCCGGGGCGTGCTTGCGGTGCTTCCAGAGAATGGCGGCGCAGCCTTCGGGGCTGATGACCGAGTAATAGGCGTTTTCCAGCATCAGGACGCGGTCGGCCACGCCGATGCCGAGGGCTCCGCCGGAACCGCCTTCACCGAGGACGACGGCGATGATCGGGACCTTGAGGAGCATCATTTCCCGGAGGTTGAAGGCGATGGCTTCGGCAATGTTCCGCTCCTCCGCGCCGATGCCGGGGAAGGCACCGGGGGTGTCGATGAGGGCGATGACGGGCAGGCCGAACTTTTCCGCGAGCTTCATCAGTCGGAGCGACTTGCGGTAGCCTTCCGGGTGGGCGCTGCCGAAGTTGCGCTTGAGGTTTTCCTTGGTGTCCCGCCCCTTCTGGTGGCCGAGGACAATAACCCGCTTGCCGCCGATGCGGGCGAAGCCACCGGGCATGGAAAGATCGTCGCCGATGTGGCGGTCGCCGTGCAGCTCGCAGAAGCCGGTGAATGCAAGCGAGACGTAGTCGAGCATGAAGGGGCGATTCGTGTGGCGGGCGATCTGGACGCGCTGCCACGGGGTCAGGTTTTCATAAATGGCCCGCCGGGTTTCTGCGAGCTTGTCCTCCATGGTGGAGATTTCCGTCGTCATGTCGATGTTCTGCGAACCGGACTTCGAGCGAAGTTTTTCCAGTTCACGCTCAAGTTCGGCGATCGGCTTTTCGAATTCCAGAAGCTGCATGGGAGTGGCGGAGGCTAGCGGGGTGACAAACGGATTTCCACCTCATTCCCGGGTCGGGTGAGGAGATTGAGCTCCTCCATGTCGGAGGTCTTCAAATAAATGCCGCGAGGGAGGACGGTGCCGCCCTCGCTGGAGCCGGCCATGGGGCGGATCTGGATGGGGGATTTGGCGAGCTGGAGGATCTTTTCGGACTGACGGTAGCCCTTGCCTCCGGGGAGGATTTTTTTCCCGTCCAGAAAACCGGCACGCGAGTCAATCGTCGTCCTGAGCGCGGTGAGCGGACCTGAATGCTCGATGCGGATGATCGGGTAGTCCTTGATGAATTTACCACCGCTCCACAGGGAGAGGAATTTCTTCTGCGGCTCGATGAGGATCCGGTAGTCGAGCGGCAGGACGATCAGGTCATCGCCTGGCTGGAGGCGCGCCAAATCGGTGAGGCCGTTGAGGTGCATCAGGCAGTCTAGATTGGTGCGGCTCTTGTTGGCGATGGCGTTGTAGGCGTCGCCAGACTTCACGACGTAGTTGCTTTTCCCCTCCATGTGATCGCTGGAAAGGATTTCATCGAGGTTCATTTCCCCAACGATGCGGCGGGCCTCCGAGGCGGTGGATGAGGAGGGGTAGACGTTGACGATGGATTCGAGTTTCTCACGGGCCTGAGCGGTGCTGCCGGTGGCGATGAGTTCGATGGCTTTCTGATAGGCCTTTTCTCCGGGCTCGATGTCCGGCATTTCATTGGCATCGAGCATCTTGTCGACGTCCTCGGCATGCTGGGTCGAGACGACGTCGGCCGGGTCCGGAATGATCTTCGCAAACACGCCGCCGAGCGGCTTGACGGTGATGTGGTAGGCCAGCATCCCGGTGAAGGCCATCACGCCGAGGACGACGAGGGCGGCGATGATCTTGATGAGGGTCCAGATCCGCATGGGTCGAAGGTCAGAGGAGGCCGCGACGCTTGAAATCGAAGGCGTTGATTTCCTGGGAGCGCAGGATCATTTCGAAGGAGAACTTGAAAAGGCAGATCTCCCAGGCATCGTCCACGCCCTCGATGATCGCGCGGGCGGGATTGCCGGTGCGATCCTGCTCGGACATCAGCCGATCTCGCACGGAGTCCATGCTGTCGTGGACGATCTCCTCGGTGACGGTGCTACGGCGGAACTGGAAGCCGTATTGCAGGAAGGCGAGGTCCTTGCCCTCGGAGCGGAGTCGTTCGACGAGTGAATCCAGGCGCTTGCGGGCGTTGTCGTCGAAACCCTCCAGCTCGATCTCGCGATAGGCCTCTGGACGAATGATGCGCGGCCGCATCGCCTCGACCTCGCCGGAGCGGATCCGGACTTCTCCGCTGCGATCCATCAGCTCGCTCATGAGCTGGAATTCGAAACGGGTTTCTCCAAACGTGTCGATGCGCCGATCCGGTTCGCGGAGGACCCGGGTGGTTTCGAGCGCGTACTGGATGTCGTCTGGCGAGTGCATGATCGGATCGAAGATCCTGCCAACCGTCGGATTTGCAAAGAAAAGGGCGGACACCACCTGGGAGTCCGCCCTTCTTAAAGAGGCTTCAGGCGGAGCCGATCAACCCTGTTGGGCGGTCACGTAGGTGACAACGTCACCGACTGACTGAAGCTTTTCGGCCTCTTCGTCCGGGACTTCGATGTCGAATTCTTCTTCGAAGGCCATCACGAGTTCGACGGTGTCGAGCGAATCAGCACCGAGGTCTTCGATGAACTTCGCTGCGAGGGTCACCTGGTCGGCGCTCACGCCGAGTTGATCGACGATGATGTCCTTCACTCGGTCTTCAATGCTTTTGTCAGACATTTTTGCTTCTTGGTTGGGGTTGACGTTGGGGGTGCTTAACCGTGGGGGAGAGGCTTGGCAACCTCGAAAAAGGCTCCCCGTTCAAAGGAGATTCAGGAGGCGGGAGCGGCGGGGTCCTGATCGGGCTCGGAGACCGGCGCATACTCGATCAATTCTCCGGAAAACTTGGAACGCAGGCGCTTCATCAACGCCTCGGCGGGCTCGCCCTGTTCCTTCTTGAAGCCGCCGTAGGTGAGGCCATCGAGACGGACGCGACCACTGCGGTCAGCGCTTTTGTATTCAATGAATGCGAGACCCTTGGTGTCCCATTTCCGAAGATCCAGGCGGGTGAGTTCGTTGAAAGGGATGCGTTTCCCGCCGAAATGATAAAGCGCCTCGCCATCGACTGCGATGCTGCGCATCAGGGTGCGGATCAGGAAAAACGCGGCGGCCAGGCTGAGGCCAAGGCAGATGCCGCAGACGATCCACTGCTCACGGATTTTCCCGGCGTCGTAGGGCTCATGCGGAGGCTCGGAGTCCATGCTCCAGGCGGGCCAGGCGGCAGAGTACTCGCGCCAGAGATGCTGCCACTGCTTGTCGCGAAGTGAGGCTAGATCATGAAGCGGCTCCGGCCATTTCATCCCCGGCTGGACTTCCGGCGGGAGGATCGAGGCGTCCTCGGGCAGTTTCACGGTCTGCTGTTCTGAGAAGGCCCGCCACTCGGCTGGGGAAATGCTGCCGCCTTGCGACTTCGCCTGGAGTTGGTTCGCCGCCTCCTCGAAGGAGGCCCGCAGGAAATAGGAGGCGTTCTTGTGGCGATAGCCGATCAGGCCGTCGCGGTAGAAGAGGAAGGCGAAGACCCCGAACATCAGCAACATGATCGCCGCGCGGAAGAGGAACCACGGGGTCGGCTTGCAGACGATTTTCTCGGATTCGCTCATAGGCACAGGAAACAAAACCCGTCGCACGGAAATTGGCAAGCCCGCGCGGTTTCCGGCATCGGTCTTTGACGCCGCGCCCGCACCGGCCCATCGTTCGCCCGCCATGGGCTTTTCCGAACGATTTCCCGAACTCCTCGAACGTCCGACCCCGCTGATGCGGCGGTTCCGCGAGATGATCGAACCGGTAGGAAACGTCGAACTGGAAGCCCGTGCTCAGAAGGCCCAGGTGCTGACGCGCCGACATTTCGGACGGACGATGCGGCTCTTCGCACCGCTTTATCTTTCCAACGAGTGCGTCAACAACTGCTCCTACTGCGGGTTCTCGCGGGACAACCCGATCTTCCGCACCACGCTGAGCGTCGAGCAAACGGTCCGCGAGGCGCGCCACCTTCATGGGCTCGGTTTCCGAAACATCCTGCTCGTCGCCGGGGAACACCCGAAGTTCGTCTCCGATGGCTACCTTCAAGACTGCCTCGATGCGCTGAAGCCTTTCATTCCAACGCTCGGCATCGAGGTCGGCCCGATGGAGGACCACCAGTATGCCGAAGTCGTCCAGCACGGCGCGGAGGGCCTCGTCGTCTATCAGGAAACCTATCACCGCGAGACCTATCAGAAGCTGCACACCGCCGGGCCGAAGAAGAACTTCGACTGGCGGCTCGATTGCCCGGAGCGGGCTTATGCCGGAGGTTTCCGAAGGATCGGAATCGGCGCGTTGTTCGGCCTGGCGGATTGGAAATTAGAAGCCGTGGCCTTGGCCGCGCATCTCGAATACCTTCAGAAGCATTGCTGGAAGGCTCAGTTCACCGTGTCGTTTCCGCGCATGCGGCCCTACGCCGGAAATTATGAATATGAGACTGATGCCAATCTCCTGCTGGGGGACCGCGAGTTCGTCCAGGTTCTAACTGCTTTCCGCATCCTGTTCCCGCAAGTCGGCATCGTCGTCTCCACCCGCGAGTCCCCCACCCTGCGGGATTCGCTGGTCCATCTCGGCACCACCACGATGTCCGCCGGCGCGAAGACCGAACCCGGTGGCTACACCGGCGCGGGACATGATGATGTGCATCTCACGGTCCGTGGCCGACGCGTGGAACTGGAAACGAAGAGCGGTTGCGAAAAGGCGACCGAGCAATTCCAGATCCACGATGACCGCAGCCCAGCCCAGATTGCGGCGATGCTGAAACGTCAGGGTCTTGATCCGGTTTGGAAGGATTGGGATGAGTCGATCCTGGCGATGGCATGATCCACCGATAAAATAACAACCAAGTCTTCAGTTTAGGATTTCAGATTTCGCATTTCGGATTTTCTCTTCTGTATGACTTCGACCGAAGCGCTCGTCGCCCTCAATCTCCTGCCTAAGATCGGCCCGGTGCGGGTGCGACGATTGTTGGAGTTCTTTGGTGAACCGGAGGCGATTCTCGGGGCCTCGAAGGACAAGCTGATGCGCGTCGACAGCATCGGCGAGGAAACCGCCGCCATCCTTCACCGCTGGCAGGACCACGCCGATCCACTCAAGGAGCTGGCCGATGCCGCCGCGCGTGGGATTTCCGTGATCACCCAGGACGATGCCGACTATCCGGCTCCGCTGCGCGAGGCCTACGATCCGCCGCTGCTTCTCTATGTCTGGGGAAAACTGGAGGAGCGCGACAAGCATGCCATCGGGGTCGTCGGCTCGCGACGCGCCACGGTTTACGGTCGGAATGCCACGAAGAAGTTCTCGTTCCAGCTCGCCAGCGCCGGTTTCACAATCATTTCCGGGCTGGCCCGGGGGATCGACACCTCCGCCCACGAAGCCGCCGTCGCGGCGGGCGGACGGACGATCGCGGTGATCGGCTCGGGGCTGGCGCAGCTTTATCCACCGGAAAATCTCGGGCTCGCGGAAAGAATCGCCGACGGCCACGGCGCGGTCGTTTCCGAGTTCCCGCTCCACACCGCGCCGGACAAGCAGACCTTCCCGATGCGCAACCGGATCGTCGCCGCGTGGTCGAGGGCGGTGCTGGTGGTCGAGTGCCCGGCCTGGTCCGGATCGCTGATCACCGCGAATCTGGCCTCGGACTATGGAAAGCCGGTCTTCGCCGTGCCGGGACCGATCGACACGCCCAGCTCGATGGGTTGCCACCAGCTCATCCGCGATGGCGCGACGCTCGTTTTCGATGGCTCCCAGCTCCTTGATGAGCTCAGCGACCTGCCATTTGCCAACAAAAGCCTCAGCGAAAGATCCGCCGGAGACGCCGAGCTGCCGGAAGAGGAAGCAAAAGTGCTCGCCGTCGTCGGCCGCGATGAAATGACCGTCGACCGCATCATCGACGCCTGCGGACTCCCAGCTCCCGTGGTCACCGCCACCCTGATGAAACTGGAAATGCGGCGGCTGGTGAGGTGTTTGCCGGGGTTCAGGTATTCGCTTCGCTAAGAGAACGTGTCCCGACTGTCTCAGTCGGGAAAACCTCGCATCTCCAAATGTCCGAAGAACCATCACCTCCGTCTGAGACAGGCGGGACACTTTCTTTTAAGCCGCTTGATAAAGCCGCTCCGATCACCAAGGTCCGCAAGATCCTTCCGCATTGGTCGCAGGACGGCTGCACCTACTTTGTCACCTTCCGGCTCGCCGACTCAGTGGCGGCCCCCATTTGGAAAAAATGGAGGGAAGAGCGCACGATCTGGTTGGAAGGGAACCCGAAACCCTGGGACGCCCTGACCCAGAAGGACTACAACGCACGGTTTCCGGCCCAAATGGAGAGCTGGCTGGATGCCGGCTATGGTTCATGCGCGCTGAAAGACCCCATCTTGCGGGAGGTGGCCACCAAGTCCATGCACCACTTCGACGGCCAACATTTTACCCTCGGCGACTATGTGATCATGCCGAATCACGTTCATGTGCTGATCACCCCACTGGAAAACCATCAGCTGGAAACCATCCTCGCTGGATGGAAGCGCGTCTCCGGCCATGCCATCCTCAAACTGACCCGTGGACCAAAGCCTTTCTGGATGTCGGAAGACTTCGACCATGCCGTGCGTAGCGAGCGCCAACTCCTGCATTTTCAAAACTACATCGCGGAAAATCCGTCCAAAGCCAAGCTCAGCCCAGGGTCTTGGACCTACTGGCAAAGGCCATGAAAACGCGTCACCCTTGTCTCTGCCGGACAGCCCCGCCTGAGACAGGCGGGACACGTTCTCCTCACCTTCTTTAATAGAAATCCCCTTGCCAAGCGGCTCTTCGCCCGTCTAGTCCCTCAATCCGCCGACACCCGGCATCCTTTCCGTTATGGGCAAAATCCTCATCATCGCCGAGAAACCCAGCGTCATGACCGACCTGAGCCGTTCCCTTTCCAAGGCGCTCGGCAAGTTCGAGAAGGAGGGTTCCGGGCGGGATGTGTTCTTTGAAAATGACAAGGCCGTCATCACCTCGGCCGTCGGCCACCTGGTCGAGCTGCGGATGCCGATGGGCCCGAACGGCAAGAAGCTGCCGTGGAAATTCGACGTGCTGCCTGCCATTCCAGAGCGTTTTGATCTCGATCCGATCGCCGATTCCGAGGCCCGCCTCAAGCAGGTGCTGAAGCTCGCCAAGCGCAAGGACATCGACTCGATCGTCAATGCCTGCGACGCCGGCCGCGAAGGCGAACTCATTTTCCGCTACATCATGGACATCGGCGGCATCACCAAGCCGGTGAAGCGCCTGTGGATGCAGTCGATGACGAATGACTCGATCATCGAGGCCTGGAACCACCTCCGTTCGGAGGAGCAGATGAAACCGCTGGCAGACGCCGCGAAGTGCCGTTCCGAGTCGGACTGGCTGGTCGGACTCTATGCCACCCGCGCGCTGCCCTGTTTCAACTCCCGCCACGGCGGCTTCAACATCACTGCCGCCGGCCGCGTGCAGACGCCGACCCTCGCCATCCTCGCCCAGCGCGAAGCGGAGATTCGGGCGTTCGTTCCGAGCAAGTATTTCGAAGTCCATGCGAACTTCGGCGTGAAGAACGGCGAGTATCTTGGCAAGTGGGTCGACCTTTCCTGGAAGAAGGACGAAACCCAGCCGCACTCGAAGGCCGAGCGCATCTGGGACCAAGCCGTGGCCGAAGCCATCAAGGCTCGTTGCGAGGGCAAGACCGGCACGGTCAGCGAGGAGAAGAAGGCGCAGAGCCAGATCGCTCCGCAGCTCTATGACCTCACCACCCTCCAGCGCGAGGCTCCGTTTTCCGCGAAAGGCACGCTTCAGATCGCCCAGGCGCTCTATGAGAAGCACAAGATGATCACCTACCCGCGAACCGACTCACGCTACCTCCCCGAGGACTACGTGCCGAATGTTCGCGAAACCTTCGGTGACATCGCCGCCAGCGACCTCGACGTCGCGCAGTACGCCGATGCCGTGATCAAAGGCGACAAGGACAATGGCCCAAAGCTCACCAAGTCGCGCCGCGTATTCGACAGCAAGAAGGTCTCCGACCACTTTGCCATCATCCCGACCGGCAAGTTCGCGAAGCTCAGCGACACCGAGCAGAAGGTTTACGACATGATCGTGAAACGCTTCATCGCGGTCTTCTATCCATCGGCCGAGTTCGAGCAGACGACGCGTCTCACGAAGATCGCCGAGGACACCTTCAAGACCGACGGCAAGGTGCTCATCAAGCCCGGCTGGATGGAGGTCTATGGACGTCGTCCGGGAGTCGCATCCGGAAAGGACGAACTCGTCGGAGTCACTTCCGGTGAAAACGCCAAGGTCGAGGACATCCAGGTCCTCCATGAGGAAACCAAGCCCCCGGCGCGCATGACCGAGTCCACCCTGCTCTCCGCCATGGAAGGCGCGGGGAAACTGATCGACGACGAGGCCCTGCGCGAGGCCATGTCCGAACGCGGCCTCGGCACTCCCGCCACCCGCGCCGCGACAATCGAAGGCCTCATTGCCCAGAAGTATCTTGTGAGAGACGGCCGTGACCTCCACGTCACCGGCAGCGGCATGCGGCTGATTGCCTTGGTGCGTGAAATGGACATCGAGGGCCTCTATTCGCCGAAGCTCACGGGCGACTGGGAATACAAGCTCCGCCAGATGGAGCATGGCGAACGCAAGCGCGATGACTTCATGAAGGAGATCATCGCCTACACCAACGAGATCGTCGCGAAGGCCCACAAGCTCGCCGAGGAAACCAAGAATCAGGAGTTTCCCGATCTCAAGGTCACCTGCCCGATGTGCGGCGCGAAGGATCTCCGCCAGACCGATGCCACCAACGAGTGCCGCGAAGCGGAGTGCAAATTCAAGGCGAAGAAACACATCGCCGGCCGCCTGCTCAGCGAGGATGAGGCGATCCAGTTGTTCACCACGAAATTCGTCGGCCCGCTCACCGGCTTCAAATCGAAGTTCAACAAGCCCTTCGACGCCGCGCTGAAGATGGACGACAAGTTCAAGATCAACTTCGACTTCGGCGACGACGACAAGAACGGCGAGGTCGAGCTCACCGAAGAACAGCTCATCGGCGAAGCGGTCACCGCCGAAGGCAAGCGCCTCAAGGTTTATCAGACCGACAAGGCCTACCACGTCCCGGAAGTCACCACCAAGAAGGACCCGAACGGCATCCGCATCGGTCGCTCGATCCTCCAGCGCGAGATCGATCCCGAGCAGGCCCTGAAACTTCTCAGCGAAGGAAAGACCGACCTGCTGCGCGGCTTCGTTTCCAATAGGACAAAGCGCAAGTTCGACGCCCACCTCACCTTCGACCTGAAGGACGGCAAGATCGGATTCGACTTCCCGCCGCGTCCCGCCGCGAAGAAGGCAGCCAAGAAATCGGCGGAGTAACGTTACGACTTTTCTCAAATGATCCGTTTCACGATCTTCGGCATCCCGGTTGAGATCCAACCGATGTTCTGGCTGACGGGTGCGCTGCTGGGCGGGGCCACGCGTGCCAATACCCAGGAAGCCCTGATGGAGGTTGTCGTCTTCATCATCATCATGGCGATCTCGATCCTCGTGCATGAACTCGGTCACGCCCTGGTCGGTCGCCGGCTGGGAGGTGGCTCCGCCAGCATCACCCTCTGGGGCTTGGGCGGCCTGGCCTACAACCACGGCGGAAGGTTCACCCGCTCGGGAAATTTCTGGCGGGTCGCAGCTGGCCCGGGTGCTGGCTTTGCGCTGGGACTGCTTGTGGTGCTGATGCTTTGCATCGGATTCGGGCCACTGGACGGACTTAACATTTCATCTGCCCTGCTGTTTCAGCAGCTCATCGCCGAACCGTCGGATAGATTCATCAGGTTTTTCAGCGAAGGGGGTCAGCGGATCAACATCATCCACGACTTCCTTTGGATCAACTTCTGGTGGGGCGTGATCAACCTCCTCCCCGTACTGCCGCTCGATGGCGGACGCATCGCCGACCTTTTCGTGAAACCTCAGAAGCGGGTCTATCAGATTGGATTCATCGCCGGAGCCGCCATGGCGATTTTTGCGCTGACGAAAATGGGCTCGGTCTACACCGCCATGATGTTTGGCTACCTTGCCTTTCGGAATTTCCAGCAGATGAAGGAGAATTCCTGGAGCTGATGCCGATTAGAAAAACATCAGTCGGATCCCGGCAATCGTCGAGAAGATGATGACCATCCACTCGAAGGCCTTCTGCGGCACGTGCCTCAACAGATGACGGCCACCGAAGACCCCGATCGCCACCGCCGGCACTAGCTTGGCATTTTCCAGAAGGGTCTGCGGAGTGATCAGGGCGAGTTTTGAGTTGAGCGGGACCTTGATCAGATTGATCAGCAGGAAGAACCGCGCGCCGGTGCCGATGAGTTCCATTTTCGGAATCTTTCGCGCCAGCAGATAGAGTTGGATCACCGGCCCGGCGGCATTCGCCAGCATGGTGGAAAAGCCGCCGGCCACGCCCGCCACCGTGCCGAAGCCACGGGATTGCGCGAGTCTGTCGAAGGTTTCCGAGTGCAGACGCCGTGAAGCCTGGATGACGACCATCAGCAAGATCGAGGCTCCGATCACTTTCCGCGCAGTCATTTCATCGAGAATCCCGAGCACCCACCAACCGATCCCCAACCCGACAAGCGCGGGCCACAGCATCGGCCAGACCGCTTTCCAGGAACCGTGTTTCCGGAACGCCGGCCACGCCATCAGGTCGGCGGCAATCAGCAGCGGCAGAACAAAGCCGACTGAGGTTTTCGCGCCATAGAGATCCGCAAACACCACCACCGAGACCAGCGAAACACCGCTGAATCCTGATTTCGACAAGCCGATGCACAGCGCCGCCAGCAGGGCGATTGCAGTCTGGGCAGGCGTCAGCGGCATGCGGAGTTCCTAGCGGCATGACCAGACTTTCCAAGCGCCAAGCCGGATTCCCGGAGGAAATCCGCCACTACGCTTGCACGCTCCCGCCTGTCGTGTTTCGCTCCCGCCGCCATGAAAATCGTCGTCGCATACTCCGGAGGTCTCGACACCTCAGTCCTGCTCAAGTGGCTCAAGGCCAAGTACAATGCCGAGATCATCGCCTACTGTGCCGATGTCGGTCAGGGCGACGAGCTCGATGGCCTCGAGGAAAAGGCCCTCACCACCGGGGCCTCGAAGTACTACCTCGGCGACCTGAAGGAGGACTTCGCCGCCAACTACATTTTCCCGATGATCCAGGCCGGTGCCATCTACGAAGGCCGCTACCTGCTCGGCACCTCGATCGCCCGTCCCTGCATCGCCAAGGGCATGCTCGACGTCGCCCTCGCCGAAGGTGCTGACGCCATTGCCCACGGTGCCACCGGCAAGGGCAACGACCAGGTCCGCTTCGAGCTTTCCGCCGCCTCGCTGGCCCCGAACGTGAAGTGCATCGCCCCCTGGCGCGACGCCTCGTTCCGCGCCGAGTTCCCCGGTCGCGCCGAAATGATCGCTTACGCCGAGGCCCACAACATCCCGATCAAGGCCTCGATGAAGAAGCCCTACTCGATGGACCGCAACCTCCTGCACATCTCCTTCGAGGCCGGCATGCTCGAGGACCCGTGGTATGACGCCACCACTCCCGACGACCGCGAGATGTATGTGCTTTCGGTTTCACCGGAAGACGCGCCAGACGTTCCCGAGTATGTGGAAATCCTCTTCGACAAGGGCGACGCGATCGGCCTCAAGCACCCGAACCTCGACGCCCTCGTGGCCGAACTCGGCGACGCCAAGGTCATCGGCCAGAAGGACGGCTACGCGTTGTTCACGCCCTACGGCATCATGCGCGTGCTCAACCTCCTCGGCGGTCGCAACGGTGTCGGTCGCGTCGACATCGTCGAAAACCGCTTCGTCGGCATGAAGTCCCGTGGCGTCTATGAAACCCCCGGCGGCACCATCCTCCTCGCGGCCCACCGCGACCTCGAAGCACTCACTGTCGACCGCGAAGCGATGTTCATTCGCGACGGCCTGATTCCGAAGTATGCGCAGCTCGTTTACAACGGCTTTTGGTTCGCTCCGGAGCGCGAGGCCATCCAGGCCCTCGTCACCAACACCCAGCAGACGGTTTCCGGCGAGGTGCGCGTGAAGCTCTACAAGGGCAACGTCATGAACGCCGGCCGCAAGAGCCCGCACAGCCTCTACTCCGAAGCCATCGCCACCATGGAAGGCGGCCAGGAAGCAGCCTACAATCAGGACGACGCCACCGGCTTCATCGCCCTCAACGCCCTGCGCCTCAAGGCCAGCGCGCGGCAGGTGAAGTAAGGCAAGCGAGCAAACGATTCATGAAAGAGCGCGGGGATTCCTCGCGCTCTTTTTTGTTTCCATGCCGGGAGGCTCTCGGGAATTCGTTTGACGCCCGCCCTAGATCGACACAATTTGTGTCGCGTGCGCGTCATCAAGGAAAAGTTCCTTCGGGAGGCAGCCCCAGCGAAATCCAAGGCCGGCAAATGGCTGCTCACCTGGATCGTTGTGGTGAAAAACGCCGACTGGAGGAGCATTCGAGATGTGCGGGCCACTTATCCTTCCGCCGATCCGGTCAAGGTCGCCAGCGGAAGGATGGTCACGATCTTCAACGTCTGCGGCAACGATTTCCGCCTGATCACCGCCATCCACTACGACAAGCAGCGCCTTTACACCCTGCGGTTCATGACGCACGCCGACTACAGCAAGAACGATTGGAAAAAGGAGCTATGAAAACCAAAACGATTCCAGTGTTTGCCAAAATGCCCCGCGATTACGCCGGGCTGTGCAAGCTGATGCTTCCCCGTCCGATCCACGACGAAGTCGCCTACGTGAACACAGTGGAAATCGCCAATGTGTTTGCCGGCTTTGAGGATCAAATGACCGAAGATCAGAACGATTACTTTGATTTGCTCTGTGAACTCATCGAAAAATACGACGCGCTTTCCGCAAAGCCGCTGACGTTGCGGGCCTTGGCTCTCTTGAAGCACTTGGCCGCCGATCATGGCATCACGGGAGCTGAGCTTTCACGGATTCTGGGCAAATCCCCCTCACTTGGCCCGATGATTCTCCGTGGCGAGAGGAAGCTCACCGCTGAGCACGCCATTTGCCTCGGCAAACACTTCCGCCTCCGTCCAGATGCTTTCCTCGGTTGAAAGCCTGCCACCTCACTTCCCGATCGGCGTCAGCTCGACCTTGCGGAAATGGATCTCGTCGTTCTCGCTTTGCAGACAGATCGCGCCCTTCGTGGCGGAAAGCGCCTTGGCGTCGTTCACCAGGACATCATTGACCCAGACCTTGAGGGTGTTCTTTTCACAGCGGATCTTCATGGTGTTCCACTCGCCAACCGGCTTCTCGGCGTTGTCGCTCTTGTTGATCCAGCGTCGGCCTTCCGGCGTGGAACCTTCGACCTCGAGCGTTTCCCCGATCACCCAGAAATCCCCGGCATCTCCGGAGCGGAGCTGGACCTCGACCGACTTCGGCCAGACATGCATCTCACGCGGCTTCGAGGCATGGACCAGCACTCCGCTGTTCGGCGCCTTCCCGCCCGGAGCCCACTGCCATTCGACGACGAGTTCGTAGTCGGCATATTCCTCCAAGGTGCGGATCACCGCCGGAGGACGACCCTTGCAGATGAGGATGCCGTCCTTCACTGACCAGACCTCTTCCATTTTGGTTTTCCCGTCGATCACATCAAAGGACCAACCGGCCAGATCCTTGCCGTTGAACAAGGCTTTCGTTTCACCGGCGCTGAGCGATGACGCAAGACAGACCCAAAGGAGATGGAGGAATTTCACCTCATCAGACCAACAGATGAGTCCATCAATGACAAGTCATTAGATCATCAGGACAACTCACCATTGGCGCGCTTGAGACGAATCTGGAGATCCGCCAGGGCGTTCATGAAGTAAATATATCCGTCGTAAGGACTGCCATAGGGTGAGAAATACGAATGGATGCCGCCATCGGTACCGCCCTTGGTGGACATCCAGTAGAAGTGATCGGAGGTCTGCATTTTTCCCCAGACATCGGTGAGGTCAGGATCCTTGGCGGCGAGCACCTCTTCCTCCAATCGGTGGATCTTCGCGATCGCCTCCTGCTGCATCACATTGCCCATCCACGCGGATAGATCACGCTCGGCATCCGCCCAGGAGGTCGGGCGGTGGCAGTCATACTCGCGTGAAGCGCGGTGAAGATCCACTGCCTCGGAAGCGGTGATCCACTGGCTTCCTGTCTCCTCCACAGCGTCTGGAAGCTTTTCCCAGAAGTCGAAGATGCCGGTTTCCGCCCACTGGTGCTCACCGATCGTTTCGTAATCCATGAACAGGTTCACGACATCACCCGGCGACTTGGCGACCCAGCCTGCGAAGGCCTCCGGAGAAAGCGGATAGTCGGGCCACGACTTGTCGGAAAAGCGGAAGCCGAGGTCATCCGACAGGCCGGGGTTCCGCAGCATCGTCTTCAGCTTCGCGACATGCGGCGCGCGATAGAGGAAGTTCGGCGACTGCCCATTGAGCATCCATTCCACGCCTTCGCCAAGAATCCCATCGAAGCCCATCGTCTCTGCCTGCGCGGCGATGGCGTTGTTGTAGATCAGCTCGGTGTTCCGGAAGACGCGCGGCCTGACGGAAAAGACCTCTTCCAGCTTTTCGAGATGCTTCTCCACCTGCCTCTCAAACTCTTTCTTCGAGTGAACGATGGCCAGCGAGTGATAATACGTTTCCGCGAGCAGCTCGACATTGCCGGTGGCGACCAGTTTCTGGAATGACTCCAGCACATCCGGGCGATGGTGCTGCATCTGGTCGATGACGGTGCCGCTGATCGAAAGCGACATCCGGAAGCGACCCTCGCTCTCGTCGATCAGCCGCATGAACATCTCGTTCGCGGGCAGGTAGCACTTTTCCGAAACCTTCGAAAGCACCTCGGCATTCAGCCCATCGTCCTCATAGAAGGCATGCTCGCCGATCCGGAAAAAATCGTAGGGAATGAGCCGGTTCGGTTGATGAACCTGAAAGTAGAGGCAGATATCGGGCATCGGAAATGGGTTTGAAACTACGAGTCCTCATCATGAGGATCAGTGGACGATTTCCCGGTAAACCTCCATCACCTTGTCGGCGGCGGCGTCCCAGGTCGAGGCCGCGATGTCGCGCTTGGCCTCCTCAATGACCTTCAGGCGAAGCTCCTCGTCGGTCAGCAGATCGATGATGTGCTTCGACATGAGATCGACATCCCAGAAGTCGGCGGTGAGGGCACCCTTGAGCACCTCGGCGACACCAGACTGCTTGGAAATGACCGCCGGGATACCGAACTGCGCGGCTTCCAGAGCGGACAGACCGAAGGGCTCGGAAACCGAGGGCATGCAGTAGATGTCGGTCATCGAGAGCAGTTCGTTGACCTTCTCCTTGTTGAGGAATCCGGTGAAATGGAAATGCCCGCCGAGCCCATGGAAGGCTCCGGTTTCAATGAGCGGGCGGAGCTTTTCGCCGGTCCCGGCGACGACAAAGCGGACATCGGGATTCGCGGCAAGCACCTTGGCGGCGATCTCGAGGAAGAACTCAGGGCCTTTCTGAGCGGTCAGGCGACCGAGGAAGAGCACCAGTTTTTCCGGGAACTTCTTCTTCGTGCTGAAGACCTCGACCGGATCGGCTCCATTGTGGACCGGTCGGATTTTAGAAGGGCTGATGCCGTAGTGACCCGCGACGATCTGGCCGGTGTAGCTGCTGACCGGGATCACGCGGTCGGCTTCCTCCATGCCGTATTTTTCAATGTCGTAGATCCAGCCCCTGGCATCGGCTCCGGCGCGGTCGTATTGAGAGGCGTGAACATGGACGACCAGCGGCTTGCCGGTTGCCTTCTTGACTTCGACACCCGCGAGGAAGGTCATCCAGTCATGGGCGTGCACGACATCGAAGTCATCCTGCAGGGCCAGCTTCGCGGCGATCTTTGAAAACTCGACGACTTTATTGCCAAGATCCTTGCCGTAAAGCTCGCCCATCTTGAATTGTTCGAGCTGCCGCAGCGTGGTCGTGGAAAATCGGACTTCGCCGCCGGGCATGGTTTCCAGCGTCTCCAGCGTGGTGACTCCGTCCTCGTAGGGATCGAGCTGCACTGGCACATGCTGGACCTTCGCGAAACTCTCGTAGCGATAGCGGTTCTCGACCTTCTGCACGTCCTCGACGCGCAAGTTGTTCAGACCGGTGAGCGTGAATCCATCGAAACTGGCCTCGGGCGCGGATTTCGGCACCACGACCCGCAGATCCACCTGCTTCGCCAACGCCCGAGAGAGCCCGAGACAAGCGATCCCCAGACCGCCGTTGATCAATGGTGGAAATTCCCAACCCAGCTTCAAGACACGCAGACGCTTCATATGGAGTAGGCCACTCGTCGCGTAGTTCTTTGGCTATCAAATCGCCCAAGTGACCGCATGACTGCCTAGCAAACCGTGGGCCAAAGTCGAGGAGTCATCAGATTACATGCGTGCCGGGTCCGTCACATCGGCAGAATCGCATGCTTGGCACAGGCGGAGCTTCGCGGTTGAATCGAGGTTCCCCAACATCAACACGCATGGCATCCGACGAATTTACCGGCAACTACATGGAGACCCACCGCGCTGCCGAGGAGCTGCCGGATCTGGTTCCTGGGATGCTGCGCACGATTTCCCGACCCGCTCCAGGGATACTGGAGTTGCTGACAGAGAACCACGTGCTGCTGAGGGTCCAAGTGCTGGAGTCCGGCTTGCTGCGTTTCCGATTCAGCCCGGAAGGTCGGCTGGATGACGATTTCTCGTATGCCGTCGATCCGGAATTCACGGCCCCGGTGCCCGTGCATGACGTCATCGAATTCGGTGACGGCATTGCGATCCGCACGGCCTTGCTATCCGTGCGCATTGCCCGGAATGGGTTGAAGACCTCGATCTCCGACGCCCGTACCGGCAAGCCGCTCTGCGTCGACGACAAGGGCTTCCACTGGCAGGACAACAAGCAATTCGGCGGCGAGGTCGTGAAAATGACCAAGTCCTATCAGGCCGGAGAACATTTCCACGGACTCGGCGACAAGTCCTGCGACCTCAACCTCCGCGGCCGGAAATTCGAGCTCTGGGGCAGCGACACCTACGCCTACACCACGGAAACCGATCCTCTCTACAAGAACATCCCCTTCTACCTCGGCACCCATCGCGGAGGGCACTACGGCATCTTCTTCGACAACACCTTCCGCACCACTTTTGACTTCGGTGCAAAAGACCCGAAACGGACGACCTTTTCCTCCGAGGGCGGGGAAATGAACTACTACTTCTTTCATGGCGAGACCCCGCTGGACGTTGTCCGCGCCTACACCCGCCTCACTGGTGTGCCGGGCATGCCTCCGCTGTGGGCGCTGGGCTACCATCAGTGCAAGTGGAGCTACTACCCGGAGTCGATCGTCCGGGGCATCGCCGATGGCTTCCGGCAGCGCAGGATTCCCTGCGATGCGCTCTACCTCGATATCGACTACATGGACGGCTACCGCTGCTTCACGTGGGATGCCGAGCGTTTCCCGAATCCGAAAGCAATGGTCGCCGAGTTGGAGGAAGTGGGGTTCAAGACCGTCGTCATCATTGATCCGGGACTGAAGATCGATCCCGGCTATCCGGTGTGGAAAGACGGCATCGAGAAGGATGTTTTCTGCAAGCGTCAGGATGGTGATCTCTGCAAGGGCACCGTCTGGCCGGGCCTCTGCCACTTCCCGGACTTCACAAAACCGGAAGTGCGCGAGTGGTGGGCGGGACTGTTCAAGGGACTCATCGAGGACGTCGGCGTGCGTGGCGTGTGGAATGACATGAACGAGCCCGCGGTGTTTGAGGACGGGACCTTTTCCCTCGATGTCCGGCACGACTTCGACGGGCATCCATGCTCGCACCGGAAGGCGCACAATGTCTACGGCATGCAGATGGCCCGCGCGACCAAGGAGGGCCTGAAGCGCTTCGGCGGCGGTCGTCGGCCGTTCTCGATCACCCGCTCCGCCTATGCCGGTACCCAGCGCCATGCCTGCGCGTGGACCGGTGACAACGTCGCCACCTGGGAACACCTCCAGATCGCCAGCCACCAGTGCCAGCGCATGGCCGTCTCCGGCATGTCGTTCATCGGCTCGGATGTCGGTGGCTTCATCGAAACGCCCACGCCCGAGCTTTACCTCCGCTGGGTCCAAATGGCGGCCTTCCATCCCTTTTTCCGCACCCACTCCTCCGGCGATCACGGCGATCAGGAGCCCTGGTCCTTCGGCGAGGAGGCGCTCGATGGCGTCCGCACCGCGATCGAGCTGCGCTACCGCCTGCTGCCGGTGCTTTACAGCGCCTTTCGCCAATACGTCGCGCAGGGCACGCCGATCCTCCGACCGCTGGCACTGGTGGCCCATCAGGACCCGGACGCCTACTGGCGCAGCAACGAATTCTTCCTTGGCGATCACCTGCTCGTCGTCCCGATGACGCGCGAGGGCGAGGCAGGGCGCTTCCTTTACCTGCCCGAGGGCGACTGGTTTTCCTATCACGATGACACAACTCCGAAGTCAGTCAGAAAGGACATCTGGGTCGACTGCGGGCTCGACCGGATTCCCGTTTACGTGAAAGCGGGAGCCGTCCTGCCGCATTGGCCGCTGCAACAATTCGTCGGTGAAATCCCCCACCCCGAGCCCGAACTCCACGTCTGGTGGAAGAACGGCACCGAACAAAGCTGCTGGTATGAGGACGCAGGCGATGGCGAATCCTGGCGCGAGGGCGACTATCGGGAATCCATTTTCAAAACCGTAGGCAGCGCTCATTCATTCGAAATCACCCGCACCTGCGAAGGCCACTGGACGCCGGGATACGAGGCCATCTCGATCATCCTGCGCGGACTGCCCGACGGAGCGGAAACGTCCCGCTTCGAGGTCGACGGCCAGCCGGTCACCGCGACCTCCGATGCCTTGGGGCGGCCTGTTCTCCAGGTGAGCCCGGATTTCAAGCAGATCACCATCGCCTTGTGAATGACGACCTCCCTCCAACGACCTGAAAGTTCCAATCGCTGATCCAGTATCCAAAAACCCAACCCAAACTCGACCCATGAACCCGCTCCGCCACTCCCTCTCCCTCGCGCTTTCCATCATCTGCCTCGCTGTCCCGCTCCACGCCGAGGAAGCCGAAACAGGATTCACCCCGCTCTTCGACGGCAAGTCGCTAACCGACTGGAAAGTTTCCGGAAACCCCGAGGGCTTCAAGGTCGAGGACGGTGCCATCGTCACCAAGGGCGATTGCTCGCATGCCTTTTACATCGGAAAATTCCGCGACGCGAAGTTCGCAACCTACGAGCTGCGTCTCGACGTCATGACCCGCGAGCACTCCAACGGCGGCGTCTTCATCAACTCCGAGTTCCAGGAAAAGGGATGGCCCGCCAAGGGCTATGAAATCCAGGTCAACAACACCCAGTCCGACTGGAAGAAATCCGGCGGCGTCTACAACTTCCAGGACAACAAGGTGCCCCTCAAGGACAACGAGTGGATGCACTACGTCATCCGCGTCGAGGGCGGAAAGGTCGTCGTCACCATCGACGGCAAGGAGATCTCCAACTTCACCCCGAAGGAAGGCGAGAGCCGTCTGACCAAGGAAGGTGGCGCGATCGCCCTCCAGGCCCACGACAAGAACAGCACCGTCCTCTACAAGAACATCCGCATCAAGCCGCTTGATTAATATCTCAAGGCTCTGGACGTTCCAGTAGGGATGCGGAGTAGTTCACACTGCGGCATTCTGTTCACCACTAAGAACTTCGTTTTCACTTCTCCTGCACGGGCGCTGGTGGCTTTCCTTGGTTAGGCCGTGTAAAGCCATGATCATCGATAAACCTATGTGTGCCAGAAAATTTCTGGGGGGGCGTCGGCAGATCCATTCTCAGCTCTACTAAGGTTTCACTGACTAAGCCAATAAAACCTTTCCCAGATTCACTGAACTTGTCGTCTCCATATTTAGCAATATTCCAACTTCTTAAATATAAATCCTCTGGCTTATATGGGTCTTCGTAATAAAAATCGTTTGGATTTCCTTCGCATTGTCTGACCATGAGAGCTGGAAATTCAACTCCCTTTTCTTCATTTCCGCCGTAATTTCCATCGAGCTTAACGGCGATGGGAAAAATCATAAATTCAAAGATTTCAGGTGGATGATTTCCACGGGCATCCCACGAGAGATAACCGCCTCCACGGAATTTACTCACTAATGCTTTCAAAAAAAAATCATCATCCATGCGGAATTTCTGGATTTTTTTAAAACTTATGTTGACCCCTGATTTTTTCATACTTTCGATCGCTTCAGTATCCCTGTGCATGGAGCGATAGTGGCCGAGGTTGTGGGACAAGAATACGAGATAGCCTTTTTCATCCTCATAAACATCAAGGGCCGCGCTCGGTGACTCGTTCATGAACTGCCGAAGCTCATGCTCATCGCAAAATGCCTTTATTAGCTGGGATACGCGGATGATGCGATGTTTTGAGTATTGAATTTCCCCGAATTCAGGCACAGTGATCACGCCGGGTTCAGGCCTTGAATCAACGATCTTTCCATCTGAACTAGATCTCGGTGTGCGAGCCATTGGCTTCGGTAGCTGTGCGTAAATCACGGATGGCGCATCCGATGGATGCATCCAAACAAAGAACATCAAACCCAAAATCAGAAGGATTCCGGCGATAATACTCAAATATTTTTTTGTTCTCATCACTTGTTAGTTAGTTGCGCCGAAACCAAATGCACGAGTGTCCCAAAGCTGGAATCCGTTTGCCTGTCCTTGGACCTGCCAATAGGGATGCGGAGTCGTTCCCACAGCTCCATTCTCTCCACCGCTGCGAACTTCCATTTTCACATTACCTGCTGTAACGGTGGTGGCGTTCCATGACCATGCCGTATCCAGCCACGACCACAAATTTGCTGGGTTGCTATCTGGAGGCCTGCTGCTTGCTGAAATCCCGCTTGCCAAGGTAGCGGCAGTCTGAAGATTCGCCGCGCCACCCTCTGCGCCACTCAGACCTGGTGCAAAGGCAATGCTAAGGTTCGTCTCGTGCTTGGCATCCAGAATTGTCAGTTTCTGACTCTTGTAAGCAGTTTCGAAGGCCTCTTGCACCGCAGGATTGGAGACGTTAGGCGCCGGGACACCGACTTCCAGGGAAATGTAGTTGCCCGAATCAGACGCAGATTTGCCAGAACGGGCATCGCGAAAGATGGCCTTCCAAGGTGAGACCACGGCATCAGCTCCGGTGGTGGAATTGGTTGAAACAGGCAGCTTGTAGAGAATGAAATCCAGCACCAAGCGCTCGCTCTCCCAGCCTTGAAGAGGGCTTGCGTTTTGTCTTACCAGCCCACCATCATTAGGTGAACCGTTTCCAGGTGCCGCCATGCGACGAATGAAATCGCCAGCTCCCCCAATGAAGGTGCCGTCTTCCAAATAAGCAAACGGCGGAGTGCCTTTTTCATCTAAGGGTTTCTCATACCATCTCAATCCACACTGCACCCACTGGAGATCTGCTCCATTTTGTTGCTTCAAGCCGACCCATATGCTCTGGCCTGAGCTTGTGTTGAGCGTTCCGTCGTCCTTTTCTCTCAATTTTCGCCCACGCATCGGCGTGAGTTGTGTGGCCCAACCGCCGATATTGGCGCTGGGGACTCTGGCAATAATCCTTCCACGGATGGCGCGGGTATCGCCATTGGTTCCGGCGGTGTTGAGATCGAAGATTCCGCTGTAGTGAGGTGCGTTTCCTTCTCCTCTTAGGGGAACAGCGTCTTTTTTGCTGGTGAGGTCGGCTCCAGTCCGTGTGAATTGATCGACATTGACAGTTACTTTGACCTCATCGCTGGCAATTACGTTGTTGGGGTTATCCAAGTTGTTCGGTTCGATCACCTCAAATCTCAGAGTAACTTGTCCGTAGGTGAGTCCTTCGACTGCCAAGTCGCGATACCAATTTTTGGCATCGCTTGTTTTTCCGAAGACGCTCTCTTTGAAGAAATTTTCAATGTTCAGATCCACAGAGGCCTTTCCAGGTTGGATGAGAGCTTCAGGTTTGTCCTGTCCTGGCTCGTAACTCTGCCAGTCGTAAATGCGGATGATCTGATCGCCTCCAGCTTCAACGATTTTCAGACGAATTGCCAACTGGCCGGAGCCGCCACCCCACGACATGCCGTAATCAAGCACAGGATTCGCCCAGATTCGCAGGCGACCAAAGGCGTGGCCTGAAATGGTCTTGGAAGGATCGTCGATTTCTTCCCGATCTGCTTGGGTGTCCATACGGCTGTTAGCGTGATCCGCTTCGGCCTTGGTGGGGGAAGTGGCGTTGTCGGCGTCGGTATTGTTGTTGTTGACGTCCACAATGACCCCGTAATCTGGCTTCGCCTTGGAAAGGTCTCGATCAGCAGAGCTGTTGACGGGAGAAAGGCCGAGATTTTTGACACCGTCTGGCAGGCTTTCGATGACGCCGTTCATGTTGGTGTCCATTGCAAGATCGATTTTGGCGGTTTGCAACAGCGCGCGCATTCTTTCTGTGCTGATGAGGAAATCGGTCACGTCATTCTTTTGTCCCAGAAGGCTGACTCCGGGGATGGTGGTTCCGAGTTCAGGATCGTAGTAAGGAACAAGGCGTGCCGCGTAGTCGCCGCCCTGCGGCTGGACTTTGAAGGTGTAGTCGAAATCTGGATTTCCTGCGCTGCTGTAACTAGGATTCTTGCTGCTTTGCCAGTCGATCTGGAAGGTGAGGGTGTCACCTTTTCGGAAGCTACGGGTTTCCTCTTTGTACTGTCCGAATCCTCCACTGCGCAGGGTGTAGATGCGGGTTTCGACTCCGGTGGCTAGATCGACTCGAAAGACATTCATGACGTAGTCTTCAGAGTGGCTGGCGCTCTGGTCGCCTACACCTAGCACGATCAGCGTTTTCTCCTCTCCGGGAATGGGCTCGCCATCGTCTCGATTGTCTCCCGGATGGCTTCCGTCGTCCGTCGTTGGGTCGCCGTCAGGGCCATTGACTTCAGGACCGTCGTTGGTGCCATCTCCGTCGGTGTCGTCGCTAGCCGGATCAGTATTGTGACGGTATTCGTTGAGATTCGTAAGGCCGTCTGCATCGCCGTCGAGATTGGCGTCATTGGCATTTCGGGGATTGAGGCCATGGCTGATTTCCCAACCATCAGGCATGAGATCACCATCCGTATCCGGTAATCTTGGATGGGTATGATGAACGGTAAACTCTTGGAAGGTCGTCGATTCGTCTCCGTCCTGATCGCCCGCCCAAGGAAATAGAGCGGCATTGTTTGCGATGACCGGATCAAAGCCTTTATCTAAAAAGACGAATTCCAATCGATTGACCAAGGTGTCGCCGTCGGCATCTGCTAATCCGTCTGCTGGGTCGGTAGGGTCTAGGGTGTTGGCGAGTTCGTAATCATCCCGCATCCAGTCTCCATCGGTGTCGGTTGCGAGCGGATTGGTGAGGAAGATCAGAATTTCATCTCCATCGGAAAGGTAGTCTTGGTCGGTGTCCCACTTCCAAGGATCGGTGTTGTGTGTGAAAATTTCGGCGAAGTCTCCAAGGTTGTCTTCATCGCTGTCGAAGAGGATGGGAGAGGTGAAGTATACGACAATCTCATCCCAATCGCTGAGGGCGTCACCATCGGTATCGGCCAAGTGTGGATCAACCCCATACCAGTATTCGTAAAGATTGTTTAGGCCGTCGCCGTCGGGATCGCCATTGGGACCACTGTTGAGGTCGGTCGTGCCGTTGTCGGCGGGATTCAGCCCTTGAACCATCTCCCAGCCATCGGGCAGGCCATCACTGTCAGTGTCATAATTGAGGGGATCGGTACCGAGTTCGTGTTCCTCAGCGTTCGTGAGTCCATCGTAATCCTCGTCAACATCGGTGGTTACGAGTTTCCAGAAGAGTTCTTCAGGAATGTTGCCGTCAGGCTGGGTGAGGGTGTTGGCGATGGTGATGGGGTCGCCGTTTCCGAGAATGGGAGTGCCGACGTTTTGCCAGGTGCCTGCTGCGAGATTGGGGGAAAACTGGAGGGTGTAGAGTTTTCCGACGAGGGTGGGCCAGGTGATGGTCTGGGTTGCGGGGGTGATAATGGCGGGATCGCCGTTTTGATCAACGCCGAGATAGGTGGCGGGAATGTGCTCGGTGACGGGCTGGATGATGCCGTCGGGTGGGTTGGCTTCAAACGGATTGGTGCCAGCGGCAGCTTCTTGCTCGTTGGTCCAGCCGTCGCCATCGGGGTCTTGTGAGGCGGTGATGCTGGGGGAGAAGAGTGCGCCGTCGTTGTAGGTTTCTTCCCAAACGTCGCTGAGGCTGTTTTGGTTGGTGTCGAGGATGGCGTGGGCCGTGGAAATGAGAGTGACCAGAATCAAGAATCCAGAAAGGACAGGCAGGACATTGCGGCGGAGATAAGAGTTCATCGGCCTTCCTCCAGGGTGTTAGTTTGCTCGGAGGGTTGGATACGCCAGTGGTTGAGGATGATGTCCTTTGGCTGGGGTGGATGGGCTTTGAGTTCGGCTTCGCGGGCGAGGCGGGCTTGTTCGCGGCCCTGGTAGGCCGCTAGAAGCTTTTCGTATTCGTTGTTGTAGAGATCGTGGAGGGACTGGATGTCGGTAAGGGCCTTTCCGCCGGGAATGCCGGAGGTAATAATGAAGGTGGCTTTTCCGGCGGGGAGTTCGGGGATGGCGGGAGGGGTGTAGGTGCGTCCGTGTTTGGCGAGGAGGTCGGCGTTTAGTTGGCCGCTCCGAACACCCCATGCCATCAAGAGGCTGCATTTCCGACCGTCCGAGGTGACGAAGCCGGGGAGGCCGGAGAGGAGGGAGAAGTCTGCGGAGGACCAGAAAACGACGGCGTTCAGTGCCTGATTTTGTTCGGCGGACCAATAGCGGACGAGTGTCCGGGTCGGCTTGTCCTTTTCGCGGTAAACGGTAGCCGAGATGGAAAGGTGGTGAACCTTGGGCTGGCTGGCGCGGAGTTCAGCGAGTCGCTGGCGAAATTCAGGGCTGGGCTCAGCGGGAACGATGACTTCGGGGGGAGGAGGGAGCGTGATGGGGGCGATTTCGTGAACGGTGATGGTGCGTCCGCCTTCTTGAAAGGTCTTGGTGCTGAGGATTTTCTCGGCAAGTGCGACAAAGCCCGGTTTCGGTGGCTGAGGTGGCGGTGGGGTGCCGTCGGGGAGTTTTCCTAGAAGGCGGGCACTGGACTCGGGTGCTGGTGTGGGCGGGCCTGACGATTCTTGGGCTTCGAGCGTCGAAGCCCAAAACAGACTAAGCAAGAACGAGAGTGCTGGGATTGCTTTCATGAACTGTTCAAAAAAGGTGAATGAGAATCGGTGAGTATGGCCCAAGCTGATTACTGATTCTTGGGTAATAACTGAATGATGGCAATGGGA
>JANOBS010000186.1:0-1381 GCA_031411755.1 Luteolibacter sp. | reverse complement strand
GCACCGGCTCGTTCCCCTGAGCCAGAAATTCTTCGCAACTCGACATTGTCCACGTGCCCTCCTTGCCGATCAGGAGCACGTGGGTGTGATGCTTCAGCAGGGTGGAGCGATGGCCCACGCTGATGAAGGTGTAGCGGTGTTTTCTGAGGTGGGCGTACAGCCTCTCCTCATTCGGTTCATCCAGTGCACTCGTGGATTCATCGAGGAAGGCAATGGCCGGCTTCTTGATGAGCAATCGGGCGAACGAAAGTCGTTGCTGTTCGCCCAGGGACAGCATGTTGACCCAGTCCGCGTCGCGATCGAAGTCACCATCAACCCGGTCCGGCAGCGAAGTCAGGTTCACGATTTCAAGAGTGGCCTTGAGGTCATCGTCAGTGGGAGTCCTTCCGGCACCGGGGTATTCAAGCTGCGCCCTCAAGGTGCCCGGAATCATGTAGGGCCGCTGCGGCAGGAACATCATGTTCCGGTAGGGTGGGCGTCCGATGTGACCTTCGCCACAGCTCCAAAGCCCGGCGATCGTCCTCAGCAGCGAACTCTTTCCGGATCCACTCTCGCCCATGATCAGCAGGCTGCCTCCGGGTGGGAGCTTCACATTGAGATCGCGGATCAGCAGGCGCTCTCCGTTAGGTGTTTTTACCGTGAGTTCATCGAGGGAAATCGTGCGCTCTTCCTCGCTGATCTGGATCTGGTCCAGTTCGACATCGAGATCATCCTCCGCGTCCTGCTCATCGAGATGGTCCCACAAGGCCCCGAGACGCGTGACGCCTGCAGCAAATGCGCTGAGCCGCTCAAACTGCGTGATCACGAGCGACACCGCAGCGAGGACAACGGAAAATGCTCCGATGGCCTTGGTGATGTCGCCAAATTCCCTCTGCCCACTGAGGAAAAGGGGCGCGACGATGATGGTGGGGAGAATCAGCGCGAGGTAGTTGTATCCGGTGGTGAAGAAAGCCAGGTTCCGGTTCCAGCGGATCAGTATCATCATGTTGCCGACGACGCCGCCCAGGCGCCCGCGCAGGTCCCTCAGCTCGCGCCGTTCACCGCGATAGAACGCAATCGACTCGGCATTGTCCCTGACCCTTACCAGGCCGTAGCGGAAATCGGCTTCGCGCTCGTATTGCAGATAGTTCAAGCCGATCAGCCGCCGCCCGATGAAGAATGCGCCCAATGTTCCGAACAACGCGTAGCCTCCAAGCACCGCAACCAATCGAGGAGAGATCGACCATAACACGCCGCTGAAGCCCACCACCTGGATGGTCGAGTTGATGATGATCAGGACGAAGGAAAGGGTGGTGGTGGTGAAATTCTTCGCGTCCTCCGAAATACGCTGGTCCGGGTTATCGATCTCCTTGTTCGATCCCAGCCGATAGTAGGCGCGGTT
>JANOBS010000185.1:0-3972 GCA_031411755.1 Luteolibacter sp. | reverse complement strand
CTCGGACCGGCGATGGCTCAGGCGCTCGACCTAACAGGCTTTTCCAAGGTCCTCGACATCGGCGGCGGCTCTGGCATCTACGCCTGCTAGCTGGTCGCGAATCATCCTCACCTCAGCGCCGTGATGTTCGATCAGCCCTCGGTGGAAACGATCGCCCGCGCCCGCATCGCCGAGCTCGGATTCGCGGACAAGGTCAGCGTCGCCACCGGCGACATGTTCACCGACCCGCTCCCGGCGGATTGTGATGTCCATCTGTTCTCGAATGTTCTCCACGACTGGGACATCGACGAAGTACGGAAACTCCTCGCCATTTCGTATGCCGCACTTCCGAGCAGCGGCCTGCTTATTATCCACGACGCCTTTATCGATGAGGATAAGTCCGGCCCACTTCCAGTTGCCGAGTATTCCGCGCTATTGATGCACTCCACCCAAGGGAAATGCTACGCCACTTCCGAATACCGCGAGTATCTCCAGGAAGCCGGGTTCGAGGATATCGTTTACCAGGATACCGCCGCCGACCGCGGCATTATGACTGCAAGGAAGCCGCGGAGGGGATAAATTCGAAATCCGAAATCTGAAATTCGAAACCGCAGAGAAAAAGCCTGCTATCCCCAACCCATTCTTCCATCCGTGCCCATCCTCTTCATCCGTGGTTAAAAATCTGAAACCTCTGACCACGCATGCCAGACTGGACTGAATCCGATCTCAAGGCCGCTTGCGGCTGGAAAGCCTTCAAGGACGGGAAATCCCTCTTTGAATCCGGCCAGGTGGTGCAGGCGAAGTCCTCGCCCGATGGCTGGACCGGCTCGGTCAAGGCGGGCACCCGGTTGATCCGGCTCGGGGTGAAGGTCCCCAGCCCGGGCCATTTCGAGGTGAAATGCTCCTGCCCGGAAAACCAGGCCACCGGCGCGATCTGCGCCCATGCTGTGGCCACCGGGCTTTCCCTCGTCACCGCTCGCGCCCCGGCGAAAGCTCCGGCGACCACCCCGAGCCCGACTCCCCGAGCGGACGTCATTCCTGCCTTCGTGGTGAAATTCCCCCCGAATTGGCGCGACAGCCTGTCACGGGGGAAGTTGACCGTCACCGTCGCGATCGACCCCGCAGGCAGTCCGGACCCGGCCGACAGCGGCTTGGCCGACTGGCTGATCAGCCAGAGCGTGACCTCGCTCAAGTCGCCCGTCCCGCTTTCGCTCGATCCTACCCGCTTGCCCGGGTTTCTCGAAGCCCTGACCGACCACCCCAAGCTCCTCGCCGGCACTATCCCGATTTCCGTCACGAGCGGCCGGATGCTCCCGCTCGGCCAGCCCGTGAGGGAAGGGGACTACGTGCTCCTGAACCCAAGCGAAACGCCCGTTTCAATCAACCGGATTCCATACACCATCGGAGAATCCGAGATTTCCCGACTTGGCTCCAGTCCTCCGCCGAGCGATCTCGCGCCCTTCTTTGAAGACTGGTCCGCCGGTCGCCCGGCTCGGGTTCCACTCCGGCTCCTGCTGCGTCGCGCTCCGATCTGGGAGGACTGGATCGCGCTTCCGGACGACTCCTGGCTGGGAAATCTCCGGCTCACCCCAGCCATTCCGGGCTTCGAGCTGGCCCTCGACGGCACCCTCCAGCAACTCACCGCCAGGCTCAGCGTCCGGTATTTCGATCTCCCGCCGCTCGTTCCCGGCTGGTTTGAGGACTCCCATTTCCCAAAGGTCGCGCCCGATGGCTCCTGGCAGGTCCGGGATTCCGTCCTTGAAATGGAAGCTTTGGCTGTCCTGAGCGCTGCCGGATTCACGCCGGAGGACGCCCGCGACGGTACCTACGCCCTCAGCGGCGAATCGGCCATCCTCGCCTTCTGCGCCCACCGACTCCCCGAGCTTCGCCAGCGTTGGAGAATCGACGAAACCCCACGCCTCCAGAAAACGGCCGGATCCATTCAGGCTGTCCGACCCAAATTCGAGGTTCTGGGCTCTGGCGAGGATTGGCTGGCTTTCGACTATTCATTTCAAACGGACGCTGGGATTGAGGTCTCGCGGGCCGAGGTTCTTCAGTGGTTGCGATCCGGGCGATCCTCGAAAACCACCCCGGGAGGCCGGACTTTGGTGCTCGATCAGGAAGCTACCGAACTCCTCGATCCTCTGCTCTCAGAGCTCGATATCCGCCAGGAAGACGGTCACTTCATTGGTCCCAAGGCCATTGAAGAGCTTGTATCGGAATTTCGTAATAAATCTGCTAAGTCAAAGATTAAAAGCGATTACCAAGCCTATTCGGATGTTCTTCCGGCCACCTTGGCGGCCGGGACCAGTGAGCTGCTCCGGCCTTACCAGCGCGACGGGATTTCCTGGCTCTCGGATCGCCTTGAGCGCTTCGGCGGAGCACTTCTGGCCGATGACATGGGCTTGGGAAAAACTCTTCAAACGATCGCTGCAATCGAGCGTGTGTTGGAGTCTAGTTCTGGCGGTGAAGGTATGGGCCCGGTCCTGATCGTGACCCCGACTTCGCTCCTCGGAAACTGGCGAGCGGAGTTCCAGCGGTTCGCGCCGGGGCGCTGTGTTCGGATCCTGCACGGAACCCAGCGCGATGCGGAGCGCGGGAAAATCACGGATCAGGATGTTATTGTAACAAGTTTTGGAACTTTGGCCCGGGATCTGGCCTGGCACCTCGGTAGGGAATACCGACTGGTGGCCGTGGACGAGGCCAGTCTGATGCGGAATCCGGACACGGATCACGCCAAGGCGATCTCCAAGCTCCGGTCGAAACGCCGGATCGCCCTCAGCGGAACGCCCGTGGAGAACGGGGTTCGGGATCTCTGGTCGATTTTCCGGTTCATTCAGCCGGGCTGGCTTGGGACTCTGGCGGATTTCAAGGATCGCTACGAAGCGCCGCTGCAGCAGGTTCCGCGTCCGCGGGCGCCGCTGGATCGGCTCAGACTGAAAACCTCGCCGTTCATCCTGCGCCGAACCAAGGAAGAGGTCGCCAGCGATCTGCCGTCGAAGTTGATCATCGACGACTACTGCGAGCTCTCGGCCGACCAGCAGCAGATCTACCGCGACATCCTCGGCGAGGGTGGCAAGCGGATCGACGAGATCCGGAAAAGCGCCGGCGGCGGTGCGGCCCGGATGCAGATGCTGACCACGCTCCTGAGGCTTCGGCAGGTTTGTTGCGACCTTGCCTTGCTGAAAAACGATCGTTTGAGCGCGCTCTCGATCGAGAGGCGCTCCGCCAAACTCGAGCGATTGTTGGAACGTGTGAATGAGGCGGTAGCGGGAAATCACCGAATACTGATATTCAGCCAGTTCCAGACACAATTACAGGAAATCAAGAAAAGGCTTTCTGGCGACCAAATCGACAGTTTCTTGCTCGATGGCTCGACCCGGAACCGCCAGCAACTGGTCGATGACTTCCAGAAATCGACCGGACCGCCGGTATTCCTGATCAGCCTGAAAGCCGGCGGCTACGGCCTGAACCTGACCGCGGCCGACACCGTGGTGCACTTTGATCCGTGGTGGAATCCAGCCGCCGAGGCCCAGGCCACGGACCGGGCGCACCGGATCGGCCAGAACCGACCCGTGACCGTTTACCGCTTGCTGACCCGTGGGACGGTTGAGGAAAAGGTCGTCCAGCTCCAGGCCAACAAGCGCGAGCTCGCCAACGCCACCTTCGACGAATCCGGCCAAGGTGAACCCATCGGCTGGTCCGAAACCGAGCTTTTCGACCTCCTCAGGTCCTGAAAGGCCTCCATGCGGCTCCGGGTCATTACTTGTTACAATGTATGTAATGCGGGGTAGAATAATCTGAGTTTCCCATGGGGCTGGTTCCCCAACCGTAGCTGGAGCACACCGTGGCTGGAGCGTCTTCCATGAGAAGGCAGTCAAATGCAAATTGAAGTTCACTTCAACACGAGTTCATTCGGGTGTTGGGGCTCATGCGGTCAGAGTTAAGATTTCGGTAAAATTGCTCCTCCCGCTGCCCTCGCGGACGGGAGGG
>JANOBS010000184.1:0-33403 GCA_031411755.1 Luteolibacter sp. | reverse complement strand
GACTCCCACGTCGGGGTCCTACAACCCCGGATGCAAGCATCCGGTTTGGGCTCTTCCGCTTTCGCTCGCCACTACTGACGGAATCGATTCTCTTTCTTTTCCTCCGGTTACTGAGATGTTTCACTTCACCGGGTATCGCGTATCTTTCTCTAACTTCCCTCCTCCAGCTAGGCTGGGTCGGGCTTCAAGAAAGAACGATGGCGTATTAACACCACCAGGTTACCCCATTCGGAAATCTCCGGATCAAAGCGTATTTGCCGCTCCCCGAAGCTTATCGCAGCTTAACACGTCCTTCATCGCCTGTTAGCACCAAGGCATCCACTCTGTGCCCTTCATAGCTTGATTCCTATTTTCGAAATCAGCCCACCAGATCAGTGCTTGCGCACCGCCTGGCAAAATATTGCCGTAAAACAATTTATGGGAAAATCGAGTATCCAAGAACTACGTAAAAATGGCTCATATGAGCAATCAATATGCATTCAGGAAAAACTTTAACTTTTCTCCATGCGGATGTCAAAGAGCGATCTGCTCATCGATTCATGCGACTACGCCATCCGGTCGTTTCTCGGATGAAGCTCTCTTCAGGAAGGAATGGTGGGCCTGGCTGGACTCGAACCAGCGACCCCGCGCTTATCAAGCGCGTGCTCTAACCAACTGAGCTACAGGCCCTAATTGACTGTTGGTGGAGGCATGGGGATTCGAACCCCAGACATCCAGCTTGCAAAGCTGGCGCTCTACCAACTGAGCTATACCCCCTTTCCTTTGGGAGGTGCGTAATGAGAAGATAAAGACTAAATTGTGCACTGCGAACCTCTCGTGAGGCACGGGTAAAAGGATTTTTAATATTGCGTTGCAGGCACTTGCGTGTTCTGCGCCCCACACCTTTGGAATTGCTTCCTCAGGCGGGGGTCGACCTTCTCCAGGGACCATGAGAATGGTTTGGAGATTCTCCGTAGAAAGGAGGTGATCCAGCCGCAGGTTCCCCTACGGCTACCTTGTTACGACTTCATCCCAGTTACCAGCTACACCTTAGGACCCTGTCCCCTTGCGGTTGACTCAGGCACTTCGGGTGCGACCGGCTTCCATGATGTGACGGGCGGTGTGTACAAGACCCGGGAACGTATTCACGACGCCGTAGCTGATGCGTCATTACTAGCGATTCCGGCTTCATGGAGGCGAGTTGCAGCCTCCAATCCGAACTGGGCCCAGTTTTGCAGATTTCCTCCACCTCGCGGTCTCGGTTCTCATTGTGCTGGGCATTGTAGTACGTGTGCAGCCCAAGGCGTAAGGGCCATACTGACCTGACGTCGTCCCCACCTTCCTCCCAGTTGATCTGGGCAGTCTGACTAGAGTTCCCACCATGACGTGCTGGCAACTAGTCACAAGGGTTGCGCTCGTTGCGGGACTTAACCCAACATCTCACGACACGAGCTGACGACGGCCATGCAGCACCTGTGCAAATTCCCCGAAGGGTCACACGCTTTCACGTGATTAGAGATGCATGTCAAGCCTTGGTAAGGTTCTTCGCGTTGCATCGAATTAAGCCACATACTCCACCGCTTGTGCGGGTCCCCGTCAATTTCTTTGAGTTTTAGCCTTGCGGCCGTACTTCCCAGGCGGTGCGCTTAACGCGTTAGCTCCGGCACAAGGGGGGTCGAATCCCCTCACACCAAGCGCACACCGTTTACTGCCAGGACTACAGGGGTATCTAATCCCTTTCGCTACCCTGGCCTTCGTGCCTCAGCGTCAGATACTGTCCAGTGACTCGCCTTCGCCACGAGTGTTCCTCTCGATCTCTACGCATTTCACTGCTACACCGAGAATTCCAGTCACCTCTCCAGTCCTCTAGTCTGGCAGTATCGGATGCAGTTCCGGGGTTGAGCCCCGGGATTTCACATCTGACTTACCAAACCGCCTACGCACCCTTTACGCCCAGTGATTCCGAACAACGCTTGGGACCTTCGTATTACCGCGGCTGCTGGCACGAAGTTAGCCGTCCCTTCCTCTTCCGGTACTATCAACCCTGTCGGCTATTCACCGCCAGGTCTTACTCCCGGATGACAGGAGTTTACAATCCGAAGACCTTCATCCTCCACGCGGCGTTGCACCATCAGGGTTTCCCCCATTGTGAATTATTCTCGACTGCTGCCACCCGTAGGTGTCTGGACCGTGTCTCAGTTCCAGTGTGACCGATCGTCCTCTCAGACCGGTTACCCGTCGTAGCCTTGGTGAGCCGTTACCTCACCAACAAGCTGATAGGGCGCGAACCAATCCTTCAGCGGCAGCCTTGCGGCCGCCTTTACTCTTGCGAGACCATGAGGTATTAATCCAAGTTTCCCTGGGCTATTCCCCACTGAAGGGCATGTAATTCACGTGTTACTCACCCGTGCGCCACTAGAAGAGCTCGTATTGCTACTCACTCTCCCCGTTCGACTTGCATGTCTTAAACACGCCGCCAGCGTTCGTTCTGAGCCAGAATCAAACTCTCCGTAAAAAATACTATTTGCTGTGCATAAACACAGCCAAATTGACCTGCCGAACATCCAATCCCTTGCGGGACTGCCATCCGGCCCCGCGCACCATTCCTGGCACGCAGCACACAATTTAGCCTTTATTCTTCTCCGCTCAGCAGTTCTTCGGACACCGCCGCCAGCAGGTTTCCCCACTCACTTTGGCACCGTTTGTGCTGAGCCGCATTGTCAAAGATCTGATTCGAGGGGACTAAAAAGCCGATCGGGTGTCGCCACCACGACCGACTGTCGGTCTCTCGCGTCGCCCGCTTCGTGGCAACAGGCGCAAGCTATTCCACCCCGCTCCCATGGGTCAATCCATTTTGTGCGCTTTTTTTGAAACCCAACGTCACTTCCTGCGCAATTCACTCTAAATCAGATGGAAATGGACGCGTTTTTTTCGCGAACGAGGCCGGACAGAGGCTGGGAGGGATGAGAATAATCGACGTGGTTGAGCCTCAGCGGAAGAAAACTGCGGGAATTGCATCCGGGCCGACGATGAAACCGGGGATTTTTACTAGATTTGCAGTAGCAATGACCGAGGGCCCTCTTGAGATCATGTCTCCATTTTGACTATCAACGACTCCCGTCGCTTGAAACCAACTGCACCGAGACCTCAAATCCCCCATCGGAAGGACGTGAGGCGGCGACACGCCCTCCACAGGCTTCAAGGCAGCTTCGAACGATCGCGAGACCGAGGCCGCTGCCGCCGGTATCCCGAGTGCGTGAGCGATCCGGGCGATAGAATGGCTCGAACAACCGAGCCAGCTCCTCTTCAGCAACACCGGGACCGTTATCCCGAAAAACAAGCGTAATTGAGTCCTCGAGACGAGTGGTTGAAATGTGGAGTCGCGCTTCACTTCCAGCATGGACGCGGGCATTCCGGACGAGATTTCCGAACGCACGCGAAAGCATGCGTGGATCGGCATGCACCACCAGATCCGCAGCGATCTCGACAGCGACCGGCATCTCTCCAGCTTCCTTTGCCACAACCTCGCGGATCAGCGGCCCCAATTCACAGGCCTGCAACTGAGGCCGTCCAGCTCCCGCCTTCGAAAAAGCCAGCACTTCCTCGATCAATTTCGCGAGTTCATCCGCATCTTCCTCGACGGCCATCAATCTCGGCTGCCGGTCTTCAGGAACCGCTGGCTCCAGAACCGCCAGGCCGGTCCGAAGACGCGCCAACGGAGCGCATAGCTCATGGGCGACATCCGCGAGAAAACGTCTTTGCCCGGTGACGAAATGGTCGAGTCGGCCCGCCATGTCCGAAACGGCAGCACCCAGACGCCCGAGTTCATCGTTCCGTCCGGAAGCGATCCTCACCTTGAAATCCCCATCGGCGATCTTCTCGGTCGCGACGGTCAAACGCCGGATGTAACGGGTGATCCCCAAGACGAACGGTGCCCAAAACGCCAAACTCAGCGCGATCACCGCAATCGCTCCGAGAATCCACGGACGCACCTCGAAAAACAGGCCGTTTCCAGACAGATCGTTGCTACGGACAAGAACGAGTCCATGCTGTGGATTTTGGTTCCGCGACATGGCCAGCGGCACATCGATGGCCGCCCAATACCCATCACCTGACTCTCCTCGGAGGAAAAACGCAGGTTTCGCCGAACGCGGCATTCGATCCTGCGGGCGCACCACCTCCGCACCCGACCCCGGCGGCGGCCCAGGATCCCCCCCGCGAGGCATACCTTCCGGTCCTAGCATTTGAGAGGGGAATCCCCCCGGTCCTAAGGGGGGGCGACGATCGGCCACAGGATCCACCTGACGTCCAGGAGGCATCCGGACGTCCTTGATCCGCCCCATCACGTTGGCAGGCACACGCTTGAAGACATTGGCCTGCCATTCCTCCGGCGGCCGCCACAAATCGACCTGCAGACCCAACGAAGTGGAGTAGCGCTCTAGGATGGTATCCCAGTCGCTGCGGGGGGCTGAACGAAGGTCATGGCCGATCAACTCCCCCAGATCACGCAGCCGCTCGCCGGTTCTGCCGCTCAGAAGCGAGTCGAGCCCGACCCGGAGCTGCAGGTTGACGAACAACACGAACGCCGCGACCAGCACAATCAGATGCAGGGCCAGCCAGCCGAGCATTTTCGCCAACAGCGACTGACGCCACGGGGCTTTCATGAGCGGGAGGAGGCACTGGAGGGATCCGCCAGCACGTAGCCCACACCTCGGACGGTGCGGATGAAACGCGGCTCCTTGGGATCGTCCCCGAGCTTTTTACGCAGTGCGGAAATGTGGACGTCGATCGAGCGGTCGAAGATGTCAAACCGTCGCTCCGACACCCTTTCAATAAGCTGCTCGCGGGATTTCACGCGGCCTTTCCCCCGAAGGAGCTCTGCCAAGAGGGCGAATTCCAGCGCCGTCAGATCCAGCGGCTGATCGCCAAGTGAAGCAGTGTGGGTCTCCTCGCAAAGACGAAGCTCTCCGGCGGTCCACTCTCCGGTGACCTTTCCTTCCACCCGCTGCGAATGCCGCCGGGTCACCGCCCTCAACCGGGCCAGCAGCTCGCGAACCGAGAAGGTCTTCGGCAAATAATCATCCGCTCCAGTCTCCAGGCCTGCAATCCGGTCCGCCTCATCACCCATGGCCGTCAGCATCAGCACCGGCACGTCGGACTTCTTGCGCAGCTCGCGGAGCACGTCGAAGCCATCCATTCCCGGCATCATGACATCTAGGATCACCACCTCGTAGTTGCCAATACATGCCTCCTCCAGCCCTTCCGGCCCGGTGTGGCGGAACTCGACCCTCCAGCCCAGAGGCGAAAGGTAATCGCGAATCAGACCGCAAAGCTTGCGGTCATCGTCAATCATCAGGAGCGGTCGGCCCGGTTCGGATTCCACGGCATTCATGGCGTTGTGTGAATCCTCACCCCAACTGCCCGCTGACCGCCATTTCATTTACGCGGTCTTAACAAAAAACCCGAGCCTGCCCCGGACGACGCCCGCCCCGGGGAGCTCCGGAAAGCTCATTTCAACCCCGAGAGATAGCTGAACAGATCCGCAACCTGCTTTTCACTGAATCCGTCGATCAATCCCTCCGGCATCAGCGAGCGTTTTGAAATCGTGTGGCTGCCAATCGAAGTTCGGGGAATGACTTTCGGATCCGCTCCGATCGGCCGGATCGTGATCGAGTCCTTGGCTTCCTCGACCATGAACCCACTGACCAGCGAGCCATCGGTGAGCGTGACGTCGTGGCGGTAGTAGCCGCTTTCGAGCTGCGCGTTGGGATCGAGCACGTTGCGGAGGATTCCCTGCACACCCATCGCACCGACCCCGCTGAGGTCCGGCCCGATCTGCATGCCCTCTCCCTTCACCTGATGGCAGATCATGCAGGTCGCCTGGAAGGAGGCCCGGCCGATCGCTGGGTCGCCGGGCTTTTCAGTCATTGCGCGGAATTTAGCGAACTTCGCTGCAAAAGCCGCGGCCTCGGCAGGCGTTGCGAGTTGTGGAAAATCGTGGGTCATCTCGGTGCCCAGGACGCCCGGAGAGGCACCCGAAACCCGCTTCACCAGATGCTCCAGCTTCTCCGAATCGAGACGCGTCCTGAAGTTCGCACGGATCTCCTCGGCAGAGCGGGCCACATCCCAGATGCGAAACTCATCAAAGCGAGCCGCAGCCGTCTTGCCGGTGCTGGCCAAGCCGATTTTCAGCGCTGGCAATGGCTCGCGAAAGGCCTTGCCCTTGTCCTGGTCCTGTTCGCCATCGAGATAGATGTGGAATTTCCCCTCTGCATCGCGGGTCACCGCGCAGTGGGTCCACACATCCGGAACAAGCGCACGATTCCCGACCATCAGATCACCAGGTCCCTTGCCGCCATAGATGTGCAGTCGGCCCTGGAAGAAATTGAAATCCACTCCACCAGCCTTGCCCAGCAGGCTGTCGCTGTTGTCGATGCCGGGATCGAGCTTGATCCAGGTTTCGACGGTGAACGGTCCTGTGAGATCGACCGCGTCTTCCACTGATTTTGCAGGCACACGGAATACCGGTCGGAACATGCCCGCCGTCTTCTCCATCAAGGCCGTCAGCGACGGATCTTTGCTGCCGAGCACGGCGTTCAGTTTCTCGAACACTCCGGCATCCAGCCCTTGGAACGACCCTGCGGCGGCGGACTTTGCGAACGCGGCGGCTTTTTCTTTCGAAGAGGTCATGCCGTCGATAGCGATCGTCCTCAGCGCACCGGGCAGCTTCGCCCAGCGCGCGGCCAGCACTTCCACGCCCTTCGGATCCGCCGAGAAGGCCAGCGCGCCGATGGCTTCCCTTCTCACGGCATCATTCGCATGGTCCAGCAGGCCTGCGAATTGATCAATCCGGTTTGATCCGATTTCACGCAGCGCGGAAAGGGTCTGAACGAGGACTTCCGGCAGGGCTCCGTCCTTGAGCTCCGCCGCGAAGACGGGCTCCAGTGAGGACAGTCGGAACAAGCGGCCGAGCTTCAACACGAGGGCGCGATCCTCAGCACTTGGTGACTTGGCGAGCATCGCCTCACAGGCTCCGGAAACGGCGGTGGCGAGTGCGGGGTTCGCGAGAGACTTCGCATCGAGGAGGGTCAGGTTCTGCAAGGCAGGCTTCCGACGCGCTTCATCGCCCAAAAGGCTCTGGAAGGCCGACAGCACTGCTGGCTGGTTGATCTGTGCGCCGAGCAGCGAAAGTTCGTCCTTGGTCATTGGACGAGAAAGCGATGACAGCTCCTTCACCAGAAGAGCCGCCGATTTCTCAGGCTCCAGAGCGAGAATCGCCAGCAGTCGATTCTCCTGCGAAAGCGTGCGATCGGACTCCAGCATCCGGGCCGTTTCCTCGCGATGGGACTCCATCGCCCAACGGGCCAGATAGCGCTCGAACTCGCGATCATACTTCTCCCATTCGCCATCGTTCTCCAAAGGCTCACGTCCGAGCCGCGCGACGAGCGCGATCATCTCCGGCGAGGGAGCCCGATGACGCCGCACGGCATTGGCAAGCGCAGCACGGACGCGGTAGCTCGGATCATCCGGGGTCTTGCTGTAGAGTGAAACAAAGTCCGAAGCCGTCATTGGAAGCTCACCCGCCACCCGGGCCGCCTGATAGCGGACAGCGGACGCAGCGTCTGTTAGAAGCGATTTCAAAGTCGCCGGCGTCAGTGAGGCCCCTAACTCCAGAGCCCGGAACGCATCCAGTCTGCGGGCCAGCGGCTGCTTGAGGTCGAGAGTGATCTCAACCAACGTTTTGAAGGAATCCGGGCTCTTTTTTTCACCGAGCCAAGCCCATGCCAACTCCGCCGTGCGGGAGCTCGCTCCCCCCAACAGCTCGATCGCCTTGTCGTTGGAAAGCTTCGTGAAGTCCACCGCCGCGGGCGTCTTCACCCCCACCGGACGGATCCGCCAGATGCGGCCGCGGGTCTTGTCGCGATCTGGGTGAGCTCGCGGCACTTCGTTGTGCGAGATGATCTTGTTGTACCAGTCGGCGATGTAGAGGAAGCCGTCGGGTCCAAAGTGAATCGACACCGGACGGAACCATGGATCGCTGGAAACAAGGAAGTCCTCGCGCTTGGTGTATTCGGGGTGCTGGTTCTCGGCCACCTTCGTGGTGATCACTTGAATCCGTCCTGTGATCGGATTGGCGACGTAGATGACATGATCGCCGCCGTAGGCTTTCGCGAACGGGCTGTCGATATCCTCGGCAACCGCAAGACCGCTGAGGCCAGTGCCTCCCATACTGGTTTTCATCGACGCCGGGATCTGAGGAGCATAGGGCCTGAGCTTGTCCTTTGAACCCGTGGCGTAATGAGCTCCCGGCTCGAACTCCGTGACTGGAATGCCCATGTCGTTGGCTTCCTGGAGGAATGTCTCTCCAGCCCGGGTTTGGAAGAATCCCCAGATGTTGTTGGGGCCTGCGCTGAGGAGTTCAAAGTCACTGCCGTCGGGCCGGAATCGGGCGAGCTTGCAAGCCTTGAAAGCTTTCTCCTTCGAGCCATCCGCGAACGGAAGGCCACCCGGTCGACGCACGGTCGAGTCATTGAAAAGTCCCTGTGCCACGTAGATCCATCCACCAGGAGCGCGCTCGAATTGATGGGGCATCAGGTGCGAGTCCTGGATGCCGAAACCCTCGAGGATGACATCGAACTTGTCGGCCTTTCCATCCTTATCTGTATCGACGTAGTGGCGGATCTGCGACCCATAGTGGACGTATGCGCCGTTGCCATCGAGATCGGGAAGCAGGCCCAAAGGAATCGCCAGTCCTTCGGCAAACACGCGCGGCGTCTGAGGCCCGGCATTTTCCGGATGATCGATCACCATGACGTGGTCCTTGCCGCCACGAGCATAAAGCGCCTCGGCATTGGCGCGGTTCTCGTTCGCATCCACCGGATACTCCAACGCGGTCATCGTCCACAGCCGGCCACACGCATCCCAGGCCATCGTGATCGGCTTGCCGACGCCTTGTTCCTCGGAGGTGACGAGCTCGGCCACGAAGCCCTCGGGAAGCTTGAACGCCTGTCGCTCCTCCTCGGGTGATTTTGCCGTCGATCCTTCCGCCTTCGGTTGAGGTGCCGGTGTCTTAGCAGCTTTCCACGAAGGGGCTCCAGGCGTATCGGGAAGCTCCGTGATGAGGACGTCCTTGAGCTGAACCAACACCGTGCCTCCAGCATGCACCTGAATGCCGAGCCGTCCATCGAGCGGAATCGCCGGGTCGCTTTCGGTGAAATCCAGCGCCGGCTGTCCATTGATCCACGACCGGATCCGGCGGCCTTCGCAGACGACATGATAGTCATTCCATTCCCAATCCTTCACCACCTTCGCCAGCGCGGCAGGGTCCAATGGGCCGGTCAGCTTCTTCTCCCTACGATGCTCATCGTACAAATCGCCCCAGTAGCCGATGCCAGCGTCGATCTGATAGCCCGCCATCGGCGACTTGCCGGGATCACGGCGGCTGCGAACCTGCATGCCGGAGTTCATGAAACCCACGCCCTTCACGAGGCGGATCTTGAACGTGAGATCGAAGTTCCGGAAATCCTTTGCCGAGCTCAGGAACAGGTTGGTCGGAACTTTCTGCTCCAACGATCCGCCGACAATCATCCCGTCCTTCGCTTGCCACCACTTCTCCTCTCCGGCAGGCATTTCCCAACCTGCAAGGGTTTTGCCATCGAACAGGGAAACAGGGGCCGCGTTCACAAGTGGAAGCGCGGCCAGGAAAAGGAGGAGCCGTTTCATGGGATTAGTTTTCGAAATCGAACACGACGACCCGCGCCAGACGTGGCACGACGATCAGCTTCACCCGCTCATGCTCTTCATGCGGCAGGTAGGCATCGCGGCTCGCGCCGTTGTCGAAGGTCATCACGAAACCGTGGGTGAAGCCGTCATTGAGGCCCTCCGGGCTGTCGTAGGGGCCGTGCTCCATCGAGAGGAGTCCGGGGATTCGCCCGACCATTGCACACATTTCCGTGAAGCATTCGTCGATCTGATCCGGAGTGACCTCCGGGTGGAATTGGAACATGCCGTAGTGTCTGACCATGATGGTGGGTTTGTGGATGGGGTTCAGCGGCGGACTTGCGCCATGAGTTGAATGAGCTTGTGCGCGCAGGCGGCGGCGAAGACCGGGCTGTTGATCTCCTCGTGGAAAATCTCGACCGGCTGGCGGCAGTTCGACTTGATCGCGTCAAACAAGGCGCGATCCGCCGCCGCGTCGTGAAAGGGCTGGCCTTCCGCCGAGATCACGCTGATCGCCTTTTCAGGGATCATCACTGCTGTCGGCGCGGTGTAGCGGTTGACCTTTTCCGCCAGGATGCGACCGAGCTCCGCACATTCGGCGGGCGTGGTCCGCATGAGGGTGACCTGCGGGTTGTGGATGTAAAAGGTGCGGTCGGAGAACTTCTCGGGGACGGACGCCTTTTCGCCGAAATTCACCATGTCCAGGCAGCCCGGCGCAACGACCGTCGGCACGCCCGCCTTTGCCGCGGCATCCATCCGGTCCGGCCCTGCGTTCAGCACCCCGCCGACCAGTTCGTCCGCCCACTCGGTGGTGGTGAGATCGAGCACACCCACGACGAGGCCGCTTTCGATCAGCGCCTCCATCGAACGTCCACCCGCTCCGGTCGCTGCGAAGATGAGGACTTCGTATCCTGCTTCTTCCAGAATCCGCTTCGCCTCGGTGACGCAGGCGGTGGTGTTTCCGAACATGCTCGCCACGACCAGCGGGCGGCTGTCGCCTGTTTCAACATCCGCCTCCACCATCCCACAGATCGCTCCGGCGGCACGGCTGAAGATGAGGCGGGAAAGACGGTTCAGCCCGGCGACGTCGGCGATGCTCGGCATCATCACGATGTCCTTCGTGCCAAGGTAAGGCGCGGTATTCCCACTCGCCAGCGTGGACACCATCAGCTTCGGGAAACCCAGCGGCAACGCCCGCATGGCGGAGGTCGAAATGGCCGTGCCACCACCACCGCCGAGCGAGATCACGCCGTCGATTTTTCGCTCGGCCACCAGCTTCGCCAGCAGCAGCGGAGCGGCGGCGGACATCGCCACCACACACTCGCCGCGATCATGCCGGGCGGTCAGCGCCGCTAGATCGAAGCCCCCTGCCGCCGCCACTTCCTCGCGGGAAATGTCCGGCTGCACGGTGGGAGCCTCGCCAGATCCAACGTCGATCAGCAGCACCTCGTGACCACGCCTGCGGATCAGGTCCGCGACAAAGGCGTGCTCCTGCCCTTTCGAGTCAAGCGTGCCGAGAACTGCAATCGTCGCCATGGGTCGAGGTCCTTAGTTTTTCCGCTTCACGGTGATCGATTTGAACTGGCGGGTCAGATTCGTAAGCGACTCCTCGACTCCCATGCGCTCCAGGCTGGAGGCCCCCACGAAACCGACGCAATCGGTGGCCTTGATGACGCGCTCGGCGTCCTCCGGCGTGTTGATCGGTCCGCCGTGGCAGAGGAAGAAGATGTCCTTGTTGATGGTTTTCGCGGCGTCGATGATATCCTGAGTCTGCTTGATCGTGTCCTCCCAGCTCACCACCGCATTGGTCACTCCGATGGAACCGCCGACGGTGGTGCCGACGTGGGCGATGATCGCATCCGCGCCGTTCTTCGCCATCTGCACCGCCTCTTCGGGCGAGCCGACGTAGACGATCGAGAAAAGGTCCATTCGCCCGGCCAAGCCGATCATTTCGAACTCCTTCTGCACGCTCATTCCGGTCTCCTCAAGCACCTGGCGGAAGTGGCCATCGACGATCGTGTGGGTCGGGAAATTGTTCACTCCGGAAAAGCCCATCTCCTTCACCTTGCCCAGCCAATGCCACATCCGACGGCGGGGGTCGGTGGCGTGGACGCCGCAGATCACCGGGATTTCCTCCACCACCGGGAGCACCTCGTATTCGCCGATCTCCATCGCGATCGCATTCGCATCGCCGTAGGACATCAGTCCGGCGGTCGAGCCATGGCCCATCATCCGGAAGCGGCCGGAATTGTAGATGATCAGCAAGTCGGCGCCGCCCTTTTCGATGAACTTCGCGCTGATGCCGGTGCCAGCACCGGCGGCAATGATTGCCTGGCCTTTCGAGAGCGTGTCATTGAGTCGATCGACGACTTCCGTACGGGTGTACGGGTTTCCTTTTCCGGTCCATTGGTTTGGCATGGGTCTTAAAGCTGGTTGAGCGGCAGCATCCAACTAGACGTTGCCACTTCGCCGTCTCTAGCATGCCAACGGCGGAAACGTCACACATTCACCTATTCCAAGCGCACATCCGCCGCCTTTTCGACTTTCGCCCATCGGCGGAACCCGCGACTCTGCCTCATGCCACCTCCGGACGACGCCACCTCGACTGAGCCCGTTGACGTGGAAGTCTTCGGCCCCTCGACCCGCCACCTCGTGGTGCGCGCGGACTCGTCCGACACGCGGAAATGGATCCGCGAAGCCCCCATCTGCCCGCTGCTCGCCCAGCACCACATTTCCCACGTCGGCCTGATGCGCGCCGAGCCGCCATTCGAGATCGTCCGCCTCGATCAATCCGGCACCTTCATGCTCGCCTGCTTCGAGGGCGAGGGAATGGTCCTCGCCGAAGGCCAGTGGAAACGCATCCGCGCCGGAACCGCTTGCCTCCAGCCGCCCTTCGTCATGAACGCCCTGAAGTGCAGCGGCAAAGAGCCATGGAAATTCGTCTGGGTCCGCTACCACGAATCCCGCGGCACCCGCCCGGTCGCCTCCTCCGTCTCGCCTGTCACCGGAGCCTTCGATCCCACCGCGCTGAAAGCCGCCGTCGAGGGCCTGCACGCCGAGGCCAGCGGGGAAAACGCCACCTCCGCCCTCCACCACTGGAGCGAGCTCATCCACCAGTATGTCCTCCGCTTTGCCCAGCCGCATCAGGCCGACAGCCGGCTCTGGCGCATGTGGCAGCAGGTGGAAACCGAGCTCGGCCGCGCCTGGTCCCTGCCCGATCTGGCCGCCATTGCCTGCGTCAGTGAGGAGCATCTCCGCCGCCTCTGCCGGAAAGAACTCGGCCGCACCCCCGTCCAGCACCTCACCTTTCTCCGCCTCCAGCGCGCCCGACACCTCCTCACCGTCACCGATGACAAGGTCGAGACCATCGCCCGCGCCGTTGGTTACGAGAGCCCCTTCAGCTTCTCCAACACCTTCAAGAAGTGGGTCGGCCGCCGCCCGTCCGATTACCGTCTCTCCCTCAAACACTGACCGCCCATCCCGGTCTTGCCTTCCACCGCAAAGCCACGATCATCCCGTCTGATGAGATACCTCCTTCCCGCCCTTCCCCTTCTCCTCGTTTCCTGCGGCACCCCAGACAACGTCGTTCCGGAAAACGCCCAGGAACGCCGCCTCTTCGGCCTGCTGGAAAAGTTCGACCGCTTCGACTACGACGGTGACGGCTCGCTCACGAAAAAGGAAGTCCGCCTCGGCGTGAAGGAAAGCGGCGTCAAGGGCGTCAGCGAAGCCAACATCGAGCACGCCTTCGTTCGCTGCGACGAAAACAAGAACGGCAAAATCTCCTTCGCCGAAGCCCAAGCCACCATGCGCCGCGAGATTGGGAACCGTGAACAGCCTTCTCAATAAGGAGCGTGGACGTCTCCGTCCACAGCAACCCCTTCAGGCAGGGATCCGACCTCCGGGCGGTCCAGTGGAGGACGGAAGATAGGGAAACCAAGCCCTTCCCAACCTGCCGACACGGTTGCTGACATCGGCTCGGAGGTAATCTGATCTCGAAGGAACTTGAGAGCCTTCCCCAGCTGGACCGCCCTAAATGCAGCAAGCCGTGGTCACGGCGTTTCAAAATGCCGCAGGCCCATTGGCATGGCGCGAGCGCAAATCGAGTAACTGCCTTTGGAAGGGGTCATTTGAAGGTTTACGGGACGCCAACGTTAAATTTGCGCCCACCGGCGCGGTTGAAGGGATGTTGAGTTGCAATTGTGGCGCTCATGCCGGTTGGTGCGCCACGATTGTTCGGCTACGTGAATCTCCAACGCTAGTCAACGCCGTCCCAGTAAAAGCAAACAAGCTGAGAAGCGGAATCAAACGAATAGTATGCGCTGCCTCGGGAGAAGGACGGGTGAAAACCTGTGGAAGAATAAAACGTCGTGGAGGGCGTGACTGGCGGAGCCCACCAAGCCGGAGTTGGACCTATCATTCCAGCGTTCGTGGTTCTGTTGGCAAATTCTGCTTGCGTAATTGCAGCGAAGGAGCTGCCCACCAATGCAGCTACTGTTGAGTTCGGCGCATTGAATCGCAGATAGCAGTGAGAACTATCACGATACGCACTTCCTTCTCCCATCAGCGCCGTGATAGCTTTGGATGGCTTCGAATCGAAAGTCGCTTCAAACGTGGACTGCGCATCCGGAAATTCATCGATGGGGCCACCGCAGGATATCAGAAGAAGCGACACAGCTGCAACGATTGCACTGCTTAGATACTTGGATTTCATGAAGGGAGATTCTGTCGAAGATCCTACTCGACGACTCGTCGTCTAGCACGGATTTTCGCATGCGATGCGACTCGTCGCACAGCATGGAGAATTCAGAGCAAAAGCGACTGGAGTAAAAGGGATTCCCAGCCCGGACCCACCAGCGACCCATTATCCCCACGCTTGACTCCTCACGATGAAAGTCTCATCCCTTCACCATGAAATCCTGGACCAAAGCCGTGATTGTCTCGCTGGCCCTCGCCATGATCGCCCTTGCGGTCTCCTTCCCGGCGTGTGCGCTCGACGTGCGTTGAGCGGCACCCGCCGTTGAAGTGATCAGCGGACGCGCTCCAGCAGCCAGGCCAGCAGGCCGCTGATCGGAAGACGCTCCTGCTCCATCGAGTCGCGATGGCGGATGGTGACGGTGCCTTTCAGCTCGTCGCCACTTTCGCCAAGCGTGTCGAAATCGACCGTGACGCAGAACGGCGTGCCGACCTCGTCCTGACGGCGATAACGACGACCGACCGCGCCGCCGTCATCGTAGAAGACATTCATCCACGGCTGGAGGGTCTTCTGGATCTCGCGGGCGATGCGAACCTGCTCCTCGTTCTTCTTGAGCAGCGGGAAAATGCCGAGCTTCACCGGAGCCATGCGCGGCACGAAACGCAGCACAGTGCGCACGTCCTTGTTGCCCTTTTCATCGGTGAGTTCCTCTTCGTCGAAGGCCTCGCAGATCAGCGCCAGCAACGTGCGGTCACAACCGGCGGACGGCTCGACGACATGCGGGAGGAACTTTTCCTTCGTCTCCTCATCGAAGTAAACCAGCGACTTGCCCGCACCCTTTTCGTGAACGCCAAGGTCGTAGTCGGTGCGATAGGCCACGCCTTCCAGCTCCTGGATGCCGAAGGGGAATTCGTATTCGATGTCGTAGGTTTTCTGCGAGTAAAAGGCGCGCTCGTCATCGGGGATGTCGAGGATGTGGAGCTTCTCACGCGGGATGCCGATTTCGCCATAGAACTTGAGGCGGGTTTCGAGCCACTCATCCGTCAGGCGCAGGCCGTCGTTCGGATGGCAGAAATACTCGATCTCCATCTGCTCGAACTCACGTGAGCGGAAGGTGAAATTGCGCGGGTTGATCTCGTTGCGGAACGACTTGCCAACCTGTGCGATACCGAAGGGCAGCTTCACGCGATTCGAATCGAGCACGTTCTTGTACTGCACGAAAATCGACTGTGCGGTCTCCGGACGGAGGTAGGCGATCTGGTCGCCAGTCGCGCCGAAGTTCGTCTGGAGCATCAGGTTGAACTGGCGGGGCTCTGTTAGAAGCGAACCATTGTCCGGATTGAAGGAAGTGGTGCCGGTGACTTCCTCGCGACGGTCCTCGGTGAGTTCGAGTTCCTTCGGTGAGATCTTCTTGTCCGGCATGTGGTCGGCGTAGAACTTGCGGGCCGTCTTGTGCGACTCGATCGGATCCTTGCCGGGGGCGACGAGCACCGCAAAGGACTTGTCGGAGGACCAGCCGGTGGCCTCGTGCTTCGCGCCGGAGAAATACACCGCCGTACCGTCTTGTGCCGGAATCTGGTCGGCGCGGAGGCGGGCCTTTGAAAGAAGGCAATCGCACATCGGATCGCTGAAACCACCGACGTGGCCGGAGGAAACCAGCACCTGCTCCATCGTCAGAATCGCGCCGTCCATGCCGAGCACGTCATCGCGCTCCTGGACGGTCTTGCGCCACCAATAGTCCTTGAGATTGCGCTTCAGCTCGGCACCGAGCGGGCCGTAATCCCAGCAGCCGTTGAGTCCGCCGTAGAGCTCGCCAGCTTGAAAAATGAAGCCGCGGCGTTTGCACAGGGAAACGATTTTCTCCATGCGGGCGGGATCGGTGACGTCTTTGTTGGCCATGAGGGTCTGCGGGTTGGGGGGCGGATGGAATCAGGTGGCGGCCCATGCGGCAAGGCAGACTTTCCCGCTCATCCTCCCGTCTTGGGGCCGTTTTAACGCCTTTTTTATGCCTTCCACCCGCCCGTTTACTACCCGGCGGCGGCTTTCGTGGGACTCTGGGATCACCTGCCCATTGAAACCATGACCGACCTCCTCTTCCTCGCCGCCGCCTCGGCCTTCTTCGCCCTCAGCGCGATCTACACCTGCTTCTGCGGCTCCCTCTGACCCGCCACCGCCATGGAAACCATCCTCATCGGGCTGATCGCCCTCGCCCTGCTCGGCTACCTCTTCGTGGCCATGGTTTATCCGGAGAAATTCTGACCTACGACCATGCACTCCACCGACTGGCTGCAATTTGCCCTCTTCCTCGGCCTCCTCGCACTGATCACGAAACCGATCGGCCTCTACCTCACCAAGGTCCTCGATCCGAAGGGCCGCACCTGGCTGGACCCGATCATCCGACCTTTTGAGAAGCTCACCTACCGCCTCATGGGCGTGAGTCCGGAAAAGGAACACGATTGGAAAGGCTACACCTTCGCACTGCTGCTCTTCAGCCTGGTGGGAATCTTCTTCACTTACGCCATCCTGCGGCTCCAGCACCTGCTACCGCTCAATCCGCAGGGCCTGCCCGCGCTGAGTCCGGCACTGGCATTCAATACTGCCGTCAGCTTCACCACCAACACCAACTGGCAGAGCTATGCAGGTGAGGCGACGATGTCCTACTTCTCGCAGATGGTTGCGCTCACCATCCACAATTTCACCTCCGCCGCAGTCGGCATCGGCGTCGCGGCGGCACTTGTTAGAGGAATCTCCCGCCACTCGGCCACCACGATCGGCAACTTCTGGGTCGATCTGATCCGCACCACTTACTACCTGCTGCTGCCGCTCTGCCTGGTCTTCGCGGTCTTCCTCGTTTCGCAGGGCGTCATCCAGAACTTCAACCCCAGCACCACCGCAAAGCTCGTCGAGCCTCAGACGATCAAAAACGTCACCACCGACACCCAGACGATCATTCAGGGACCGATGGCCTCGCAGGTCGCGATCAAGATGCTCGGCACCAACGGCGGCGGCTACACCAACGCCAATGCCGCGCAGCCTTTCGAGAACCCGACACCGCTTTCCAACTTCATCCAGATGCTTTCGATCTTTGCGATCGGCAGCGGCCTCACCTGGTATCTCGGGAAGTCCACCGGCAACCAGGCGCATGGCTGGTCAGTGTGGAGCGCGATGATGCTGCTCTTCGTCGCCGGCACCGTGGTGTGCTGGTGGGCGGAGGCGAAGGGAAATCCCATCCATCAATCTCTCGGCATTCTCGCCGCCGACGGCAACATGGAGGGCAAGGAGATCCGCTTCGGAATCTTCAACTCCTCGCTCTTCGGCGTCATCACCACCTCCGCCTCCTGCGGTGCGGTGAACGCCATGCACGACTCCTTCACCGCGCTCGGCGGACTGGTGCCGCTGTTCATGATCGAGCTCGGCGAGGTGGTGGTCGGCGGCGTCGGTGCAGGACTTTACGGCATGCTCGTTTTCGTCATCCTCGCGGTCTTCATCGCTGGCCTGATGGTCGGCCGCACGCCGGAGTATCTCGGGAAAAAGATCCAGGCTTTCGACGTGAAGATGGCGATGCTTTCCCTGCTCGTCCTCACCGCCAGCATCCTCGGCTTCACCGCCTGGGCTGCCGTCAGTGACTGGGGCCAGGCCGGGCTCAACAACTCCGGCCCGCATGGCTTCAGCGAGATCCTCTACGCCTTCAGCTCCGCGACCGGCAACAACGGCAGCGCCTTCGCCGGCCTCACTGCCACGCCCACAAATGGTGATGTGCACTACAATACGACGCTCGGCATCGCGATGCTCATCGGTCGTTTCCTGATGATCATCCCGATCATGGCCATCGCCGGATCACTGGTGAAAAAGAAAATCTCCCCGCCCAGCGCGGGCACCTTCCCGGTGGCAGGCGTCACTTTCGTCATCCTGCTCATCGGAACCGTCCTGCTCATCGGCGCGCTGAATTTCCTACCCGCCCTCGCGCTCGGCCCGGTGGTCGAACACTTCCTGATGCTCAAGGGCAACCTCTTCTAACCGAAATCACCCTCATGTCCCAACAAGCTCCATCCCTCTTCGACAAGAAGATCCTCGTCCCCGCGATTGGCGACGCGTTCCGCAAGATCGATCCCCGGATGATGATCAAGAACCCGGTCATGTTCGTTACCCTCATCGGTGCCGTGCTGACCACCCTCGCGATCTTCACCTCATCTACCGACCGCGGGTTTGTAATCCAGCTTGCCGTCTGGCTCTGGTTCACCGTCCTCTTCGCTAACTTCGCGGAAGCCATCGCCGAAGGTCGTGGCAAGGCCCAGGCCGACAGCCTCCGCAATGCCCGCAAGGACACCATGGCGCGCCGTTTGAAGAACGGCGTGGAGGAAGAAGTGCCCGCGCCGGTTTTGGGGAAAGGCGATCTGGTGGTCTGTGAAACCGGCGACGTGATCCCGTCCGACGGCGAGGTCATCGAAGGCATCGCCAGCGTCGACGAAGCCGCCATCACCGGTGAGTCCGCTCCCGTCATCCGCGAAAGCGGCGGCGACCGCAGCGCCGTCACCGGCGGCACCCGCGTCATCAGCGACCGCATCGTCATCCGCATCACGGCGGAGAAGGGCAACACCTTCATCGACCGCATGATCTCGATGGTCGAGGGCGCGCGACGCCAGAAGACGCCGAATGAAATCGCGCTCACCATTCTCCTCTCGGCGATGACGCTGATCTTCATGCTGGTCTGCATCACGCTGAAGCCCTTCGGCACTTATGCTGGTATCGCCTTCACCACGCCGGTGCTGGTTGCGCTGCTCGTCTGCCTGATCCCCACCACCATCGGCGGCCTGCTCAGCGCGATCGGCATCAGTGGCATCGACCGCCTGATTCGCCGCAATGTCATGGCCACCAGCGGTCGCGCGGTGGAAGCCGCGGGCGACATTGATGTCCTGCTGCTCGACAAGACCGGCACCATCACCATCGGCAACCGCATGGCCTCCGATTTCATCCCGGCTCCAGGCGTCACCGAACAGGTCCTCGCCGATGCCGCACAGCTTTCCTCACTGGCCGATGAAACCCCTGAAGGCCGCAGCATCGTCGTGCTCGCGAAAGAGAAGTTCAACCTGCGTGGTCGCGAGCTCCAACAGCCACACGCCACCTTCGTCCCCTTCACCGCCCAAACCCGCATGAGCGGCGTGGATTTCGACGGACGCCAGGTCCGCAAGGGCGCGGCGGATTCCGTCAAGGCCTGGGTCACCGGCCAGGGCGGAGTTTATCCTCCTGAGGTCGACAAGGCCGTGGAAGCCTCCGCTCGGGCCGGGCGCACGCCACTCGTCGTCGCGGATGGCAGGCAGGTTCTCGGCGTCGTCGAGCTCAAGGACGTCGTCAAGGGCGGCATCAAGGAACGCTTCGCCCAGCTCCGGAAAATGGGCATCCGTACCGTGATGATCACCGGCGACAACCCGATGACCGCCGCCGCCATCGCAGCCGAGGCCGGGGTCGATGACTTCATGGCCCAGGCCACGCCCGAGGACAAACTCCGCCGCATCCGCGAGGAACAGGCAGCCGGTCACCTTGTTGCGATGACTGGCGACGGCACCAACGACGCCCCCGCCCTTGCTCAGGCCGATGTTGGCGTCGCCATGAACACCGGCACCCAGGCGGCCCGTGAGGCCGGCAACATGGTCGACCTCGACAGCAATCCCACGAAGCTCATCGAGATCGTCGAGATCGGCAAACAGCTCCTGATGACCCGCGGTTCCCTCACCACCTTCTCGATCGCCAACGACGTCGCCAAGTACTTCGCCATCATCCCGGCGATGCTGATGGTCACCTTTCCAGCGATGGCCGCGCTCAACGTCATGAAGCTCGCCTCGCCGGAAAGCGCCATCCTCAGCGCCGTGATCTTCAACGCCCTCGTCATCATCGCCCTCATCCCGCTGGCGCTGAAAGGCGTCCCCTACAAGCCGATGGGCGCGGTCATGGTGCTGCGCCGGAACCTCCTCATCTACGGCCTAGGCGGACTCGTTGTCCCCTTCATCGGCATCAAGGCCATCGACCTCGTCATCACCACCCTCCACCTCGCCTGAACATGAAAGCCTTCCTCAAAGAACTCCGTGGAGCCCTCGTCTCCACCGTCATCCTCGCCGTCGCCTGCTGCGGTCTCTACCCGCTCGTCGTCACCGGCATTTCCCAGCTCGCGTTCAAGGACAAAGCCAACGGCAGCCTCATCACCGACAAGGACGGCACGGTCCGTGGCTCCACCCTGCTCGGCCAGAACTTCATCGGCGAGGGCTACTTCCATCCTCGCCCTTTTGCGGCGGGCGCCATCGGATACGATGCCTCCTCGTCCAGCGGCAGCAACCTCGGTCCTACTTCCCAAAAGCTCGCGGATCAGATCAAGGAACGCGTCGCCACCTACCGCACCGAAAACAAACTCGCCGCCGATCAGCCAGTGCCCGCCGATGCCGTCACCGCCTCCGGCAGCGGCCTTGATCCCCACATCAGCCCCGCCAACGCCGCGCTCCAGATCGAACGCGTCGCCAGGGCCCGCAAGCTTTCGCCCGACCAGGTGAAAGCTCTCATCACCGCCAACACCGACGAGGAGGACCTCGGTCTTCTAGGCGATGACGGCGTGAACGTGCTCAAACTCAATCTCGCCCTCGACTCCATCCATTGAATTCCAATCCGTGTTCATCCTGTTCATCCGTGGTTGAAAATCTTCAACTGCCTACCGCCGCTCCATGACTGACTCCGATTCACGCCCCGATCCGGACGCCTTGCTGGCGCAGGTGCAGCGCGAGGAGAATCACGGAAAGAGCGGACGGCTTTTCATTTTCCTCGGGATGTGCCCGGGCGTTGGGAAGACCTATGCGATGCTTCTGTCGGGTCGGCAGCATCAAGACGAGGGACTCGATGTACTGATCGGGGTGGTGGAAACCCATGGCCGCGCCGAGACGCTGGCCTTGGTGGAGGGACTGCCGGTTTTACCGCGCCATAAGCTCGAACACGGTGGCCATACGCTCGATGAATTCGATCTCGATGCCGCGCTCGCCCGCCGACCGGATCTGCTGCTGGTCGATGAACTCGCCCACACCAATGCGCCCGGCAGCCGTCACCTGAAGCGCTATCAGGATGTGCTCGAACTGCTCGACGCAGGCATCGACGTCTGCACCACCGTCAACGTCCAGCACATCGAAAGCCAGGTGGACATCGTCCGCCAGGTCACCGGTGTGGCCGTGCAGGAAACCGTGCCCGATCTGATTCTCGATCGCGCCCACGAGATCCAGCTCATCGACCTCAGCGTTGAGAAACTCATCCAGCGTCTTTCCGAAGGGCGGGTCTATCTAGGAGAACGTGCCCAGGCCGCGGCTGATGGATTTTTCAAAGAGGGAAATCTAACAGCCCTGCGTGAGCTCGCCCTGCGCTTCACCGCCGAACGCGTGGACCGCGACCTTGAGGACATCCGTCGAGCGAAGCGTGTCAGCAGTCCCTGGAAAGCCAACGCGCGGTTGATGGTTGGCGTGGGGCCGACTCCCTACTCGGAAAGCCTGATCCGCTGGACGCGCCGCGCGGCGGGCCGCATTGGCTGCCCGTGGCTGGCGGTGTGGGTGGAACGCACGCAGCCACTCAGTGCGCCGGAGGAGGACTTGTTGGCGCGCGCTCTTGCACTGGCCCGCAGGCTCGGCGGTGAAGTTGTCCACACCACCGGTGACGACATCGCGCAAACGTTGTTGGAAGTCGCCCGCGAACGGAACGTTTCCCAGATCATCATCGGCAAAGCAGACCGCCGCTCGCGCTGGAAAGCCTCGCTCAACGACCGGATCATCTCGGGCAGTGGCGACATCGACGTGTGCGTGGTAAGGCCGCTGATCGGGCGACCTTCGTCCCGTGTTTCCACTGCGAAGCCGAGGCAGATGGCGGCCAGTCAGTTTCAGGAAATCGGCATCGTGCTGGTGGCGACGACCCTTCTCACCGCACTGTGTTGGAGCCTGCAGCGCTGGACCGGCTACACCTTGCCGGCGCTGGTGTTTTTACTCGGCATCGTGCTCACAGCCCTGCAGGTGAGCCGTCTCGCAGTGCTGCTGATGGCGACCCTGTGTGCGCTGGTCTGGGACTACTTTTTCATCCCGCCGCGATTCACGTTTCACGTCAATGACCCCGAGGACATGGCGATGCTGGCGATGTTCTTTGTGGTCGCCATCAGCATGGGCCACCTAACAGCCCGCCTGAAGAAGCGCGAGGTCGCCGAACGACGTCGGCAGATCGAGACCGATGCCTTGCTGCGGGTCACGCAGAGTGCCGCGCTCGCTCCGGAGATGGAGAAGGGACTCTCCGAAGCGCTGCGGATCATCAACTCATTGCTGGAAGCAGAAACCGCGCTCGTCGTCCGACAACTCGATCACACACTGCCGACAGAGGTCCATCCCGCCAGCACACTTACCCCCTCTGCCCAGGAGTTTGGCGTGGCGGCGTGGGCGTTTGCGAACAAGCAGATCGCCGGACGTTTCACCGACACCCTGCCGCAATCCGAACTGACATGGTTCCCGCTTCAAACCGCGACCTCAGTGATGGGCGCGCTGGGCATCCGGCTGACCGGCGAGACGCAGGGGCTCGATTTCACCCGACGCCAGGCCGTGGAAGCCTTCGCGCTGCAGCTCGCCCTCGTCCTCGAAAAGGAGCACTTCATCCAGGCCGTCACGCACGCCGAGTTATTGGAGAAATCCGAACGACTGCGCCGCACCTTGCTGGACAGCGTTTCCCATGAGTTGAAAACGCCACTGGCGGTAATCCGTGCCGCCATCGATGGCATGGGCGACACGGCGAAGGATCCTTACGTCGTCGAGATCGACACCGCCTCAAAGCGCCTTCAACGCCTCGTCGACGGGCTGCTGCAGATGACCCGGCTGGAATCACAGATCGTCGAGCCTCAACTCGAATGGTGCGACATCCACGAACTCCTTGATGAAGCGGTTTCCGCCGCGGGCGATGCGTTGAAATCCCATCCTGTCCGAATCGATCTCGCGACGGATCTGCCACTGGTTAAAACCGATCAGGCGTTGCTCATGCAGGCCTTCGCAAACATCCTCCACAACGCGGGGGTCTATTCTCCTGCAGGATCGCGGATCGAGGTGAGTGCCCGTCATTTCGACAAGCGCCTGCACCTCGTCGTCTCCGATCACGGCCCCGGCCTGCCCGACGGAGAAGAGTCGAAGGTGTTCGGGAAATTTTATCGCGCGCCGGGATCTCCCGCCGGTGGCAGTGGGCTCGGGCTGTCGATCGCGCGCGGCTTTATCCGGGCGCTCGGGGGCGACATTTCCGCGAGAAACAAACCCGGGGGCGGCGCGGAATTCGAGATCACGCTCGTCGCGGAATTCATGTCGGAGGGTGGCCGCCAAATCCCCGGCCTTGTTTCCGAGGCGTGAATGCGGACAGAGTGGCCACGCATGACTGCCCTCGTCATTGATGATGAAATCCAGATCCGCCGCCTGCTGCGGTTGGCGTTGGAATCGCGGGGCTACACGGTGCGCGAGGCGGAGAACGGCCAGCTCGGTCTACAGGAGGCCGCGTTTCATCGACCGGACGTGATCCTTCTCGATCTTGGCCTGCCCGACCTCGATGGGCTTTCCGTTTTGCGGAACCTTCGCGAGTGGACCGACGTGCCGGTGCTGATCCTCTCGGTGCAGGATCAGGAAAACGTGAAGGTTGCCGCGCTGGAAAGCGGGGCCGACGACTACGTCACCAAGCCGTTCAGTACGGCGGAACTCATCGCGCGCCTGGCCGTCATCCAGCGTCGACGTCACTCGAATGATTCACCGGAGCTCATCGTCGGGCCACTGACGATGCATCTTGATCGTCATGAGGTGGAGCTCTGCGGACAGCCCTTGAAGATGACGCCGACCGAATTCGCCTTTCTCCGCAGCCTGGCACGGCATGCCGGAAAAATCGTCATTCAGAGCCAGATCCTGCGGGAGGTCTGGGGTCAGCAGGGCGATGGTCAGACGCACTACCTCCGGGTTTATGCGAACCACCTGCGGAAAAAACTCGGCGACAAACTCGTGATCCGAAATGAACCCGGAATCGGCTATCGACTGATCGAACCGGGCTAACAGAACGGTCAAAACGCACGTTGTCACACACCCGGTCTTCAATCCGGTTCATGGGAACGAGCCTCTAAGATGTATGCCGCCAATTGACTTGGGGATCACGACAGACGGTTTTTCATGTGGCGATTCTTTTTCACTGGCTCCAAGTGATTGCAGGCTTGGGAGTTGGTCCGACATCTGAATTTTCAGAGCCTCAAACATTGGAGCGTCAGTCTATTTGGCACACCACACGCTGCTTCCGAGGCATGAGCACTCTCGGCTTTTTGTTGGACATGGACGGTGTGATTTATCGCGGAAACCAGTTGATCCCAGGCGCGGATCACTTCGTTTCGAAGCTGCGCCAAAACGGGATCCCGTTCCGATTCCTCACGAACAACTCGCAGCGCACCCGGCGCGATGTGGCGCTAAAGCTATGCCGCCTCGGCCTGGAAGCGGAAGCGGACGACGTCTTCACCTGCGCCATGGCGACCGCGCGTTTCCTGGCGAAGCAAAAGCCGGGAGCGACCGCCTACGTCATCGGGGAAAACGGACTCGCCGCCGCGCTGCATCACAATGGCGTGACGGTGGTGGATGACGATGCGGACTACGTGGTGGTCGGTGAGGGCCGGACGATGACCTTCGAGATGATTGAGCGGGCCGTGCGCCTCGTCGAAAAAGGAGCACGCCTGATCGCCACGAATCCGGATCCGAGTTGTCCCACCGACGCCGGCACGCGACCCGGCTGCGGAGCCATCGTTGCGATGCTCGAACGCGCAACCGGTCGTGCAGCCTTCTCGGTCGGAAAGCCAAGCGGCGTGATGATGCGCATGGCGCAGGATGAACTCGGCGTGCGCTCGGCAGAGACCGTGATGGTCGGCGACACGATGGACACCGACATCCTCGGCGGCGTGGGCATGGGCTATCAAACCGTGCTCGTCCTCAGCGGCCACACCAGAATCGAAGATCTCCACCATTACGCCTACCGACCGGACTGGGTGGTCGAGTCCGTGGCCCACATGCCGGAGCGGCTGCTGCATCCGGACGCGATGCTGGCAACGGCCTGAGTGTTCACTTCTGGTTTTCCGGAAGGTGCGGCTGGCAGTATTCCTGATCATCCGTGGAGCTGACGTAGAATTCCAAGGAGGAATCATCGCGCTCGGTCTTCCCACAGGTCGCGCACTTGTGGAGTGTCGCCTTTCCGGCAGCATAGTCCGAACGGAACTTCTGTCGGCGTCTGAAAATTTTCCAGCCACCAGCCATCACCGCGTTCGTCGTTCCGATGAGCGCGCCTCCGAAGAACCCGGCCAAATGGGCGGCATTCGCCACAGGGCCCAAAGCGTCCGAGAAACAGCAGACCACCATCCAGAGCACCAGGAACGCCACGGTCTGGCTGTCCATCTCGAACTCCGGAGCTGGATGAAGTTTCGAACGCAGCCAAATGAAGCCGAACAGGCCGTAGTTCACCCCGGACATGCCACCAAAGTTGGTTCCTTTCCAAAACCCTTGCGCAATACAGGAAATGGCGGCCACGGCGAGCACCAGCCCTAGGAATTTCATCGGACGGAAACGGATCTCCAGGATCGTGCCGAACCTCAGGAGCCACATCATGTTGAACGCCAGGTGAAGGATGCCGAAGTGCAGGAACATTGGGGTAAAAAGCCGCCACACCTGGCCCTTCTTGATGTCCGCCAAAGGGTCACGGTTTCTCAAGCGCGCTTCCTGGGAAGTCACAGCTTCCGCCCAGCGCGTCATCTCCTTCAAGTCCGCCGTCGACACCGGTGCCTCGCTGTCCGAATCCAGCTTAGCTCCGAGCTTCTCCAATTGAACCAAGTATTCTTCAAACACCGCACGATCCTCCACGTAGCTCTTCTGGGAGGACATGAACAAAAGGTCACCCTTGCCCTTGTCATCGCCCAAGCGGGTCAAGGACCCCGTCAGCACCGACATCAGGATCAGCAGGATCGTGACCGGCAAATGGGAGGCGATTGAGTTGGAACCGCGGTGTTTCGGATCGCGGGGATTGGGTGGCCAGGAGCGGGACATGGAAATGGATGATTTGGGGAGGTCGCCGCCACTACGTCAGACGAGCACCTTTTCAATCCGCCGATCCGGGATCAGCCAGATCAGGGCGACGACGGCATTGATCAGCGTGGCGACCATGGGCAGACCAAAGATCGCGAGAAGGATGGCAGTTACGTAGAACAGCGGGGAAAGCTTGCCCTTGAGATCGCGGCCGAGGGCTTTGGCGATGGACGATTCACGGCCATGCTCGGCCACGATGGCGAGCTGAAGCAGGAAATACGCGATGGCCGCCATGAGCAGCACGCTGCTGTAGAGCACCGCCGGCAAGGAGGCGACGTGGTTTTCCCCGAGCCAACCGGAGACGAAGGGAATGAGCGAGAGCCAGAAAAGAAGATGCAGATTGGCCCACATGATCTTGCCGTTGATGCGGTCAGCGGCCTTCAAGAGGTGATGGTGGTTGTTCCAGTAAATACCGACGTAGAGGAAGCTCAGGATGTAGCTGAGAAACACCGGCAGCAAGGGCTTCAACGCGGCGAGGTCATCGCCGTGCGGCACCTTGATCTCGAGAACCATGATCGTGATGATGATGGCGATCACTCCGTCGCTGAAGGCTTCGAGTCGTCCTTTTTCCATACAATATGGCCGGAGGATGGACGCGCCGGAGCAAAGTCGTCAACGTCCCTCGTCATGGAACCCGTCCGCTGCCCCTGGCTGCCCGCGCACCTCGATCTCTACCGCGAGTACCATGACACCGAATGGGGCGTGCCGTCCTACGATCGCCGCTACCTCTTCGAATGCATCTGCCTGGAAGGCGCGCAGGCCGGGCTTTCGTGGTGGACGGTGCTGCAGAAGCGCGAGCGTTACCGCGAGGTGTTCCATCGGTTCGTGCCGGAGAAGGTCGCCAAGATGACCGATGCGCAGCTTGAGAAGCTCGTTCTCGACCCAGGCATCATCCGCCATCGCGGGAAAATTTTTCGGTCCGGCAGAACGCAATGGCGTGGCTGGAACTCGAGTCGCGCGAAGGCGATGCCGTGAAATGGCTGTGGAACTTCATCGGCGGAAAGCCACGGGTGAACCAGCGCACGGTTCTGGGAGATTACCCGTCGAAGACCCCGGAGTCCGACGCGATGAGCAAGGCCCTGCGGAAGGCCGGGTTCAATTTCGTCGGCTCCACCACAATGTATGCCTTCATGCAGGGCGTGGGAATGATCGATGACCACTCGGTCGACTGCCTTTGCAGGACCTTGAAAAAGTGATTGCTGTTAAAAGCCTCGTGACTCCAGAGCGAGGAGTTCATTTCCAAGGCTGGGGTGAACGTGCAGTTCACGAAACGGGTTCGATCACTGCACCGGTGCCATCAACCTCGCCAGCCTGCACGCCGCGCGGAACCAGAACGGCCGCGCGGTGAAGTCCTCCACCTTCGTCTGCGGTGTCCCTTCGAAATCCTCCGTCAGCATCACCTCGATCTCCTTCACGAAGACCGGATCATCGGAAAGCGCGCTGATCTCGAAGTTCAGTCGGAATGAGCGGTTGTCCAGATTCGCCGTGCCGACGCAGGCCAGTTGATCGTCGACCAGCATCACCTTCTGATGCAGGAACCCGCGCTGATAGCGGAAGATCCTCACGCCATAAGGCAGGGTGTCTTCGAGAAAGGAGAACGACGACAACCACACCAGCAAATGGTCCGCCTTATCCGGCACCAGAATCCGCACGTCCGCACCGCGCAGGGCCGCCGCTTGCAGGGCGGTGAGCACGCCTTCGTCCGGCACGAAATAGGGCGACGCGATCCATAGCCGTTCGCGCGCCGTATTGGCCGCCTCCGCCACCACAAGCTGCCAGGAATCGCCGGGGTCTGCCGGGCCGGTCGGGATGATCGCCGCTGATTGATCATCCTCCCTCGGACGCGCGTCCCAGAACAGCTCGGGAATCACCCCGCAGGCCCAATACCAGTCCTCCAGAAAAACCAGTTGCACCGCCTGCACCGTCGGCCCCGACATCTGCAGATGCGTGTCCCGCCAGGCCCCGATGCTGGCGTCCTCGCCCAGATATTCGTCGCCCACGTTCAGCCCACCGAGAAAGGCCTCGCGTCCATCGATCACCACGATCTTGCGGTGGTTGCGGAAGTTCAGTTGCAGGCGCGACCACCAGCGGCGGTTCGTTCCGAAATAATTGCACTGCACGCCGGCCTGCTCGAGTTCCTTAAGGAAGCGACGCGACAACTTGCTCGAGCCCATTTCATCGAAAAGGAAATACACCCGCACTCCGGCCCGAGCGCGTTCGATCAGCGCCTCCTTGAAACGGTTCCCCACGCGGTCGTTCTTTACGATGTAGAAGTTCACCAGCACGTAATCCCTCGCGCTGGCGATCGCGTCGAAAACGGCCTTGTAGGTTTCCTTACCGTCGATCAGCAGTTTCAGGCGGTTTCCCCGCGTGAACGGCAGCCCGCTGAGGATGACCGCCCCGCGAGCGAAGGCACTCTTCACCGGCAACTCATACTTCCGCAGCCGCTGGTGCATGTCCGCAGAAAGTTCCCGCAGCCTCGCATTGTCCCCGCGTCGGCTGTTCACATAGCCCTCGAAACGACGACGCCCGGCGATCCAGTAAAGCGGGATGGCCAGAAACGGAAACGCCGCCAGTGAAATGATCCAAGCGATCGCTCCCTGTGCCGTCCGCACGGTCATCAGGGCATGGATGACGTGCAGAAAGCCGATCACGTACAAGAGGATGATCCCGCCCAATTCGAGCGCGAGGATCCATTGTTGCTGTGACATGCCTGCACCCTAGCAGCCGGAAACCCGGAGTCCAATTCATCCAACAGGCCATCCCGATCACGACCGCCCGCCTTCTCCTTGATTGAAAATTTCAAAAAGGGCATTGACGGATTCCTCATCATGGCATATCTCCCTCCCGACCCCAGCAATCGCCTCCATGCTTCACCAAGCCACCAGCACCCCGAACGTCACCTGCCTCGCCAATGAGGTCGGTCTGCCGTTTGCCGGTTTGGTTGCTGGCACCTCCTGGCAGGCAGGCGATCTCTCCCAGGGCAAACGCCCGCATTCCTACCAGGGAATGATTGCCGCCGCCGGAAAACGGAACCACGGAAGCAGGACAAGGCCACAAACGGCCTGAACGCAGCGAAAAAGAAGAATTTGCCGCCGCCCTGCTTCCCACCGGAAGCGGGGTTTTTTGTTTTCCCTCCCTCACACCGAATCCATCCCGACCCACCCATCAGCCCACTGACCTGCCACGACATTTCCGTTCCCCAGCGAACGGATCCGACTCCGAAAGGATTTTTGATCTATCTCATCCCACAACATTTCGGGAGAACGTAGATGATAAGTCATGGAGGAGTCGCGCCAATCGTCCAACGCCCCATCCCGCCATGACCCTCTCCCTTCTCCATCGCGCCACCGTACTGGTCCTGAACCGGAACTGGCAGGCGATCCATGCCGTCACCCCTGCCGACGCCTTCGGGTATCTGGCCACGGGCTCGGCCCGGGCGCTCCGGATCGAGGGGCTGCACGACATGCAGCCCTTGGATTGGGAGACGTGGAGGCAGCTCGCTCCGAAGGATGGCGAACCCACGGTCGGCACCACCACCGGCCGCGTCGTGATACCCACCGTGATCGTGCTGAACCGCTACGATCGCGTCCCGCTCGTCCGCCCCGCCTTCGGACTGCGCGGTGTCTGGGAACGCGATGGCGGTCGCTGCCAATACACCGGACGCGCCCTCAGCGCCGCGGAAGCCAGCATCGACCACGTCATGCCCCGTTCGCGCGGGGGTGCCGATGATTGGGAAAACTGCGTGCTCTCGGATCGCGCGGTCAACCACCGCAAGGGTGCCCGAACGCCCAGCGAGGCCGGACTGCGATTGCTTTCCGCGCCTCGCGCCCCACACCCGGTCCCCTCCACCCTGAGGATCCGGAACCTCCACCAAATCGAGGACTGGAACCACTTCCTCCAACCCCTCCGCCGCAAGCGGAACGAACCAACCCCACTTCCCACCCATTGAACTTATGAACTTCCTCCCCTACCCCACCCTCGAAACCGAGCGCCTCATCCTGCGGCCCTTCGTGCTCCGTGATGCCCTGCGCGTGCAGGCCCTTGCCGGTGACCGCCGCGTCGCGGAAATGACTGCGGAAATCCCCTATCCGTATCCGGACGGCGTCGCCGAGGCCTGGATCTCGAACCACCTCCTCGAATGGCGTACGCGTCGCCTCATCGCGCTGGCCGTGACGAGCAAGAAGACCGGCGCCCTCGTCGGTGCGGTTTCCCTGCGGCTCTTTGCCCAGGGTCCGCGTGCGGAACTCGGCTACTGGATCGGCGTTCCCTACTGGAACAACGGCTACTGCACCGAGGCCGCCCGCGCGCTCGTCACCTATGGCTTCGAAGAGCTGGAGCTGGAGTCGATCCAGGCCCGCCACCGGATTGAAAACCCGGCTTCGGGTCGCGTGATGGAAAAGCTCGGCATGCGCTGCGAAGGCGTGGCTCCCCACGCCGGAATCCGCAATGCCAAGCTGCTCGACCTCGTCGACTACTCGATCCCTGCCGGAAATTTCCGCGTCCGCTATCCCGCCGCGTGAGCTTCGTCCATGACCCTCCACCGGCACGCTGATTTCGATCGGCGTGCCGGTTTTTGTGTACGCTCTCCGTCAGCTTCACTGGTGGATCGACGCCTCAGGCACCGCGGAGACGCGGAGGAAACAGAGATCACAGAGGGGGGTAGGGAAACAAGGAGTGATCAAAGAGGTCGCGAGATTCGCGTCTGAATCCATTACCACTCCGCGACCTCCTCAATCTCTGCGTTCTCCGCGGTTCTAAAATGCACGCGCCACCAAGCGATCAGCCAAACTGGCGGAGACCCCTTTTTGTGCCCGCGCTGCCGAACGACTCAAAGCTGCGCCCGATAGCGCGAAACCCTTGCGAGAAACGCCTGCCAGTTCGGATCGCTTTCGCCACCCTTCACGAGGAAATGCGGGCAAGTCTTGTGGCCGAGGTCGCGCTTGTCGTCGTGGCGGATCATGCGCCAGTGCTGATGAGGCACGATGCGGGAAATCGGGATGCCATACTGCTTCATCAGCAGCGCGGTGAACTTCGCGGTGCGGTCGAGCGTGACCTCACGGGAGTTGCCGGCGTTCTCGCACATCTCAATGCCGATCGACGAGCGGTTGCCTTCGCCATCGTAATCGGCGTGCTGTCCCTGTTCGTTGCAGGGCATCGACTGGTGGATCGAATGATCATCGACCGTGAAATGCCAGATGATGTAGCCGAGGGAATTGTGCGGTCCCTTGAGCGAACCACCGAGCAGCATGTTGGCATGGGCGCGGGCGTTCGCCGCCGAGGCAAAGTTCTCGGTGGCGTGGATCGTGATGTAGCGCGGGGTCATCGACGTCGTCTTCCAGCGGCCATGCTTGCCTTTCGGCACGATGGAGTTGGTCACGCTGAGATTTCCCCAGGATGAGGGCGCGGTGAGGGTCGGCGATGGCGATGAAGTCGTGCCGCAGGAAGCGAGCAGCGCGGCGATCCCGAGAAGAAGGAGGAGATTTTTCATGGGGCGAAATGGGCTACTCCACGTTCTGAACCTGTTCGCGGATCTTTTCGAGTTCCGTTTTCGCTTCGACGATGATCTGCGCGATTCCGGCATCATTCGACTTTGAGCCGATAGTGTTGAACTCGCGGAAAAGCTCCTGACAGAGGAAATCGAGCGCCCGTCCAGGAGGCTCCGATCCATCGAGGTAGTCGCGGAACTTCCGGAAGTGGGAGGCCAGACGGGTGAGCTCCTCCGAGATGTCACAGCGGTCGGCGAAGATCGCGAGCTCCTTCAGCACGCGGTCATCAGCCGGATCGAGATCCAGACCAGCATCACGCAGGCGCTTCAGAAGCATTTCACGCTGTCTAACAAGCCGCCCCGGAGCATCGGAGGCCAACTTTTCCGCAAAGCCTTCGAGGATCGCGAGACGTTGTTGGAAATCCTCCTTCAGATGACCGCCTTCAGATGACCGCATCGCCAGCAGTTGCTCCAGCGCGACCTCCAAGGCGGGCTCGACCGCCTGCCAGGCCTTGTCGGGATCGATGCCGCCGTCTTCAAACGAAATCACGTCCGGCTGACGGATGAAGTCGGAGGCCAGCGGCAACACATCGCGACCCAACAGGCCGGACAATTCCTCGAAGGCCTTTTCCATCGCCAAGGCGAGACCGGAATCAACCTTCGCGGGCTTCGCGCCCTTGGCAGTCGGGTCGAGCCTCAACGTCACCTGCAAGCGTCCGCGTGAGGTCGCCTGAGTCACGGCGCGGCGGATGCGCGGCTCCAGATCAGCGAGGTCGCGCGTGCCCTGCACCACCACCTCGGACTGCTTGCGGTTCACCGCCGCGATTTCCACGGTGGCGGTGAAGTCTTCAGTGGTCGCCGAGCCGCGGCCGAATCCAGTCATCGAATGCATGCCGCGACGATGCGGGGCCAAAAGAAGTAGCGCAAGTTTGCAACTTGCGGGTCGGTCCAAGGCTCACCCGATGGTCTCGGAGCCGAAATACGGCACGAGGGCGGCGGGGAGCTTGATCGAGCCGTCGGGCTGCTGGCATTGCTCTAACAGAGCGACGTAGAGTCTTGGCAGCGCGGTGCCGGAGCCGTTCAGGGTGTGCGGGAAGCGGTTCTTGCCTTCGCTGTCCTTGAAGCGGAGTTTCATGCGGCGGGCCTGGTAGTCGCCGAAGCAGGAGCAGCTCGAAACTTCGAGATACTTGCCGTGACCGGGGGCCCAGACCTCGATGTCGTAGGTCTTGGCCGAGGAAAAGCCGAGGTCGCCGGTGCAGAGTTCGATCGTGCGGTAGTGCAGGCCGAGTTTCTGGAGGATCGATTCGGCGTGGCCGGTGAGTTGTTCGAGCACTTCGAAGCCCTGGTCCGGATGGACGACCTGGACGAGCTCGACCTTGTCGAACTGGTGCA
>JANOBS010000183.1:0-3728 GCA_031411755.1 Luteolibacter sp. | reverse complement strand
GAAACGCCCTGGGCCTCGACCTTCTGGATTTCCGCGACGAGGCCGACCGGATCGACGACGACGCCGTTGCCGATCACGTTGATCTTGTCGTCCCAGAGGATGCCCGAGGGCAGCAGGTGGAGCACATACTTCGTGCCCTTGGCGATGACCGTGTGACCGGCGTTGTTTCCGCCCTGGCCACGGATCACGACATCGGCGGTTTCCGTCAGGAAATCGACGATCTTGCCCTTGCCTTCATCTCCCCACTGGAGCCCTACAATAATAGTATTCATCTTTTTAAACCGCGAATGAACGCGAATGGACGCGAAGGTTGAATTCAGGATTGCTTGCTGAGGACGACTCGCTCCCACATCAGCTTTGGGTGTTTGAAATTCAGAATGACGCCGACTTGATGGCCGGTGATTTTGAGGTAGTTGAGCATTTGTCCTCGTTCGATGTCGGTGATGCGCTCGATGGTTTTGGTTTCGATCACCACAAGTCCGTAGGCGATGAGATCAGGGACATATTCGCCAACTTGGGCTCCTCGCCATGAAATAGGGAAGCGGGACTGCTGTTCGACCGGGATTCCTTGATGGGTGAGTTCCACCGCAAGTGCGTTTTCGTAAGGCTTTTCATGGAATCCATGCCCGATGCCATTGAGAACCGACATCGCACAGCCGACAATGGCGAAGACCTCATCCTTATGAATCAAATTCGCGTCCATTTGCGTCCATTCGCGGTTCACTTCGTCGCATCGATGAGCTGCGCGAACTCCTCGAAGAAGTAGTTCGCGTCGTGCGGGCCGGGAGCGGCTTCCGGGTGATACTGGACGGAGAAGACCGGCATGTCCTTGTGGCGGATGCCTTCGACGGTGCCGTCGTTGAGATTGATGTGCGTGACCTCGACGTTGGAGGGCAGCGAGTCGGCATCGACCGCGAATCCGTGGTTCTGCGAGGTGATCGAAATGCGTCCGCTTCGCAGGTCCTTGACCGGCTGGTTGCCGCCGCGATGGCCGAACTTCAGTTTGAAGGTCTTTCCACCGAAGGCGTGGCCGAGGATCTGGTTGCCGAGGCAGATGCCGAAGATCGGCTTCTTGCCAAGGAGCTTGCGGATTTCCTCGTGGATGTAACCGAGTGCCGCCGGATCTCCGGGGCCGTTGGAGAGGAAGATGCCGTCCGGATTTTTCGCGAGGACCTGCTCGGCGCTGGTGCGGGAGTTCAGCACCTCGACGTCGAAGCCGGCCTGGCGCAGGCGGCGGAGGATGTTGGTCTTGATGCCGAAGTCGAAGGCCACGATCCGGTGACGCACGGGCGGAAGTTCAATAAACGGCCCGGAGATTCCGGCGGAGAAATTGGGAATCGTCCAGTCTCTCGATTCCTCGTTCCATGCGTAGCTTTCCGGGGTGGAAACCTCGCCGACGTAGTCCATGCCTTCCATCGAAGGGGAGTTTCGGGCGGCCTCGATGGCCCCGGCGGTGTCGAGCTCGGTGGTGAGGCAGGAGCGCATCGCGCCGAGTGAGCGCAGGTGCTTGGTCAGCGCGCGGGTGTCGATGTCCTCGATGCCGAGGATGCCGTGCTTGGCGAAATAGTCGCCGAGGGTCTCGTTGGACCGCCAGTTGGACGGAGTGTGGCAGAGTTCGCCGATGACGAAGCCCCGGACGTGCGGGCCGGAGGACTCGTTGTCGTCGGGGTTGATCCCGTAGTTTCCGATCTGCGGGTAGGTCATCGCGACGATCTGGCCGCGGTAGGAGGGGTCGGTGACGACTTCCTGATAGCCCGTCATCGAGGTGTTGAAACAGAGTTCCCCGGTGGTGGTGCCGGTGGCTCCGAAGGAAATTCCTTCGAAAGTCCGACCGTCTTCTAGAGCAAGGATGGCTTTCATGGCGCGGCGGGCGGAAAACTAGGGGGCGGGGAGAAACGATGCAAGAGAATGACATTCGTGAATTTGCGAATGACGGATCGGCCTTGGTTTTCCTAGGATGTCGGCATGCGAGCCCGCCTGACGAAGGATTTCCGATTTGAAGCCGCCCACACGCTGCCGAGCCTGCCGGAGGACCACAAGTGCCGCCGGATGCACGGTCACAGCTTCAAGATCGAGATTTCGATCGAAGGCGAGGTCGATGAAACGATCGGCTGGGTTTACGACCACAAGCGCATTTCCGCCGCCATGAACCCGCTGATCGAGTTGCTCGACCACGGCTACCTGAACGACGTTCCCGGCCTGGAAAGCCCGACGATCGAGCGCATGGCGGCCTGGTTCTGGCGGAAGCTGGAGCCGGATCTCCCGGGATTGGCGGAAATCGTGATCTATGAGACGCCGACCGCCCGCTGCTCGTTCAAGGGCGAGTTCTGAAAGGCGATATGCGACTTCGGCGTTAAGCCAAGCTTCTTTCCAATGCTCCGTCTTTCCCTGCCTTTGCTCCTCATCGCTTGCGGCATCTCTTCCGCCGAGGACGAATTCGCCCGGAAGACGGCTCCGTTTCTCCAGAGATACTGCTACGAGTGTCACGACGAGAAGGAGTCCAAAGGCGGCATCGACGTCCACACGCTGACCTCCACGCTCGGGGCCTGGCAGCAGCATCAGTTTCTCAAGTCGCTCGCCAGCCAGATTGAGAATCGGAAAATGCCGCCGAGGGACGCCGAGGAGCATCCCTCCGACGATGAACGGAAAGCCGCAGTCAGTGAATTGCGGGCGGTGCTGAAATCGCTCGAAGGCGGCAACTTTCCCCGTAATCCCGGCCGTCCGACCGTCCGACGGCTGAACCGCAACGAATACAACCTGACCGTCCGTGAGCTGTTCGGCGTCGATTTCCAGGCGGGTCGCGAGTTCCCCGAAGACGGGGCAGGAGGCGAGGGGTTCGACAACGTCGGCGACGCGCTCTTCGTCCAGCCATCGCTGATGGAGAAATACCTCGCCGCGTCGAAGAAGGTCATCGAATCCGTTTATTCCAATCCGGACCGGAAGGCACGGGTGATCCTGATGACTCCCAGCGAGAAACTGCCGCCCGAAAAGGCTGCGCAGGGTGTCCTCACCGTCCAGGCTTCCTTGGCGTTCCGTCGCAAGGCCACCGAGGACGAACTCGCCCCGTTGCTCGCGCTTTTCCAGAAACAGCTCGCGGCCGGAAAAAACTACGACGACGCGCTGCGCCTTCCTCTCCAGTCGCTGCTCATTCATCCGTCGTTCCTCTTCCGCTTTGAAAGCGACCAGCCGGGGAAAACCGAGTGGCGTGTCAGTGACTTCGAACTCGCCAGCCGGCTTTCCTATTTCCTCTGGGCCTCGATGCCCGACCGCGCCCTCTTCAAACTCGCCAACGACGGCAAGCTCTCCGACCCCGCCATCCTGCGCGGCGAGGTCCTGCGCATGCTCGCCGACCCGAAGGCCGAGTCCATGTCGCGCTACTTCGCCGGTCAATGGCTCGGCTTCGATGAACTCCGCGAAGTCGCCGAGCCCGATCCGAAGCGTTTCCCCACCTTCACTCCCGGCCTGCGAAGCGCGATGTACCGCGAATCAGTCGACTTTTTCTCCAATCTCATCCGCGCCAACCGCCCGGTCACCGACCTCGTCTCCGCCGACTACACCTTCGTCAACGAGGAGCTCGCCGCCCACTACGGCATCACCGGCGTCAGCGGTCCCCAGATGCGGAAGGTCGCCCTCACCGACCCGAACCGCGGCGGCGTGATCGGACAGGCCTCCATTCTCACCACCACTTCGATGCCGCTGCGCACCAGTCCGGTGAAGCGCGGAAAATG
>JANOBS010000182.1:0-3629 GCA_031411755.1 Luteolibacter sp. | reverse complement strand
CAAGGGCGTGCGTCACGTGCTTCAGGAGGAGCCCGACGAGTACTTCCTGCGCGATGACTTCCATCGCGGTCTCGCCCTGCTGCCGTCCTTCGGCCTGCGCTATGATCTGCTGATCTTCCAACGGCAGCTTCCCGTCGCCATTCAGCTCGTCGATCGCCAACCGGGCCTGCCGATCATCCTCGACCACATCGCCAAGCCGGAAATCCGCAAGGGCCGGATCGACCCCGCCTGGAAGGCCGGCATGGCCGAACTCGCGAAGCGCGAAAACCTCACCGGCGTCAAACTCTCCGGCATGGTCACCGAAGTCCTCGACGACGAAATCGATGACTCCATCCTCCAGGCGTACGTCGAGGAAACCCTCGCCCTCTTCGGCGTGGACCGAGTCATGTTCGGCACCGACTGGCCCGTCTGCCTCCTCCGCATCGAGTCCTACCAAGCCTGGGCAGATGCTGTCCGCCGCTACGTTTCCCAGCTCTCCCCCACCGAGCAACAAGCCGTCCTAGGCGGAAACTGCACGCGGATCTACGGGCTAGAGAAGTAGCTCAAGTTTGCAACTTGAGGGTGTGGTGCGGCCATTCCACCAGAAATGCCGACCAGGTCCCAAGATCCTAGAATCAGAACCTCCATCAACTCTCCAACGCACTGCGTGCAAGCACAGAAAATGTTACGATGCACGGCCCCCTTCCACTTATCCCCCTCCACTCAATCCCTCCATTTGGACTTGCCGCGCATGCAGAGTATGGGCAAGGTAGCTCGTAAATCTCCCCTAGAATTATCCATGCGCTTCCCAAGACCTCGCATCATCCAAGAGTTAATTATTCTATTACGCATTACCGGGGGAATGCTCGCTCTAGCAATCATAGTTTTTTTGGCCTTCGATCTGAAAAAATGGTCGTATTTTCTAAAGGAGATATACACTAGCAATGGGACTTGGATAATAAATCATCTCACGACTCTATCTCTCATCGGAGTATTGTATCTGCCGTGCGTGGTGATTTTCCGCAAAATTCTGGGGTGGAGATTGATAAAAAGAGTGAAATTGGAATTCGATAGCGCAGCGAAATCACAAGCATTTCGGAAAGATGATGAAAACAAACTTCTATTGTTATCGGATGAGCCGGAAGTGGAAATCAAACCAAGCACGACAGATAGCAGACGCCTTCTATCTGAAGTGCTCGCAAATGCCATCATCAGCAATGATAAAACCCACGTCTATGGTCTGAATGCGCCCTGGGGTAGCGGTAAAACGACGATCATGAAGGAGGCGGAAAAAAAACTCCGTAAAGATCCCAACTGCATTCTCACCTGGTTCGGAGCCTGGAGTATCGAGTCTAGCGATTATCCTATCAGCTCGATGATCGAGGCCATCCGCGATGCTCTTAGCAAACATCCCATCCATGCTCAAAGCCCTCTCAAAAAGGTAGCCTACCAGCTGCGTGAGTTTTGTTTGGATTGCGGGCTAGAGAAGCTCAGTCTGTGGGGCAGTCTGTGGGATCGTAGAATGGTGACGCAGGCAGGCCACATCAACTATCAGCGCGTTGCAAGAGCACTCAAACAACTCGAGACTGACTGTAGCAGCCACAAGATTGTGGTTTTTATCGATGATATCGACCGCTGTGATCCGTCAAAAGCCATCGACTTGCTTGATTCTCTCAAGTCCATCTTCAATCAAAATCTCTTCATTTTTGTGGTGGCCTATGATCGCAAACTGATCGAGACACACATCCAAAACATGTTCGCAGAGCGGCAAAAAATCTCAGCAAATGCCGCTGATGCCCACCAGCAAGCTGCTGCCTATCTGGATAAAATAATTCAAACCGAAATTGAGGTCCCGACCTTGCATGAATCTTTTGAGGAGTTCATCGACAAACTGACTCAGGAAGACTCCGACATTGGCCAAATTCTGGAGATGCTGAGGATGCCAGATTACCAACTTTTGTTCAAAAGTTGCTTAAAATCCAACCCGAGATCCACGATCAAAATCATCAACCAAGTAAAGATTGATGGTTTCTTGCATGAGAGTTTTTACAAAAAACGCTACGAAGACAAGGTTCACAAAAAACGCTACGGAGACAAGGTGAATTTTCCTAATTTGGACGTATTTACCAAATTCTGTTTAGTGCATCGTGCCGCTTTGTATTACGCCGAGCGTTCCACCTATTACAAACAGGCGATGGAGCGATCACCTGCCGGGAATCGATCATCTAGCCAGTTCATGCAGACGCTGATCCAAATTTTTCAGGATGAAAAGAACGAAAAACTCAGTGCCTGGAACGATTGGACCTCTTATCCTCAATTGTGCCAGCTGATGCTCGATATTTATGACGATGCAGAAGCTGTGAATGAACTCAGCCCGCAAGAAATCAGCACGAACATCGCCAAGACCGCATTGGTCGGCCAACTGGGACTAACTGAAGAAAGGGCTATTGAGGAGATCGATGCCAATCTAGCTACAGGAAATCACTTTGATTTAGCAGATACGATTTTTTCAGATCTTTCCGTCCTTACACACGGCGGGGCAGACAAAGGCATCCTCACCCTCAGCGGCCTATGCCTTACCCGGACTCTCGTCACAGACATCCAAGCGCTCAAGCAATTCACTCAACTGACTCATCTGCGGCTTGCTGAGTGTAAAATAAACGATCTGTCGCCTCTGAGTGGTTTGGCTACCTTGAAATTGCTAGATATCAGCGATTTACAATCCCCAGAAGAATCAGAAGCTTCACTCAACTGGCCCGGAGGCTTGGCCGAATTGCGCTACCTATTTATTCAAAAATGCGCATTCGCTGCGATTGATTTCGTAAAAGACTTAGAAAAATTAGAGGCTCTGTGGATCGATGCAGATAGTATTAATAAGTACTTTCCACCCAGCAGCAGAAGCGATCTAGCCGATAACACTGCTCCTCGCCAGCTCACCGTGAAAGTCACTCCACAGCAGAAAGGTATCTCAAATCCATCAGCCTTTCTATGGAACGATCTATTAATACAGTTAGAGTACACGTGCACTGAATGACCAGCTATGAATCTATCTCAACAGCTCCAGCAAATCAACGCGTTAATCCAAGCCGCTGAGGAAAGGCATCGCAGCGCGGCGATGCAGAACATTTTTCAGCAAGTGGCAGCAGCCCATGCCGCAGAAATCCCCAAGGGTCAGATTAAGATCATCAAAAACCATCCCGGTGCGCTCTGCCCGCTGGCAGTCTTCATGAACGAAGCGGGAACAGCGCAGTGTGCCCCTATCGATCCTTTAGCGATTAGTTTTTACGAATACAGCCCCTCACCGCCCGAAGAAACCCAGCGCCGCAGCAGCAATCCCCCGCTGCGTCCTGGCTTAGAAATTCGCGGCCCTCTCGCGCTGGTGGATGAAGTGACCGATGCGGGGCAGCAGATCAGCAAGGCGCAGCTTATCGCATTACAAACCCTCATAGGCAACGATTCTACCTGGTGGCCGGTCACCGATTATGCAGAGGATGAACTGCAGGAAGTCTTCAGTGGGCTGGAGCTGAATGTGATTTTCTGGGAGGGAAAGCCGATCGGCATTGCGCACTTGGATCATGCTGAACTGGCCACGAAAGGCGCAGTGAAGATCGTATTCATCGGCATCGATCCCGCCATGCAAGGCCGCGGCC
>JANOBS010000181.1:0-5481 GCA_031411755.1 Luteolibacter sp. | reverse complement strand
CGTGGTCGCGAGCTGGAGGTAAAGGATGGCGTCCTCCTCGGCATCGCCGCCGAAGTAGTCGTCGTAGCTGCCGAAGGCCTTGTTGCCGTGCGAATGATAAAGCATCGAGGTCACGCCATCGAAGCGGAAGCCATCGAAGCGGAATTCCTCCAGCCACCAGCGCAGGTTGGAAAGCAGGAACTGCCGGACTTCCGGGCGACCGTAGTCGAAGCACTTCGAGTCCCACGACGGATGGTCGCCGCGTTCGCCGGGGTGGAAATACTGGTTGCCGGAGCCATCGAAGTCGTTGAGCCCCTCGGCGATGTTCTTCACCGCGTGCGAGTGGACGATGTCGAGCAGCACGGCGATGCCGAGGGCGTGCGCGGTATCGACGAGGTATTTCAAATCATCCGGCGTGCCGAAGCGCGAGCAGGGCGCGAAGAACGAGGAGACGTGATAGCCGAACGAGCCGTAATACGGATGCTCCTGGACGGCCATGAGCTGCACTGTGTTGTAGCCGCCGCGTTTCACCCGGGGCAGCACGTCATCGGCGAACTCGCGGTAGGTGTGCACGCGACCTTCCTCTCCGGACATGCCGACATGCGCCTCGTAAATGAACGGCGTGGTGACCGTGGCAGGTTCGAACTCGTTTTTCCACTGGTAAGGCTGCGGCGGATTCCAGATCTGCCCGGAGTAGTCGTGGGTCACGCTGTCCTGCACCGCGCGACGGATGCAGGCCGGCACACGGTCGCGACGGGAATCATCGGCCCCGACGACGTGAAGTTTGACCCGCTGGCCGTGGTCGAGCGCATCACCTGGCAATCGTAGCTGCCAAACCCCGGCCCTGGCCGGCGCGAGCGGATGGCTTTCGCGGTTCCAGCCGTTGAAATCGCCAATGAGGGACACCGCCTTCGCCTTCGGGGCCCACTCGCGGATCATCCAGCACGGCCCGGCGGCCTGATACTGGATGCCGGTGAACTTGTGGCCGGTCGCATGGGCGGAAAGCGATCCCGCGTGGTGCTCGATGTGGGCCATGGTCTCCATGAAGCGGACCAGCCTCCGCCGGATCGCGCCTTCGTAGGGAGCCAGCCAGGGATCGTTGACGACCAGGACGGGAGTATCGTTCATGCGCTGCCACTGTGGCGGGCTTCTGGCGGTGGTGAAAGCTGGAAGTCCCGCCGTTGGAGCTTTATTCCTTCGCCGGAATCTCTTTCGAGAACAGTTCCTTCAGGTAGTCCGGAGTCAGCAGCTCCGGCGTCACGATCGGCTCCTTGCCGGGCACATAGAGCACGTTCACCGGAATCGCGGTCCGTCCCAACTCACGAAGCTTCTCCTCGATCGCCGGATCCGGGTTCGTCTTGTCGCCCTTCAGCGCCACGATGCCCTTGTCCTTCATCAACTGGATGATCTCCGGCGTGTAGGCGCGCTTCTTGTTGAACTGGCAGGTGGCGCACCACTGGGCGGTGAAATCGACATACACTGGCGTCCCGGCTTCGGTGAGTTCTGTCACGCGTTCGGCCGACCAATGCTCCCAGACCAGCTTCGACTTCTCTGGCGGCTTGGTGATCCAGAACCCACCGACCGCGAACAGCAGGGCGAGTCCCATCGCAGTGAACCGCACCGACTTTTCCCGATACGGAAGATTCCATCGTCCAAGAATCCACGCTCCGATGGCGATAGCACTCAGTCCGAAAATCGGGCCGAGCATGTTTTCCAAGCCGATCTGCCCCGTATAAACCCACAGCAAATAACCGGCGGTTGCGAACAGGAAGAAGGCCATCGCCTGCTTGAAGCTCTCCATCCACGCGCCGGGGCGGGGCAGGAGGTGGATCAGCTTGGGGAAAATCGAGAGCACGAGGTAAGGAGTCGAAAGCCCGATCCCCATCATGGTGAACGCCAGGAAGAACTGCACGGCTGGCAATCCGATCGCGGTGCCGATCGCCACGCCGAGGAAAGGTGCCGAGCAGGGAGTTGCCACCAGCGTCGCCAGCACGCCCGAGAAGAAGGTTCCCGAAAGCCCGCTCTTCGACTGGAGCTTGCCGCCGACCGAGGTGGCGGACGCGCCGATTTCAAAGACTCCATACATGTTCAGCGCGAGGATGAACATCATCAGCATCAGCCCGAGCACCACCCAAGGGTTCTGGAGCTGGTAGCCCCAACCAATCGAATCCGCCGAGCCCGACTTTGCCAGCGCCGCCGCCCGCGCCGCGAACAGCACGCCGCTGAGCGCCCAGAATGAAGCCAGCACGCCGAGGGTGAACATCAGGCCATGCAACATGATCTTCTTCGAGTCTTCGCCCGATTGCTGGACGAAGCCCATGATCTTCAGCCCGATCACCGGAAACACGCAGGGCATCAGATTCAGGATCAGTCCGCCCAACAGCATGCCGCCCAGGATCGGAAGTAGTGCTCCGATGGAAAGCGGAGCCGGTGGCGGCGGAGGTGGTGTGGTGACTGCTGCCTCGGAAAGCAGGATCGCATTTGCATCGAGCGTGGTATCGAGTGGAGACTTCGCGCTTAGGATGCCGGAGAGGGTCTTTCCGGGAGCGATCTTGTCGCCGAGCGCGTCTTCCGTGGCGCGCTTCAGGGTGACCACCCAGTCATTGCCGTCCTTCGCCACGGAGCCACCGTCGCTGGAGGTCTTTACGAATTTGTCGGCCGGAATGAATTGCAATCCGGCGGCATCGAGATTGTCCGCCGCTCCCTTGCCCGGAGTCATGCGGATCTTCACGGAGTCGCGTGCACTCTCGACCGCCAAGGTCCAGGCGGCGGAAATCTTCGGCAGCGCGGCGCGGGCTTTCGTGAACAGCGCAGCCTTCGCTGGGTCGAGTGCGGGAGCATCCGCCGCCTTGAGATCCAGGGTTAGATCGACCTTCTCATCGACGCAGGATTGTTTGTCGCAAATTTGCCAACTCGCTTTCGCGCTGAGCTTCACGGACTCGTCCGTCTTCAGGCCAGCGGGCGGGCTGATCTCCACGAGAAAAATCTGCGTTCCCTCATAAGCGAAGCTCTTGCCTAAGACTCCGTCCTTCACTTCCGGCACTGGCCACTGGATCGGCCCGGCGGTGAAGCCTTCCGGCAAGACCCAGGCTAGAGCAGGGGATTTCTCTACTCCGCCTGTGTTCACATAATACGCATGCCACTCAGGTGGGATCGCGAGTTGGAATGCGACCGTGAAGGGCTTGCCGGGAGCGATCGCTGTGACCTCGGAGGAAAGTGTGGCCGTGGCCGAATCCTTCGCCCCCTCCAGTCCCTGTGCGAAATCGAACTGCCCTGACGAGGGCATCAACAACGAGAAAAAGACAGCGGCGGCGAGGAAAAGGGAGCGAGGCATGGCGAGGTGATTCGAAGGTAAGAGGCACCAGCGGCCATTTTCATCCAAAAAAGAAGGCCACCCGGTGATTCCCGGGTGACCTTTGAAAGTCGTCGCTGCAAAAACGAGCGGCGATCCGTAACAATCAGTAACGGTGGTAGTTGCCGTAGCTGTCGTAGTAGCCGCCCTGATTGCTGTTGCGACGCTCGGTGTCGCGGGCATTGCCAATGGCGGCTCCGCCAAGACCACCGGCGGCGGCACCGATCAGAGCACCTTCACCGGCGCGACCTGACTGGTTGCCGATGATGGCACCGGCACCTGCGCCAAGGAGGGCACCGGTCACGGCACCGCGCTGAGTGCTCGGACCGGTCGGGCCGGAGCAGTTTGATAGGGTAAGAGCGGCGACAAGCGCGCAGGTGGAGGTCAGGATGGTTTTCATGAGGTTCGTTCGTTAGACAACACTAGCAATAATCCAATCTGGAGCGTCCTCAAGTGGAAATCTTGCCAAGAAATCGGCTTTCAGAATGGAATGTCGTCGTCGAAATCGTCGTCCTTCCGCAGATCGGCGGCAGTCGGTTCAGGTCCAGCGCTTGCTGCACCGGACGCTGGCGCAGGTCGGCGGGACTGTTCACGGGGCGGACCCGACGGTGAGGGTGCGGGTGAAGAGCCATCGCTCGCCTGAAGCTTCCAGCACGCTAGGTTCACGTAATACTTGCCGTTGTACTCGTTGCCACGGATGTCGAAGCTGACCTGCACGTCCTGCTCCAGTTCGAAACTGTCGAGAATCGTGCACTTTTCCTTCACCACTTCGAATTTCAGGTCCTGGGGATACTTGTCCGCAGCCGTCGTCACCACGAACTCGCGCTTGCTGAAGCCGCTTGGGAAGCTCTGCGTCGTTCCAATCCATTTCAACTTTCCTGCCGTCTCGTACATGGCTCGACTTTCTCCCAAACCGCGCCGGGATGTCAAGGCGGTGGCCCGCGGTCGATTGGGGATCTTTCCTCAGCACGCTCGATCAACGATCTTCCAAACTTCGATGTTCAATGTTCGGCGTTCAATGTTCGACGTTTTTCTCCTTCTCCAGCCCGTGAAACGCCACCAATTCGTCGTGCGTGTGGTTCACAAAGACCGAGCTGCCCAGCAAATGGTGATCTCCCACCACCCGGTGAACGGCACGCTTGACCAGATCAATCAGTCGCGCTCCGGCCTCAGCGATGAGGATGACGGAGGAGGGTGCGGCCTGATGCAGGAAATCCGCCTCGTGCAGCAGCGAAGCTTCCTCTGACTCAATGTGCTTCAAAAGGGCCTCGATCTTCTCGATCCGACCGATGCTCGCGTCTTCGCCAGCCAACAGTTCGTCGATGTTACGCTTCAGTGCCCGTTCCTCGATATTGAGGGCGTCCAGGCGTCGCAGTAGATCCGCCCCGGCCGGTTGGCCGATCTCGGTGATTTCCTGCGAGAGCAGTTCCAGCTTGGATTCGGTCTCCGCGATTTTCGAGGCCAACCGCGACAGGGCTTCAGGGGTCAGTTTCATGGTGTTGAATGGAAAAATCCAACTGCCACCCTACTCCTGCTTTCCTAACTTCTCCACCTGCTTTTTTAAAGGAAAGTGTCCCATTTCACCTTCGCTCGACCCCGCGCCACCCGAGTCCACAGACTCCGAACCTACGGCTGCCTCACGATCCCTGAACCAGTGACTCCCATTCCTTTTCGGTGGCCTGGGATTTCTGATATTCCATGAGGGTTTTCCAGTGGCCATCCTTCTTCACAAGCAGCACCTCGAAATGAATGTATTCCTGCTTGGGTTTCCCATCGGCGCCAGTGCTTGAGTAGAGGAAAATCCCGGTCTCATGCGCGGTCGTTTCATCACCGAGACGCTGGGAAAAGCGGAACTCCACGCTGGCCTTCATCTCTCCCGACTTGGTGGCGATGAATTCCTTTTTCCAACGCGCCAGCGCCACTGAGAGGGGCGAGCTGAGTTTTTTGCTGCCAGAAACCAAAACACCCTCCGGGTGGCAGCTCGCCGCGTAGGCCTCAAAATCACCCTCGTGGACTGATCGAGAGACCTCTTTCCAAAAGGCATTCAGCTCCTCCACCCGAGGGTCTTTTGGTTCTTCAGCGAAGGTTGGATTCGAGCAGTCAATCAAGGCCAGAACCAGAACGATGAGGATGTGCTTCATGCTGCTGAG
>JANOBS010000180.1:0-17898 GCA_031411755.1 Luteolibacter sp. | reverse complement strand
GGTGACTTCGGCGACAAGGAAGGCGACGCCAAGATGCGCAACGTCTGTCACGCTTCCGATTCCGTCGAAGCCGCCGCCGATGAGCTCAAGCGCTTCTTCAAGGACGGCGAAATCTTCGCCTGATCCTCGCGATCCATCATTCTCGGAACGGGCGGCCTGCGGGTCGCCCGCTTTCGTTTCCGCGCCTCACTGCATTCTCGGCTTCAGCCATTCGATGACCTTGGCGCGGTACTCGCCGTTGTTTTTCCAAAGCGAGTTTCCGTGACCACCGCCGTCGACGGTGAACATCGCCTTCGGCATCCCAGCGGCAGCGAAGAGTTGCTTGCCCTGCGCCAGCGGCACCACCTCGTCCGCCGTGCCGTGGATGAGGAGCAGGGGTAGTGGTGAAATTTTCGCCACCCAGTCCTTCGGAGCCCACTCATCGGTCACGATATTGGTGCCGACCTTTCCAGCCATCGCATCGGCCATGCCCAGATAGGACGCGAACCCGGCATCACTGATCACCGCGCGGACTCCCGGCACCGGTTGCTCGGCGAGGGCGGTGATCGACTTCGCCCCGCCCAGGCTGTGCCCGAATGAAATCAAGCGACTGCGATCCACATCCTTGCGGGTCTTCACGTAGTCGAATGCGCCGCGCACGTCTTCGATCAGACCGTGGCGCTGGATGCTTCCGCCGGAACTTCCGAAGCCCCGATAGTCGTAAAGGAAAACGTTGAACCCCTCCGGCAACAACCACATCACGAAGCCAAGGTGATGACCCATGGCGCCAGCATTGCCGTGTGAAAACACCACCGTGCCGAGCGCAGGTTTCCTCGTCGTCGGCAAAAACCAGCCATGCAGCTTCGTGCCGTCCTTCGAGTTGAACCACACGTCGTCATACTTCGAGCCCCAGTTGGTCGGCGTGGTTTCCGGATCCGCGGTCGGAAAATAGAACAGGCTGTTGCCGCCATTTCTCCCAAGAAACGCGCGGGCCAGCACCGAGAGATCGCCATCTGGATCGCGGGTCAGCTCACGCAGCAACTCGCGCGGGTCCTTCGCCGGTGGTCGTGGCGCGGGCTCTCCGGCAGCGATCCCCATGGAGGTCGCGAGCAGCAGTGAGCTGAGCCATCGTTGCCTGAACATTCATTCCGATCATCCACTCGATTCCCGGTTCGTCAACCCGCCCGTTTCACCGCAGTCAGCAGGAATGGTGCGGGGCGAAGCGTTCCGAGCACGCCGTATCGCGCCACGCGCAACTCTCCGGCTTTAGAGGACAGCCAGGATTCCACCGCCGAGGCCTCGTCGTTTCCGCCATCGTGACCCGGATAACAGACGACGCACAACCAGCCACCCGGACGCAGCGCCTGCACGGCGGCTTCCAGCGCGATCAGGGTTTCCGAGGTCGTGGTGATGATCGCTTGATCCGAGCCCGGAAGGTAGCCGAGGTTGAACATGATCGCGGCCACCGATCCGCCTGAAACGTGATCTGCGAGCTGGGCGTGGGATTCCTGGAAAAGCTCCACGTTCGTGGAAACATCGGCGGACTCCAACAATCGCCGCGACGACTCGATCGCCGCCTGCTGCACATCGAAGGCCAGCACTCGGCCCGACTTGCCCACGCACCGCGCGAGAAAAACCGTGTCGTGCCCGTTACCCGCCGTGGCATCGATGACCAGATCGCCTTCGGAAATCACCCGCTGCAACAGCAGATGCGCAAGCTCGGTCGGGCGGGGCGGTTGGTCAGGAGTCGCCATTGCTTTTCAAGGTGGTGAGGAACTCCCGCAGGTCCAGCTCGGACTCTGGTTCAGCGCCATCCAGCAGACAAGCTGTTAGACGTCGCGCTACTCCCGGCGCGTAGAGCGATCCCTTTGACCCGAGCCCATTGAAAAACCACTCGCCATGGACTTCCCCGATCAGTGGCTCGCTGCGACGGAGGATCGGCCGGATGCCAGCTTCATGGTCGATCACGGTGAAATGCTCGTCCATCAGCGCCTTCGCGATTTCCTCGACCTGTGCGCGTCCCTTTTCCGTCGGGCATTCATCGAGATCATCCCACTCATAGGTCGCGCCGACCTTGAACAGGCCACCCCCGAGTGGAATCAACCAGCCGCCATTTCCGATCCGAATCTGGGAGTCTTCCCAAGCCTCCGCCCGCAGGGTCAGGATCTCGCCCTTCGCACAACGATGTGGCGCGGGACGTCCGAGCAACAAGCCCGCCGCGCCCTCGCACCAGATCCGGAGCGAGGACGAAGCTGTTAGGAAAATCTCCTCCGATTTGCGATACAGTCCTCGTTCGGAAAAATACCTCCGCGAGGCATCGAGAAATCCCTTCACATCGAGCCGTCCACCGCCCCGCACCTCGACTGCTCCAATCCACCGATCCTCCGGCGGGGTGACCTCGCCGATCACCCACGGCGCGACCTCCTCTGCGGAAAGTTTTCCCCGGATCTTTTCCCAATTCTTCGCGTTCGCCGCGAGTCGGAGCACGGGTAATGGATGCCAGAATTTCGAGCTCAGCCGCGATTCGAGCGCTTGATAAAACGCGATCGCCTCCGGCAGGAATTCCCCGATCCTCCAGCTCGGCTGGAAGTTTTTTCCGGTGACTGGATTGATCATCCCCGCCGCCACCCGCGAGCTGCCGCCCTGCTCGCGATCAACGATTTCAAATGCGACGCCACGATCCAGGAGTTGCCAGGCGAGGCAGGTTCCCGCCAGGCCTTGGCCGATGATCTGGAACGGCGTGTCCATCAGGTGAGCGGTTCACTGCGCCGCTTTCGGCCCTCGAACAACAGGGTCTCGCGGAATCCTGCGGTCTTCGCCCACTCGATGGCCTTCGGGAAATCGCGGGCGACTTCGCTCGGATGATGCGAGTCCGAGGAAATGACGAGCGGGACCCCAGCGGAGCAGGCGAGTTCGAGAAAGCGCGGAGCCGGGTAAGCCTCCGCGCAGGGCTTGTGCCAGCCGGCGGTGTTCAGCTCGATCGCACAACCGGAGGCGGCGATGGCGTCGATGGCGGGCTCATAGAAGCGATCAAGATCACCACTGGGGACATGGCAGAACTTTTTCACCAGATCCGCGTGGCCGAGGACGTCGAAGAGCCCGCTTTCCGCCATCTCGGCGTAGGTTTTCCAATAAAGGGTCCAGGCCTCCTCGACATCGGTTTCCGCCCAGCGGCCGAGCCACTTCGGGTTATCGAAATCCCAGGTGCCGAGGTAGTGGACGGAGCCGATGAGGTAGTCCCACGCGTAACGTCCGGCCAGATCCGTGATCCACCCCTCGCAACCCGCGATCCAGTCGCACTCCAGCCCGGCGCGAATCGGGATCCGGCCGTTGGCATGTCGGCGGGCACGATCAATCCACGAAAAATACTCGGGCAAGTCGGTTTCCAGCATTCGCCAATCGTCGAAGGGCTCTGGCCGGGCAGGGGCATGGTCTGAAATGCCGTATTCCGTGATGCCAGCAGCGATTGCGGCGTCGATGTAGGCCTCCGGTTCGCCTTCTGCATGGCGGCAGAGCGGAGTGTGGGTGTGATAGTCGGCGGGCACTTGGGCGTTTCAGGTTGAACGGATTTCCTGAGGGATACTAAAGTGTCCGCACGGTGCAAGAGCGCCGACTCCTCATGTCCTCACTTTCTCCCGAAGTCCCCGCCCTGAATGCCTTCACGCGACCGCTGATCGAGGCGCTGGGACGCCATCCAAAGCGAATCGTTTTCACCGAGGGCGAGGACCTGCGCGTACTAAAGGCCGCCGCCCAGCTCGTGGCCGCAGAGGCCGCGACGCCGATCCTGCTCGGCAACAAGGAACGCATCCGCGCCCTTGCGGCGGAGCATGGCGTGAAGATGACCTTCATCAACGTCATCGATCCAGTGAAGTCCTCCGACTTCGATCTCTTCTGCCAGCGGGTCACCAACATGGCGCGCTATCGTGACATGAAGGTCGGCGATGCTGCGGAAATCGTCGCCCGCCCTCACTATTTCGGTGCCCTGATGGTTCAGTATGGCCAGGCCGATGCCCTCGTCGGGGGCAACCAGGCGTTGCCCGCCACCCTGTTTCGTGCGCTGATCCACACGATCAAGCCGGTCGCTAGCGTGCCGAAGATTTTCGGAGCGATGGTGCTCGTCGGCGATCACCTGAAGCACCTCGGCGGAAGCGGCGTGCTGTTCCTTGCCGACTGTGCGTTGTCTCCGAATCCGTCGATTGACCAACTCGCGGCGATCGCTCTGGAAACTGGCAAGCTCGCCCACCATTTCCTCGGTCGCACGGCCCACGTCGCCTTGCTCAGCCACTCCACGAAAGGCTCTGCCTCCACCGAGGAAGCGCGCCGCATTGTGGCGGCCACGGCCATCGCGAGGGAAGCGGCGGAGAAGCAGTTCCTCGATCTCGACATCGACGGCGAACTCCAGGCTGACGTCGCGCTCGATCCAGCCGCTGCCGAGGTGAAGCTTGCCGACGCCAAGGTCCGCGCGACTGCGGACGTTCTGGTGTTTCCGAACCTCGATGCCGCGCACATTTCGCTGAAGCTGCTCCAGCACGTCGCCGGAGCCCAGGGCTATGGCCAACTCATACTAGGCCTCACCCGTCCTGCCGCCCAAGTGCCGCGGACCGCCAGCGTGGAAACGATTTTCGGAACGGCTGCGGCTGTGGGGGTGGAAGCGATCAAGTATCATCAGATCTTCCCAGACGGAGACAATTGAGCGGAAGCTGCAGATATCGGATGACGACACCTCGCTTTCACGATTGGTGTCGTGTCCGTGTTAGTGGAGGCCTTACTGCACAACTTTCAAGCGAATGAAGCGGCGGAGGCCGCTGCTGGTCGGGATGTTGTCGCGGACGGTGACGGTTTCCTTGTTGTTCGGTTGGGCGACGCGGCTGACTTCGGTCGTGAATGTGAGTCCCGACTGCCAGGTGGCGACGTCACCGGAGACTTCGACGATGTAGCTGAGGTTTTGGGCGGATTTGTCACGGGTGTAGACGAGCGTGAGATGATCCGTGGCACCGTAGTCCTCAACGGCGCCGGTGGGCATGCCGACGTTGCCGGGCCGCTTCGGCGGGATGCCGAGGGCGTATTTCATCAGGTTTGTAATGCCCGCGCCGGTGGCATCCCCGAGCGGCCCGGAGATGGCGGGGTTCAGCAGTTCGCCAGAGGTGAAGTTGGCGCTCTGCCAGGAGGTGAAGGAGTTGCCGATGTTCAGGAGAAGTGCGGACGAGGTGGAACCTGCGGCGTTGGCTGGCTGCAGCGAGATGGTGCTTTCGCCTCCCGATGTCGGCGTGCCAGTAATGAGCAAGGTGTTGGTGTTGGGGTCGTAACTGCTGCTGGCCCAGGGAGGGAGTATGGTGGCGGTGAAGCCGGTGAGCCTCCCCGTCGCTGTGCCTGTGTAGCTGAATGGCTGGCCGACTTCGCCCACGGCGGCGAGCTGACTGGTGACGACCGGCGGTGACGTGAGGATCGTCGCGTGCGTGCGGGCCTGCTCGCGAAGATTATTCCGCAGCGTGGCGCGGTAGTAGTTCTGGCCGGGTGGGATCGTGGAAACGGGGAAGGTCCAGGCCTCGCCATCGGTTGTCGTGCCGTAGCCGAGGGGCTGGTAGCTGACGCCATCGGCGGAGACTTCCAGTGCGGCGAAATTGACCGAGTCGTAGGTCACGTCTGCGTTCAAATACAGCGTGGCGGGTGCGCCGGAGGCGAAGGTGTAATTGTAGGAGGCAGGGAAGAGCGCGAGCGGGTGCGTGCTGTTCGTCGGCACGAGACGGGCAAAGTTGGTGCGCGGATTGGACAGCTCGTTACCCCCGCCCGAGGTCGAGGCTTTGATGCTGACACGGTTGATGGCGAAGTCTCCACCCCAGTCAGTGGTGTTCGTGTCCACGCTGATGGAGTGGATGTTTTCAGCGGTGCTTTTCACGCCGATGAAGATGGCGGTGTTGTCCGCAGTGGCGGCGCTGGTGCCATTCACCGTGTGAGTACCGAGAAGTCCGCCGTTCATGTCATAGGCGCGGATGGTGGCGGTGAAGGGGCCGCTTTGATTCGGCTGAATCTGCATGCCGATGGCCGAGAAGAGTCCGCCGCGACTTGCGGCCTCGATGATGACAGGGCCATCGCTGTTGCCATGGTTCAGCACAGCATCGCCGGGGGCGAAGTTTCCAGCCCATCCGCTGCCTTGATTGAGGCGCTTGAAATTGCCTGTGGTGTTCTTGCGGACGTGATAGGTGGCACCGACGGAGGATTCGATGACGAAGGGATTGCCTGCGATATCGGTGTTGTTCGGCGCGGCGTTTGCCCAGTCGATGGTGGCCGTGGCATCGATGTCCGCGCGACTGGTGGCGAGCGTGAGCGTGCCAGGCAGCACACCGTGACTTGTGGAGCCGGCAGGCCGGACGATGGCGACGTTGAACTTGGTGACATCGAAGGAGAAATCGCCGCGAGTGCCGATGGTGAAGTCCACCACGTCCCCTTTCTTCAAGTCGAGCGACTGCACCTCACTGCAGCCGTGGGCGTTATCCATGTCCTGTCCGTAAATCTGCGCGCCATTGATCAACAGGTGGCCGCTGATGCCATTGCCCCCGTGGAAGTCGGAGTCCTGCCAATAGGCGATCGCCTCGTAGCGGCCAGCGGCGGGAGCCGTCCAGCGCACTACGGGAAGGTCGCTCGAGCCCGAGGGAAACAGCAGCATTTCTTTGGGATTGAAAGGGAGGTTTGGGCCAGAGCCGTAATTGTAAGCGATCGGGGACGTGCCCGTGTTCACACCCGCCCCGGATGGGGATGGAGAGACCCAGCCCTCCACGTCATCGTCCGCTGCGGTGCCGGTGAAGCTATTCCGGTGTGAAGCCGCTGCGTAGAGGTCCAGTCCAGAAGTGAGCAGAGTCGTCCGCTGCCCATAGCTCCACTGCGGGACGGTCGGATTAGGATTCGTGGTTTCATTCGCGTTGCCGTCGGGCTTTTCGTTCGCCGCGAGATCGCGGCCGCCCACCCAGACATCGCTGGCGTTTTGGATCTTGGTGATGGTGGCGTTGAAACGGGTGGTGTCAGCCCCGTCGTTGGCACGGACGCCGAGTAGGAAGTCGAGCGTGTCTCCGGCTGAGAGCGACAGGATGTGATTCGTGAACGCACCGTTGCCGTTGTCGAAGTCGGTATTGAATACGACGGCCGTGCCGTTCTTCACGATGCTGACATTGCTTCCATCGCCGCCGTTCCAATCCGCATCCTGCCAGAGCGCCGTAATGCTGAAGAGGCCGGATGCCGGAGCCGTCCAGCGCACGACGGTGAATCCGCTGGGCGGTGGATGAAGGATGATTTCGTCAGGGCGGATGACGCCGGTGGGCGCGGGGCTGCCCAAAGCACGCGTGACCGCGCCGATGGTGGCGAAGCCTGGTTGTCTCTGCCATCCCTCCCACTCAGCGGGTCTGTTCTGGTGCTCGGACGGCACAAAAAGACTGAGTTCATTGGTGCCGCTCGTCTGCGTCGAGCGTGTTCCGTAGCTCCACTGCGGCGCTGTGATATTTGGGTTTGTCAGTTCCTGCGAGCTTCCAGCGAGTTCGTTCGCGGCCAGATCACGACCTGCCGCCCAGTGATCGGTCGAGGCTGGGAGCGAGGCCGGATCGACCTCGATGATTCCGTAATAAGGCCCGTCAGTGGTGGTGCCGAAGGTGGTGGAGCCGCCCTCGGGAGTATCGTTCCACCCGCCCGGGCTGGTTCCGTTGTAAGCATTGGCCCAGTTGATGGTGGTGTAGTCCTCGTTGCCGCCGTAGTTGTCCGGGTTGCCCGGGATCCAAGAGGCGTAAGTCGCCGGGGCACCGGATGACCACGCAAAGAGTCCTTCCACACCTTGATCGGTGAAACCCATCCACACGGGGCTCTTCGAGAGGCCCAAGGAGGCAATCAAAGAGTTGTTAATGTAGTTTTGCTCTGTCGGGCCTCCGATTGACGTCAGATTGCCGCGGAGCTTCACTGCTAGCGCTTCTGCGGCAAGCCAGCCTGTTTTCGCGGGAGTGATAAAGTAGCTATGGCCGTTCCCTGCATCCGTGCCCACCGCCACGTCCGAGAAAGCACCGCCGATGAGCAGGTTGTCATTCACCTGCGCGGCCACGGCATAGGCCGGCCCGTTAGGGCGGCTGATGGCAAAGCAGTCGGGGTCCACGCTGCCGTCCGCCTTGAAGCGCACGGCATTGACCACTGCGGGAGTGGCGAGTGTGAACGTACCCACGCCGACGATGCGACCGTCGGTTTGCAGGGCGATGTCGGCAAAGGTCACGCTGCCGAGCAAGGCGAACACCTTCTGCGTGAAAGCTGAATCGAGTGTGCCGTCGGCATTGAGGCGAGCGAGCGGCACATTCACCGTGCTGCCATTCAGCCGCACCTGCACATTGCCGCCGACGAGGATTTTTCCATCCGGCTGCACGATGAGGCGCTGTGGCACGGAGGTGACCGCGCCATTGGCGACCACGAGGCTGAACGTCGAATCGATTGTGCCATCGAGGTTCAGACGCACGAGCTTCGGCGTGGCGGTGCCATTCACCGTCGCGATGTTGCCGCCCATGAGAATCTTGCCATCGGGCTGTTGCGCGAAGACCGACGGCGGACTGTCTGTGGTGGTGACGAACGAGGCGTCGATGCTTCCATTCGTATTGCGACGCATCAGCGGACGGAAGGTGCTTCCATCCCAGAGACTGCCACCGAGGAGCACCTTGCCATCGCGCTGCGCGGCGAGCGTGATCACCGTCGAACCGCCGCCGCCCGCGCCTGGGACAAAGCTGGTGTCGAGCGTGCCATTTGCCAAAAACCGCGCCAGACCATCGCGTGGCTGACCATCGATCTGGGAGAACAAACCGGAAACGAAGAACTTGCCGTCGGGCAAAATCACGGCGCCCGTGACGACACCGTTCGGCTGCGGCACGAAGCCCGGGTCCAGCGAGTCACCTTCGTCGAAACGCGCCAGAACGGTGCGCGGCTGGCCGTTCACGCGATCAAAGCTCCCCCAGGCGATCCACCAGCCCGAAGGATGCGTGGCAAACCCGGTGACGGAGGAAGGGGAGTTGTCATTGAAGGTGAACTTGGGCGGCGTTCCTTCCTTCTGCACCGGCATGGAGCCGAAGAGGCCTTTCAAATAGACATCGGCGGTTTTGTCAGCGCTGCCAGGGACGACGAAGCCCAGTCCACCCTGAAAGCGCATGCTGCCGGTGAAGCCACCGAACTGCACTTCGCCCGCGTGATTGCCCGTGACATTGACGACGGAACCGCCCGCGTAGGTATCCTGCGCTGGATAACGCGCCATCAGCGAAGCCGGTCCTGCGAGCGTGACCTTGGCGCGCCGCGACGCCGCGCTGTTGGGATTCGAGCCGTCGAGATACTCCTGGCCGTTTGTCACACCATCTCCATCCGCATCCGCGTTTGGATCGATGGCTGCAAGAGAGCCGAAGTATTGCTGCCGCCACCAGTTCGGAAGCCCCGCGCCGAGGCTGTCCTGATACAAGCCCACGGCAAAGCTTGCAACGGTGCTATGCGCATTCGTTACCTGCACGGAATACTTCGGCGTGCTTGTGGGCGATGGCGTGAAGTCCGTGCCAGTGATGTTTTCAATCACGAGCGTATCACTCGTCGCCCCGCTGATCGGCGTGGCGCCTTTGAACCACTGATAGGTGAACGGCCCAACTCCGCCCGCGATGACGCTGAAGCGCGCCGTGACACCGAGCATCGCGACCTGGTCCGCTGGCATGGTCGTGATGAACGGAGCCGATGATGCGCTGGCGCCCTCCTGCGCGTAGCGATTCCCCGCCTGATCGTGAGCAAAGACGGTCTGGGCGCGGGAGGTTTGGCCTCCAAACGTAAGAAGCAGCGTGGCAACTGCTGCGCCAAGATTTCTGGCGGCAAAGCGGAACGAGGATGTCATACTCATGATTTTGAAAGGGATGAAGTGGGTTGACGCTTGAGCACTCAATTCTAACACTTCTTCTTTCCCGGTGAGGCTTTGGGTTTGCCAGGATTTGGCTTTTTGGGCTTGGGCTGGCCGGGTTTGGGCTTTTTGCCTGCTCCTGGTTTCGGGGCAGCTCCAGGAATGCGCCGTCCAGCCATGCCGCTTGCAGGAGCAGCTTTGTCACTGGGGGATGATCCCTTGTCAGGATTGAACCCAAAGGCCGCCCCGAAAGCACCTCTGGCCGCGTCAGCAACTGCTCCCGCGGCGGCCTTCGCTGCACCAGGAACATTGAAGCCTGATGCGCCTGAAGGACCGGTGGTTAAAGATCCTGACAAGCCCCCCCCCGCACCGAGGCTCGCCCCCAAACCCAGCCAACCGTCGCCGTTGTCTTTTTTACCTCCAGCAGCGGTGCCAGACAGAGTGGCACCAACACCTCCCCCCAACGACCCGGACCATTCATTTCCGCCGGTTGCCTCATAGATGGTATCTGCACTGGTGCCCATAACCCCTGCTGAAAAGGCCTTGCCACCCGCCCCCGCCGCCACCCCGTAGTTGACGCCCCCGTACACGCCGACGTTGCCGCTTGTATCGAAAATAAACCCGCCGCTCACGGACCCAGCAACCCCACCTCCCGCCGCTAAATTCCCCCCTACATCCACGCCAAATTGAAACGTGTAAAGTCCAAGCGGATCGACGCCGTTCACGGGAGAATTTGCGACATACGCATACAAGTTCATTCCCTCCTCCTCACCCAGTGGATCGCGGCTCAGCCAGCGGCTGGTCTGTGCATCGTAAGCGCGGAACATCGTCAGATGCAGGCCGCTTTGAGCGTGAAAGTAGTGGCCGGTGTAGCCCGCTGACGCCTCCAGATCACCAGCGAGCTTCGTGCGCACGCCATACGGATCGTAGTCGTAGCGGGCGCGGATCGTGCCGCTGCCGTCCGTCATCTCACGCACACTGCCGAGGTGGTCGAAGGCATAGTAGTAGCTCTGTCCGTTGATTTGCTCGCCTTGGGAGAAAAAGCGACGCGTGACGTTGCCGGAGGCATCGCGCTCCTCGCAGCGCTCGAAGCCGCACCACACGAAGCGCTTCGTGCTCGTCACCGTGGTGCCATTCAGCTCCGTGATCTCTACGCAGCGGCCCATGCCGTCATATTTGAGTTTCGTCGAGAAGCTGGTGCCCGTGTACTGGATGCCCACGAGACGGTCTTCCGCGTCCCACAGGTACGTCTTGTCATTGCCGAGTGGCGGAGAGGCGGTTTGCAGTTCGTTCAGGATGTTGTGCGAGAAGGTCGTCGTCGCGGCATTGAGCGTCTTCGTTTTCAAATTGCCCGCCGTGTCATAGGAGTAGCCAAAGCTCCGCCCTGCTGCCGTCATGCTGGAGAGTTGCCCCGCAGCATCGTAGCCCAGGTTGTAATTGAGCGCGGGATTGCCGCTTGACTGCTGGTTCCAGCTCATGATCTGACCCTCGGCGTTGTAAGTGAAATTGAATTGCGACAGCGTGGATGCATTTGGCTGAACGTTGCGCAGTTGCTGCAACCGGCGATCGCCCGAATTGCCGTTGTAGGTGGCGGCTATGCTCTGGCCGTTCGGCATCGAGACACCAGTGATGCGGCCAGAACTCGCCTCATAAGTGAGACCAAAGGAGCCGAGCACGTTTGTGATCGTGGTCACACGCCCTGCGGCGTCACGCGCGTCCGCTTGTGAAACGCCATTGATCGCGCGCGAGATCACGCGTCCGAGTGCGTCGTGACTGAAGGTGATCTCGACGCCGTTCCAAAGCGTCTTCATCTTCTTCAGGGCATTGGCACCAGCGCTGGAGCCGTTCACCGCACCGTAGCTGTAAGTCGTCACGCCGAGGCCGTCCGTCATCGACGCGAGACGCGGATACGCAGGGTCGTAAGCATATGACACGCCTGGAGTCGGCTGGTATGCGCCGAGGTAGGTGATGCTGGCGGTGGAGTCGTCGAGATTGTAGCTGAAGGCCTTTGACTGCCCCTTCGCATCCGTCACGCGGGCGAGGCGGCTGTTGGTGGCCTCGTATTGATAAATCTCCTTCGTGCCGTTCCCAAAGGTCTTTGAGATGGTACGGCCCTGCACGTCCTCGTCCCAGGTGGTGACACGGCCCATGGGGTCGATCATGCGGCGCAGCGATCCGCACTGGCACCAATCCAGCTTCACCACGCGGCTCATCGGATCGGTGACTGACACAAGTTGCTGCACGGAATCATAGGTCATCGTCGTGATGCGCCCCATGCGGTCGCGCACCTGGGTGGGGTTCAAATTCGTGTAAGTAACCCCCTCGTAGCTGCCATTTGGGTAAGTCACACGCGTCACGCGATCCAGCTCATCGTAGTCAAAGTCAATCATGTAGCCTTCACCGTTGGTCGCCGTATTCGTGCGACCAACGGCATCATACGTGAAAGTGCTTCGGTCCCCAATGCCTGCCAGCGGTCCATCCGCACTGGTCAGACGTCCGAGGGCGTCATAGACATAACTGGCCGTCTGACCGAGCGCGTTGGTCATACCCGTGACCTGGCCTCTGGAATTGTAGGTGAAGTTCGTCACGCTGCCGGAGGCATCTGTAATGGTGACAGGCAGGTGCTGAGCGTTCCAAGTGAAGGTGGCCAGCAAGTCGGATCCGCCCTGAGCGTTCACTTGTCTCACGCTGGTCAGGTCGATCCCGTTGGCCGCATAGACAAAATTCGTCGTGCGGCCCAGCGGATCAATCGTCTGCGTCACATTGCCCTGGTCATTGTAGCTGGTGCGCTCGAGCTGCGTGCTCCCGTCATCGAGCACGCGGCCGATGTGCGTGGGATTCGAGCCCATGCCTTCGTTCGTGTAGATGCTGCCGTTGGTATTTTGGTTGTGATAAAAATACCAGATGCGGCTCTCCAACGGATCCTTCTCACTTTCGATGACGTTCGCTTTGATTGAAGAGACATTGAGATGGAGGAAATGCGTCAGATTCGCCTTCGAGTAGTCCCCCGGAGCATCCTGCATCGCCTTCGCGTCCCAGTAGTAGGAGTTGCGGAAGTTCAGGTATTGATTCAACAGCGGCATGCCCGTCGGCACGGCTGCATCCGCGGCAGGTGTGGTGGAATATTGCAGGGATTCCACGCGGTGTTTCGCTCCATTTGGCTCGGTGACTTGCACGTGGGACACCACGCCTTTCACTGGCACCGTTGCCGTTCCGAAATCGAACGACGTGAGGCCGTATGGAGTCGTGAGCGACACCACCTTGCTATTCGCGTCGTAGGTGAACGCCGAGATGATTCCGATCTGGTCCATTACACCCGTCAGACGATTGCTGGCATCATACGTCAGCGCAGCCGACCGGCCAAAGGGGTCGGTCACCGCCGTGACGAGGTAGAACTGGGCGTGCCCCGGCGTGTTCGAACCATGGGTCAGAGTCGTTACCTGGCCAACCGCATCGGTGACCGTGACCAGACGGAAATTCGCGTCGTAGCCAAAGGTGACCGCATTGCCCTGCGGGTCCACCATCTGAGACATGAAGAGCCGCCCCGTGCCATCGGGCAAAGAGAAGACCATCTTCGAGCCGTCTCCCTCGCGACGTTCATATTGTGTGGGCGAGATCTTCACCAGTCGTGCATACGACGACTGATCAGGGTCATAGGTGTTCGTCGAAGAATTGAACCGCGTGTAAAGCTCCGTGCCGCCTTCACCACTTCGGAGTCGGGCATTCGCGGAGTCAAAGGTGAGGTAGGAGACCCAAGAGAGATTCCACAGTGCGCCGAGATTGCTGAAGTTGATCGTTGTCGGCTGGTTCTGCTCAAGCTGTGAGTAGTTCACGCGGAAATGCACCGGCGGCCCGGCTGGCGGATCATAAAAGAGCGGAATGTCCTCGATGTTCAGGCTCGCCAGCGAGTGATGGATGCTCCAGCCAGCCATGCCACAGCCGCCGCCTTTGCCCTTCTTTGGTGCTTTGGGCCCAGTGCCATTGCCATCGCCGACTGCGCAATCGCCACGGCCCCAGATTGCGCCCGCCTCCTTAGCATCCACCGCCTGCCAACCTTCCGGCAGTTCACCGGCCGGCACCACGAAGTAACCACTGGATTCCTGATCGATCGCATCTTTCCCAATCCATTGCGAGGTGCCGAAGGTCGGGTCCGTCATCAGGTAGAGACCGTCTTTGGATTCGAGAAGCGAGCCGTAGTGGTTCAGCGTCCAATTGACCACGGCAGGCACCAGGATCGGCGCATCTTTCGAGACCCGCTTCGCCGCCTGCATCTTCATGCCGAACTGCTCATTGGCCAGGGCTGTGACCATCGCGAGCGAGGTGCCCTGTGGTGTGGTCGCATACGCGTTCAGCCGCGCCACGGTCTCCGCCGTGTGCTTGTTTGTGTGCGCAAGGATGCTTGAAAGCGCGAAAGGTCCGCACTTGAAGCACTCCGCCGGCATTGTCTCCATCTGGCCGATCGCCTTGCGTGATTCCTCGACCATCGTAGCATTAAGCCCGCTCAACTTGCGGTCCCCGAGTTGCGCCAGCAATGCCTTTGCTTCCTCCACGCGGCCCACGCGACAGTTCATCTTCAGTGCCTCCGCAAGGGCGCGAAGCACGATGGGCGGTGCATCCTTGATGCCTTTGCCCGCGTTCCATGCCTGCGTCCAGTTATCCAATGCGCGTGAGTAATAGCCCGCATCGAACTGCATCAATCCGAGGTTGACCCGCACACTGGAACACCAGGGCGAGGTAGGACTCGTCTCCACAAAGGTTTCCAGTGCCGTCGAAGTCCGTGATTCAGAGAACTGACGTAGCGCTGTCGCCAGAGCCTCGTTTTCCTCAACAGTCGGTCTAGCTCCCACCGGTATGAGCGGCTCTGGAAACAGGCGAATCATCTCGAGAGCGGTTTGGGTGACGGGGGGAGGCAGAGGAATTTCCGTCGCCTTGTCGGCAGCCTTCACGAACTGCAACAGGATCAGGAGGAACGCTGCCAAGCGGACGTAACGAGAGAATGGTTTCATGAGGTCTTTTGAAGCAGAAGAGGGGTTGTATTGGATACCAGCTGCTGATGGGAATTACCAAGCGAGGACAATCGCTTACCTGCCGTCAGACTGCCCACATGAGCAACGGTCGTGCCAGAGAAGCTCATCCGGAGATCCTCCAGCGAAGGTTAAATGCGAAATGAGTGTGGGGGGATGGAGGAAAAATGCGCTAGGCTACGATCTTTTAAAACGTGTGGGTGGACGCTGAGTAACTTTCGTTAGAGTAAAGTTTGGAGTCATGTTGACAAGATTTTTGGTTGCCCTAGGTAGGAATCAATCGGGAGTTGGGCTGTTCGTTTCCCTGTTGCCCTCAAGAAGGCGCTCGCGGAAGCGAACGAGGGCTCCTTGTTGAAATGAACTTCAAATGCCGTCAGATTGGGCTCTGATCCATGCTGTATGCGCTGGCCACGATACTTCCCAATACCCTGACGAACGAAATTCCAAGTCGATGCCAAGATCCGGGCAATTGCCGATGTTCTGGTGTTCCAGAATATCGATGTGAACCGCGTTCCGTTCGAGCGGCTCACGGAGGCGGAGCGGATACAGAGTCAGGGGCAGTTCAGCCTCCATCCATCCAGTCCAATCTCGGCATTGAGAGTTGTTCCAGCACGCACCCATCGGACCGGAGGCCACCGCTGTCGGATGATGGCCACTTTGATCGGTTCCATCTGTGGTATCGATCCGTGTGGGGCGATCATCTGCACCACGGGTGGTGGACGGGCGGCGCGCGCACGCTGCGCGAGGCGACCACCCGGCTGGTTGATGAGGTGGCGGTGCGGGCATGCATCCGCCTGGGATCGAAGGTGTGCGATGTCGGCAGCGGCTATGGTGGCACCGCAAGGAGGCTGGTCGGGGAGCTCGGTGCGGAGGTCACTGGAGTCACCAACTCTCGCCGACAGCATGGGGTTGCGGTTTCCCTTGCTGGGCCAAAGGAATGTCATCTCCAGGCCGACTGGTTCGTGAATGGGTTGCCCGAGGGGGAGTTCGATGCAGTCATCGCCATCGAGACGACTCCGCATTTCGCGGATCCACTGGCAGGCATTCGGGAAATGGCGCGGGTGCTGAAGCCGGGTGGGCGACTGGTGATTTCCACGTGGCTGAGTTCGAAGGATGCGGGCTGGTGGGCGGAGGCCCTGCTGCTCGATCCAATCCGCCGGCACGGCCATATGTTCGGGCTTTCGACGATGGCGGATCATTTCAGGTGGCTGGAGGAATCAGGCCTGCGGCTGCTGGACGTCGAGGCGGCTGGGGACAAGGTCCGGCAGACCTGGTGGGCCTGTTTCTTCGAGACGCTGCGAGTCTTGGGGCGGGAGGGCCAGCTTCGTCGGGAGCTGTTCCTCCATCCACTGCGTGCCCTGTCGCTGTCGCTTTCCTGGATCAGGATCATGGTCGCCTATGAGCTTTCAATCATGGACTACGGGATGTTCGTCGCGGTGAGGCCCTGAGGGTATCGGGTGAAACGATCCCTGCTCAGGGAGCGTAGGATAGGCGTTCCTTTTCTTGCCCATGATCCGTTCGCTCATTTTCATCGGTTTGCTTTCGGTTTGCCTGGTGGATTCCCTCGAGGCGGCTACGGAGGTCATGAGGTTCGGTGGTGGCCAGTTCTCCCGCGAGCTTACCTTTGATGGCAAGGCATGGCGCACCACCCGGTTCATCTCCGGCACGCGGTCGGTGGAGACGTGCAGCGATGAATTCCACATTCGGATGATGGATGACCGTGAGTGGACGGTCTCGGATTTTGTCGCGGAAGAGAAAATGACGGGAACGAGCGATGGTGAATACTCGTCGTTGACGATCCGCTATCGTTGGCCAGATGCCGTGCCCCCAGGAGCACCTGACGCAGTGCTGGTCCGATATTGGTCGAGGCTGGAGGATGGATTTGTTAGAAAAAGCGTCGTTTTGGAATTCTCCGGCGAGTCCACGGTGGATCGTCTGGAGGTCGAGCGGTTTTCCGCCGAAGGCACCGCCACTCGTGGAGGTCGCGGCGAGCCGGTGTTTCTCGGGGATCGCTGGTTTTTCGGGTTGGAGTATCCCGCCGGGCACAGCCGTCACACCGATGGCAACTCGCCGTTGCCGGACAAGCATCACTTTGAAATGGTCGGCAACTACAGCTTTGTCGATCTGGATGGACGTGACCGCGATGCGAAGGCCAGACCAGGGCTGATCCGCCTGTTTCATTTCCCGGGCTTCGCGGTGAAGTCCGGAGATCGCTGGCAGATCACCAGCAAGACAGCGGTCGCGGGTGGCGGGGTGGATCTGCCGATTGAGCAGCAGTTTTCCAGCTATCTCAAAAGGATCCAGAAGCCGGATCGTTCCTTCACGCACTACAACAACTGGTTCGATCCGGCTGGGAAATCGCTGAAGGGCGACAACTTCGTGAACGTGTATCGCGAGTTCAAGTCGGCCATTTCTCCGTATGGGGTGAAGATCGATGCCATGGTGCCGGACGATGGTTGGCAGAATCGGCAGTCGGTCTATGAACCGACGCCGCGCGACTTTCCGGGTGGCTTTTCGGATCTTGTGAAACTCAGTGATGATCTGCGCAAGGAGGGCACCGCGCTCGGGCTATGGTTGGCGCTCGATGGCACGAACTCCGACGTCAAGTGGGGCCAGAGCCAAGATTATGCGAAGGCCAGCGCGAACAAGTATTTCTCCCAATACTTCGGCCACTATTCGCTCAGCTCGGAGGCGTATCGGACCAGGATGGAGGCCCAGCTCAGGCGTCTCGCGGGCGAGGCGAAGGTCGGGTATTTCAAACACGACTTCAATCACCTCTCCGATGTCGGTGAAGGCAATGGCCATCCACCGACCGATCGTCATGGCCACGAGGCGAACGTCGACGCGATGATCCGGATGTTGCACGCCGCAAAGGAGGTGAATCCGCAGGTCTATCAGAACCTCACCAACTGGGTCTGGTTCTCGCCGTGGTGGCTGATGCATGGCGACGCGCTCTGGATGCTCGCCGGTGATGATGGAGCGAATGGCAACTGGCCCGAACTTTCCGTCCGCGCG
>JANOBS010000179.1:0-2641 GCA_031411755.1 Luteolibacter sp. | reverse complement strand
GGTATTCGAATTTCTCCACCGCCTTCATCAGGCCCATGTTGCCTTCCTGGATCAGGTCGAGGAAGGAAAGGCCGCGGTTGGTGTATTTCTTCGCGATCGAGATCACGAGGCGGAGGTTGGCCTCGACCATTTCGGTCTTGGCCTTGAGCGCTTCCTTGAGCCAATGGCGGAGCTGCTTGTTGGTTTCCTCGAAGCTCTCGATGGTGTGCCAGGCGCGCTGCTGAAGTTCGCGGAGCTTGGTCTGGAATTCCTTGTCCTCGGGATCGGTCTGGAGCTTGCGGGTGTATTTCCAGAACTTCTGCTGGTACTCCTCGACGAGCTCGCAGAAATCCTCGGTCACCTTCTGCTTGTAGTAGAAGCGGGTGTAGAGGCGATGAAGCGTCTGGATGTTCTTGGCGAAATCGTCGTCCAGCTTCTTCTTGCCGCGCGGGTTCTTGGCGGAGAGCTGGCGGAAGAGGTTGTCGTTCTCCTCGTGGAGCTGCTTGAGCTGATCGCACTGCTTCGGCAGGATCTTCATGTAGCGCTCACGCGACTCGATCTTCTTGTCGAGGATGACGCGGTCGAAGCGTTCCTTGCCCTTGTTGAGCTTGTCGGCGAGTTCGAGGTAGGAATCGGCAACGAAGCCGAAAAGGTGCAGCTGCTTGGCAACCTCGATCTCGGCGTCTTCGATACGCTTCGAAATTTCAACTTCCTGCTCGCGGGTCAGCAGTGGGACCTGGCCCATCTGCTTGAGATACATGCGGACCGGGTCATCGAGGATGTCGAGTTTCTGGTCGGCCTTGGCCTCTTCTTCATCGCCGTCGGACTCGTCACGCTTCTTGTCCTTGAAGCGGTCGACCTCAGAGGCGTCGATGATGTCGAACTCCATGTTGCGGAGCCGCTCCATGATGGCTTCAACGTCCTCCGGATCGACGAGGTCGTTCGGGAGGATCTCGTTGATGTCGTCGTAGGTCAGGTACTCCTGCTCCTTGGCGAGCTTGATGAGTTCGCGGATCTTCTCCTGGATCTCAGGAGTGTCGATGCGGCGCTTGGTCTGGTCTGAAACCGGTTTTGCAGGAGCCTTCGGATCGACAGCGGGAGCAGGCGTCTTGCCGGCTGGCTTTGCGGCCTTGGCTTCAGTCTTGGCGGGAGCCGCCGGTTTTGCGGGAGCGGCGGCAGGCTTCTTGGCTTCCGCAGCTTTCGCGGCGGGCTTCACCTCGGGCTTCTTGGGCGCAGCAGGAGCAGGGTTGGAGGTGGGCTTCGCCGCAGCGGGCGCGGGCTTTTTGGCAACCACTGGCTTGGCGGCAGGCTTCTTCACCTCAGGCTTTTTCGCGGCCGGTTTGGCGGGAGCCTTGGGAGCGGGCCTCTTGGCGACCGCCGGCTTTGCGGCTGGTTTTTTCGCGGCCGGTTTCGGTGCTGGCTTGGCAGCAGTTTTGGGCGCGGGCTTCGCAGGTTTGGCGGCTGGCTTTTTCGCCACCGGCTTGGACTTTGCGGGGGCCGGCGCTTTCGCTTTCGCTGCGGGCTTTTTGGAAGAAGCTTTCTGGTTCGCCATGATGAAACTCGTAAGATCGCTGAGAGGAAAATCGGAACATGCGGGCACACTCCGACTATTATAGCGCAACCGGACGAAAGCCCGGAGACGGGCGCGAATGATGCGTCGGGACCCCGACCCGTCAAGGTTTTCTTTCCCGCTGGAAACCGCCATTTCGGGGCGGCGGCATGCGGCGGGTGGATGGCGCAAGTTCATCGTTGAAGACCGATCTGCCACGCAGGCCTTTGATCAGCTCTCCGATCTCCTTGGTCTCCTGCAGCAGCGCGATCATCCGCTCCTGACTCAGTCCCGGCTCGGCGAGCGCAGCCTTGATCCGGCTGTCACGCATCATCAGCGTGCGCGCCGAAAGCTGTGAGAGAGAGGTTTCGACGGCAGACACGGCGTCTTCCGGGGCGCTCTCCGCAAACATCGGGTCGCGAGTGAGGGCGAGCCGGTCGGCTTCCGGAAGCGAGCCGAGAAAGGCATTCACTGCCGCAGGATCGGAGGGATCCGGACGGACGCCGAGGATGACCTCCAGTAGGGGGATGCCTTCGAGGTATTCCCCGGACTCGTGCAGGACCTCAAACTGCTCGGCCAGCAGGTTCTGGGCAACGGGTGAAACCAGTGCCAGGTGGCAAAGGTAGCGCACCGTGCCATCGAGCGAGGTCGGCACCACCACTTCGACCGGCGCTTCCTGGCTCCGGTTGGTGGTGGAGGGGCGCGTTTGCTTCGAGGCCTTCGAGACTGCTTCGCGCAGGCCTGAGGCTCCGGTTTGTAGACGGGTGGCGACGTGGTTGATCTGCGAATCACGGGTGATGTGGTCGGTCATGACCGCGAGCAGGGCAGCGCATTCATTGGCGACGGTGGCACGGCCATTGGCGGTGGCGAGCAGACCGTCGCGGGTAGCGCGGTCCAATTTGAAATCGAAGAAATCGCGGGCGTCCTTCAACAGTTCGCGGAACGCCTCCGCGCCATGGACCTTGAGAAACGTGTCCGGGTCATCGCCGCCGGGGAGCTCGACCACCCGCACGGAAAGTCCTTCAATGGCGAGCTCGCGGAAGGCTTTCTGAGTCGCTTCAAAGCCCGCACTGTCGCCGTCATAGCAGAGGATGACCGCTTTCGTGTAGCGCC
>JANOBS010000178.1:0-1192 GCA_031411755.1 Luteolibacter sp. | reverse complement strand
CGAACCAAATTCACGATTCACGATTTACCATTCACTCCCATGAACCTCTCCCGACGCCAGACCCTCAAGTCCCTCGCCGCCATGGCGACCATCCAGATCGTTCCCAGCCGCGTGCTCGGGCTCGGTGGCCAGACCGCGCCGTCCAATGAACTCACCCGCGCGATCATCGGCTGTGGCGGCATTTCCGCCACGCACCTCGGCATGCCGGGGAAACTGCTGGCGCTTTGTGACGTCGATGCCAGCCACCTCGCCCAACGAATGAAGGACGCGGATTCGGAAAAGAACGGCATCAAGGGCTACCACGATTTCCGCGAGGTGCTGAAGCGCGATGACATCGACATCATCCACGTCGCCACGCCGCCGCATTGGCACGCGCTGATCGCCATCGAGGCCGCGAAGGCCGGCAAGGACATCTGGTGTGAAAAGCCGATGAGCCGCACGATCGGCGAAGGCCTCGCGATGGTGAAGGCCGTCGAGAAACACGAGCGCGTCTTCCGCCTCAACACCTGGTTCCGCTTCAAGGACAACTTCTACGGCATGGGCGTGCCGGTGAAACAGCTCAAGAAGGCCGCCATGAACGATCTGTTAGGCTGGCCGCTGACGATCACCGTTTCCGGCGTCACCGGCTTCGATTGGAAACTCGGCACCTGGGTTGGAAAAACCAACCTCCCCGTGCAGCCGGTGCCGGAGGGCTTCGACTACGACTTCTGGCTCGGACCCGCGCCACTGAAGCCCTACAGTGCCCACCGCACCCACGCCTCGTTCCGCGGCTACTGGGACTATGATGGTGGCGGCCTCGGCGACATGGGCCAGCACTACCTCGACCCCGCGCAGTACATCCTCAACAAGGACGACACCGCGCCGATCTCGGTGGAGATCGATGCCGACCCGCAGGACGCCGACGCCATCGGCACCTGGCGTCGCATCGAGTTCACCTACGCCGACGGCTGCAAGATCATCCTCGACGGCGCGAACAAGGACAAGGACGCCGCCTACATTTCCGGCCCGAAAGGAAAGATCTTCAAGGATTTCAAATCCGACATCCCGGACCTCGACAAGAAGCTCGCCGCCCTGCCCGACCCACCCGAGCAGATCACCGATTTCCACGAAAGCGTCCGCACCCGGAAAAAGTTCGCGCTCAACGAGCAGAACGGCTTCTGGTCCTGCACCATGGTCAACATGGGGGTCACCG
>JANOBS010000177.1:0-19178 GCA_031411755.1 Luteolibacter sp. | reverse complement strand
CGCCCCACCAAGCGCGGCTTCGATGAATTCTTCGGCACGCTCGCCAACACGCCGTTTTTCCATCCCGTCAATTTCATCGACTCGCGCCTCTCCAACGAGGTGCGCGAAGTGACCGACGACGCCTTTTACACCACCGACGCCTATGCCGACCGCGCTGTCGAATGGTTGGAGACTAACAAATCCAAACCCTGCTTTCTCTACCTCCCATTCAACGCCGTCCACGCTCCGCTTCAGGCCCCGAAAAAATATCTCGATCGGTTCCCGAACATTGCAGACGAAAAGCGAAAGACCTTTGCCGCGATGATGTCCGGCATGGACGATGCCATCGGCCGAGTCCTCGCGAAAGTCCGCGACCTCGGTCAGGAGGAAAACACGCTGATCTTTTTCATTTCCGACAACGGCGGCCCCACTGCGAGCACGACCTCCACCAACGGCCCGCTCCGCGGTTTCAAGATGACCACCTTCGAAGGCGGCACGCGCGTTCCCTTCATCGCCCAATGGAAGGGCAAAATTCCCGCCGGTAAAACCTATGGCCTTCCTGTCATGAATCTCGACGTTCTACCTACTGCGATCATCGCGGCCGGCGGCAAGCCCGAAGCCTCATGGAATCTCGATGGCGTCGACCTGATGCCCTACCTGACCGGCACGAATGCCTCACGCCCCCACCAAACCCTCTACTGGCGCTATGGTCCACAATGGGCGGTCCGCGATGGCGACATGAAGCTCGTCGTCTCCAAAGGCGGTAGTGGCAAACCCGAGCTCTACAATCTCGCCGACGACATCAGTGAATCCAAGGACCTCGCTGTCGCCAAATCGGACAAGGTAAAGGAACTGCAGGCGATGTGGGACAAGTGGAGCGCCGAGCAGGCCCCTGCAAGCGCCCCGGATTCCGAAGGCGGCAAGAAGAATAAGAAGATGAAAAAGAACTGAGAGTCATCACGTGGCTCCGAATGAGCTCTCCCAACGGCCTTCGTCTCAAAAGCAATTTTCTAACAGGGGTAAGTAGTCCCGCCTTACAAGCATTGGTCGGTTGGGGCATTTCTGAAATCTATAGACGACACATCGCTGCAATGCCTCTAACACCGGCACTCACCATTTTCCTTTCAGCCACTCTTCCGCAAGAGCGGGCCATTTGGAGACTTCGTTGGCGGAGGGGCGCGGGCCGTTACCGTGGCCGGTGGTTTCCAGGAGGTGGAAGGTCGAGGAGACACCGGCTATCACTACATCGGCCGCGCCAAAACCCTCACCCACTCGGGCAAGGCCTTTGCCGACACCAACCTCTCCATGATGAAGGGGCGCCCATGACTCATGACCGATGTCCATTGACTGATGACCCTTCTTCACTCGGCACTTTCCATCCTCATCCGCCCAAGGGCTATCGCAGTCCGAACGCCTCACCACCCTCAACGACATCGCTATCACCCAAATGCAGCCCCCATCGCCAGCAACGTGACACGATTCAAATAGAACTTTGTGTTCCTCTTCCCATCCACGATCCTCAATCCGCCATTCCTCCTATTCACTTTCCCAGAGACTTCCCGCCGCATGAGTGCTGAAGCCACTATCAGAAATGTGAATCCGATTACTCTGACCCCAGTCACCGCGACACTCTCCTGATTCACCTCAGATCCACATTTTCCATCCCGCATCCATGAAACCCACCTCACTTCGCACCTTCCTCCGAAGCATCGCTGGCTCGGTCGCAATCGCGACCTTCCTGCTCTCCCCGCGCGCTTCGTCCGCTCCAGGCGGACATATGGAGAATCCATTTGTCGGCGCGACTTTCTATCACAACGTCGATTACGTCGCTGCAGTCAACGCGGCCGCCGATCTTCAGGGCGGCGCATTGGCGAAACAGATGCGGCAGGTGGCGAACTATCCGACGTTCCTCTGGCTGGACAGCATCGCCGCGGTTCACGGGACGAACGGGTATCCGCGCAGTCTGGCAGGCCATCTCGACCAGGCGCTCACGCAGGGTGCCAATGCCATCGGCATTGTCATTTACGATCTGCCCAATCGCGATGGTTCGGCGCTGGCCTCGAATGGGGAACTGCTGATCGCGCAGAACGGCCTGCAGCGCTACAAGACCGAATACATCGACGCGATTTTCAAGACGATCAGTCAGCCGAAGTACAGCGGGCTGCGGATCGTGATGGTGATCGAGCCGGACTCGCTGCCGAATCTGATCGTCAACCTGAGCTTTCCCAAAGTCGCGGAAGCGAAAAGGACCGGCGCGTACGTGGAAGGCGTCCAGTATGCCATCGGCACGCTGCGCTCGATCAGCAACACCTATTCCTACATCGATGTCGCCCACGCCGGGTGGCTCGGTTGGCCGAATAATTTCCGTCCCTTTGTCGAACTGATGAAGCAGGTGGGCGCAGGAATCCCGGGCGGACACAGCAAGGTGGATGGCTTCATCAGCAACACGGCGAACTACAACGTGTTCACCGAGCCGTACATGACGGCCAACCAGATGATCGACGGACGGCCGGTGCGCTCGTTGCAGGGCTGGTACGACTGGAACGATTACATCGACGAGCAGAGCTTTGCCACGGCGCTGCGCACGGCGTTGGTCAGCGGAAGCAATGCCTACCCGGCCAGCGTCGGTTTGCTGATCGATACGTCGCGCAATGGCTGGGGCGGCCCGAACCGGCCGAGCGGTCCAAGCCCCTCCACGAATCTGCGCGAGTTCGTGCGCGCGACGACGCTCGACAAACGCTTTCACAAGGGAAACTGGGGCAACCAGAGCGGGGCCGGAATCGGCGCGAGGCCGGTGGCGAATCCTGCGCCGAATTACCATGCATTTGTCTGGGTGAAACCGCCGGGCGACTCGGATGGATCGAGCAAATTGGTTCCGACCGGCCCGGAGAATCCGACGGGTAAAGGTTTCGATCGGATGTGTGATCCCACCTACCACGGGAACTCGCTGAATGGGAGCAGCATGACTGGAGCTCTGCCGGATGCGCCCCCCGCCGGCCGCTGGTTCCAGGCGCAGTTCGTGGAGTTGGTGAAGAACGCCTTCCCGCCATTCGAGCCGTGATCGAGTAAAGTGAATGCGCCCTGCCAGGTGCTCGAGCCATTCCCTTTTCAAGTCCCAGCCATGAACGCAGCCCGTCTTTGCACACTCCTCGCCGCCCTCATCGCTGCTCTTTTTTTGCACAGTCGCCAGCTCCCGCACAGGTGTCTCGTTTGCGGTGACGAGGAGTGAATGGGGGCAGTCGGCAGGGTCCTGGAATTTACAAACGACTCACCGGTGCAATGCCTCAAACACTAACATTCAACGTCTACTTTTCAGCCACTCTTCCGCGAGGGCTGGCCATTTGGAGACTTCGTTGGCGGAGGGGCGCAGGCCGTAACCATGGCCGCCGGTATCGAAGAGGTGGAAGGTCGAGGAGACGCCGGCTGTCTTGAGCGCTTGATCATAGAGGATGGTGCCTGGGACATAGCTCTTGTCGTCCTTGGTCTGGACGATGAAGGTCGGCGGCATCTTGGCGGAGATTGGAAGTTCCGGGGCGATTTTCCCTTCCTTGGTCTGCAGGTAGGCCGGGTAAATCAGCATCGAAAAGTCGGGACGGCAGTCCAGTTTGTCCGCCTCATCCACCGCCTCGTAAGCCATCCTGCCAAAGTCGGTGCTCAGGCGCGCGCAGAGGTGGCCGCCCGCGGAAAAACCGATCACGCCGATGCGTTTGGGATCGATGTTCCATTCCCTGGCGTGTTGACGCACGAGGCGCACGGCGCGCTGTCCATCCGCAAAGGCGCCTTCACGGTCCTTGGGAACCCGGTATTTGACGACGAACGCGGAGTAGCCAAGGCGGTTGAGCCATTCGGCGATTTCGGTTCCCTCTTTGTCGATGGCGAGGATCGAGTAGCCACCACCGGGAAAGACGAGCACGGCGGGATGAACCGAATCCGGCGGCACGGCGACCCGGAATGGGGTGATCGTTGCCTGATGGATGTCGGTGATGCGTTTCACCGAGTCGTCCTTGCCGGCCACCACCTTTTCCTCCGCCACTTTTCCCGCATCCGCAGGCCAGAGGCTGAGCGGTTTGGGGGCTTGCTGGGCCGGACAACGCGTGAATGGCGTGAGAAGAATGAAGAAGAGCAGGTAGCGCATGGGAATGGTGGCGTGGGTGATCAGGGATCGGTCCAAGGACAGGATGGAATATCGATTTCATCTCTCCGGCGCGAGTTCCGAATGGCAAGTAAATAGGGCCCTTCTCATCAGGCCGTGCCTTGAAAAATCATCTCATCAATCCGTGTAATGAAAATCACCGGCCCACCCTTTTGATTTCGGATTTCCGGTCTATCCAATCGAACGCTATTCGCCTGTCACGGTCCGACCGACTGGCCATCTTCCCTACCAATAAACCGAACACAAGATCCCACATGAAACCCCGCTCCACCCGTCTGACGATTCTCGCCCTGTCGGCACTTGCCGGATTCGCCGCTCATGCCGCCGATTTGGAGACCACCCAACCTGTAGCCGCAAAAACGAACGGCGAAAAGTGGTGGAACGGAAACTGCGAGAGGATCCTGGCCGACATCAAGAAGATGAATGGCGAGATCGATGTGGCCTTCGTCGGTGACTCCATCACCGCGCGTTGGAGAGGTGACGAGTCGTGGGCGAAACACTGGGGTTCCTACAAGGCCGTCAACATGGGCATCGGCGGCGACCGGACGCAGAACGTCCTCTGGCGGCTTCAGAACGGCGAACTGGACGGCTACAAGGCGAAGTTGTTCGTCGTCATGATCGGCACCAACAACCTGTTCGACAAGAAAACCGAGCCGGCCGACGCGGCTGCCGGAGTCAAGGCGATCCTCGACCTGATCACGACCAAGCATCCCGAGTCCAAGATCCTCCTCCTCAGCATCTTCCCCCGTGGCGAGAAACCGAATCCCGGCCGAGACAAGATCACCGCCACCAACGAGCTGATCTCGAAATACCAGGGTGGCGCGGTGCAGTACATGGACATCGGCCCCAAATTCCTCGGACCCGACGGCAGCATCAGCCCGGAGGTCATGAAGGACTTCCTTCATCTTGCACCCAAGGGCTTCGACATCTGGGCGGAAGCGATCAAAGGCAAGGTCAAGGAACTCGTGGGCGGTTGATTCTTCACGCATCCCTTCGCCACTGCGACAATTTCATGAGCTCCCGATCCCACCCCGCTCTCTCCGCCACGTTCGGTTTTCTGGCCCTATGCCTCTCCTCCATCGGCACGCTGACGGGCGCAGAGTTGGCGACGGATTTCCCGAAACCTCCGATCCCGCTGGAGCTGGCGCCCAGAATGGGTCGTCCCTTCAACGACAATGCGGTGTTTCAACAACTGATGCCGATTCCAGTCTGGGGTTGGACGCTGGCAGGGGCGGATGTCTCGGTTTCCTTGGATCAGCAAAAGCGCTCCGCCAAAGCCGGAGTGGACGGCCGCTTCGACGTGAAATTCGACGCCATGCCCGCCGACAAGCTGAAGTCGGTGGACGATGCCCCCGCCGGCCACACGCTGACGGTAATCACCAGGTCCGATGGCAAGGAAGAGACGAAGACGTTTTCCAACATCCTGATCGGAGAAGTCTGGCTGTGTTCGGGGCAGTCGAACATGTCGGTGAAATACAACTCGCGCGGCACCAATCTCGATCCCAAGCGCCCGGCCTTGCGATTTCTCGATGAGGCCTGGTCGGTGAGTGCTGCCGACACCTGCGGTCGCTGCTACAGTGTCTCGTATGTCTTCGGTCATAAACTGCAAGGCGAGTTGCTGGTTCCCGTCGGCCTGATGAATGCCGCGGTCGCGGGCACCGGTATCGAAGGCTGGTGGTATGTCGCCCCGGGCGACCCGCCGACCGATACCAAGTATCAGAACTACATGCCGAAGATCGAACCCTTGGTCGGCCATGCGATGCGCGGGACCCTCTGGTATCAGGGCGAGGCCAATGAGAAGCAGGGCAAGGACTACCTGCCGATGCTCAAGCGCCTGATCGAGGGCTGGCGCGGTGCCTGGAAGCAGGGGGATTTCCCATTCTACATCGTCCAGCTCTCGACCATCGGCGAGTCGCCGACCGACAAGCCGCAGGGCGGAGACGGTCGCGCCGCCATCCGCGCCGCCCAGATCGAAGCGCTCACGACGATCCCAAACACCGGCATCGCGGTGACCCTCGACATCGGTGAGAAGAAGGAGCATCCGCAGAACAAGTACGACGTCGGCCTGCGATTGGCCGCCTGGGCGCTGAACAAGGCCTATGGGAAAAAGGACGTGGTGCCGAGCGGTCCGCTCTACGAAAGCCAGGGGATCGAGGGCAGCAAGATCCGCGTGAAGTTCGACCACGCGCAGCACGGCCTGATGCTCGCGAAAAAAGAAGGCTACGCGCCGCCCGTGCCGACCCCGGATGCGCCGATGCCGTGGTTGTCGATCCAGGCGAAAGACGGCAGTTGGCACTGGGCGGACGGCAGGATCGAGGGCTCGGATCTCATCGTTTCCTCCAAGGAGGTCAGCGAACCCATCGCCGTTCGCTACGCCTACACCCAGCATCCGGCCGGTTGCAATTTGTACAACAAGGATGGCCTGCCCGCCTCGCCCTTCAGCACCAGCGGCTATTGAGGGCGTTGTTGGGTCGAGGACGTCTCACGTCAATGAGATCCTCAACCATCAGAATTTGCCGGCACGCCCGGGTCGGCCTCCCGATCCGCAGATCTGTCCGGGCTTGGTTGGCTGCCTGAAATCCGGGCCATCGCGACCCTTTGACCCCTTTTGGCAAGCATGCTCATCTGGGTGTCGGCGACGATGAATCATTGAGAATCCATCCGGAGCTTGTCATAACCGCAATGGGTGCTTTCCTTTAACCTTAAACCCCGCGACAGTTTCCGGCCCGTGAAAACAACCCAACCAACCCTGGCTCGCCTCGCCATCACGCTCGCGGGTCTTGCCTGCGCCACCTTCTCGGCCAGCGCAGGATTGGTGCAGACGAAGGTCTTCAGCGCCACGGAACTGGCCTACTCCGCCGATGTCAGCACGACCGATCTACTCGCCGGAAAGACGGCTACTAGCACTGGGTGGAATACCACGAACGATTCAACCGTGGCGGAACTGAATGATGGGATTCACGGGGGCTCAGGACTTCCAATCGCCGGGACTTGGACAACCGTCGGGGCGACCGCCACCTACGACCTCGGGCTCGGTGCCAACAACCTGGGCTACGACATTACCTCGATCCAGACCATCGCCGCTTGGGTGAACGCGGGATTCGGCAATCAAGGCTACACGGTGGAGGTAAAACTCGTAGGCGCTGCGAGCTACACCACCTTGGCCACAGTGGACTATCAGCAATTTAGCACGACTCAGGGCGGCGCGACCAAAGTCACCCTGACGGACACGACCGGAGTGCTCGAAACAGGTGTTGAATTCATCCGCTTCACGGCCAATCGAGTCAATGGAACCTCGAATAACGGGGCCTTTGTTTTCCGCGAAATCGACGTCTTTGGCACGCCGAGCACCACGAGCAACATCGGCAGGCTCACGCTGAAATCCACGGGCACTTTGCCCACGCCAGCCATCATCGGCTACAACCACGGCTATTTCACCCAAGGCGGCAATGCTCGGGCGTGGTGGGAGTATGCCGGGGTCAACGGCGTGCGCATTTTCATCAGCCCCGCCAAGACCGAGCCTGCGGATGACCTGGCTCCCTGGGGTGACGGGGTCAGCAGCGATGCCACTTTCGAGAGCCGCAAGGCCGCGTTGCGGGCGGACCCGCTCAACGCCACCTACATCAACTGGACCTATTTCAACAGCAACTTCGCCGAATGGACCTTTCCGCTGAGCCAATACCGCGATATGGGCCTCCAAATCTTGGTGCAATGCTCGGCCACCGAAAGCCTCATCCCCATTACCAGTTCCACCGACTACGCTGGCCGGTGGGAACTCTGGCAGCACTTCTACGCATCCGCCTTTCACTACGCGCGCAACTTCGATGTGACGCACTACCAGATGTTCAACGAGCCGGACCATCCAAACTCAGGCGGCATCACGCAAGCGGATTGGCTGCTCCGGCTGCAGCTAGCCTCCGATGCCATCCAGAGCGCCATCAGCGATGTGAACAGCCGCTACGGCAAATCGCTCCAGCCCAACGTTCAAGCTCCTGTCATCTCCAGCCCGACCTACTCCCCCTGGGGCAATCTTGCGGTGGACAACCGCCATAAGAATTATCGCAATGTCGTGTCCAACTCATTCTGGAACATGCGCAGTTTCGCGTATCATCAGTACAATGCCACCCCAAGTGGCTATTACCAAACCTCCACCGGCATGCAGAGTTCGATTGCCGCCGACATGACGGGCGAGACGCCCTTTCCAGTGTGCCTCACGGAATTCAACGTCCACAACGCCTTCACCTTCGATTCCATGCCGGATACGCTGGACTATCCGGAGAAGTATGCTCGCTTCGGCGGGATTGTCTGCGAGCTGGCCAAGAGCAGCATGGACGAGATGTACTGTTTTAAATTTTCCCAGACCGATGATCCTTCCTACACGTATGGCGTGAAGAAGAACGGGATGCACTACGTTGACAATGACAACTCGCCGAACAACCACGGCGGAGTCACCAAGGCCGGCGAAGCCTATCGGCTTTTCATCAAAGGAATCGCGCCGGGCCGGGTCATGAAGGATTACACCCGCGCCAGCGATGGCAGTATCGACGCGCTGGCCTTGCGCACCAGCTACGATGCCGTCTCGAAAAAATACTTCCTCTACAGCGTCAACGAAACCTCCAGCAGCATCCCCATCTCGGTGGATACGTCGGCTTGGAATATTCCGACCAACAACCGCATACTCCTGGAGGAAGTCAGCGAGAGCCGCCACGGCGGTGGGCGCACCTGGGGCAGCGTGATCGCGGACAAGACACTCTTCGACGGCACCGTCAACTTGTGGCAGCAGCCCGCCAATACCGTGTGGTTGTGGACCATTCCCAGCAAGGCGCAGCAAGCCGAGGAAACCGTCGCCGTCGCAGAGGATACGATGGTCAAGGACGGCTCCAATGCCGGCATCAACTACGGCACCGCGACCACCCTCATCGTGCGCAACGATCCCTCCAACAACGCCAATCGCAGCGCCGCCTTCCTCAAGTTCAACCTGCCGCCGATTTACCTTCCTGACATCCAACTCGCCGCCCTCTGCCTGCGAACCCGCGCCAATCCCAGCGGCACCGCCCAGGGTTACGTCTATGGGATTGATGCGAACACCTGGTCGGGAAGCACGCTGACCTGGACGAACGCGCCCAATCTCAAGAAAGGCAAAGCCGCGGGCAACAAGATCGCGAACCGGGTCATCGACGGCGAAGGCACCACCTCCCACATCCTGGGGCAACTTGTCGCTACCAGCACCACGCCCTCGGAGAAAATCATCGACGTCACCGAGTACCTCCGCAGCCAGCCGAACCGTGTGCCCTCCTTCCTCATCACCCAGGATCCCCGCTGGGATGTGAGCCTGCCCTCATTGGCCGTCGGCGACACCCAGTCTAGCGCTCTTGAAATCACCGCCAGCGAAGGGAGCACCGATCCCTATTTGAGAATCGTCCGCCTCAAGGACACCGATGGCGACGGCCTCAGCGACGAGGCGGAAACCAACACATTCAGCACCAACCCGAACGATGCGGACAGCGACAACGACGGGCTCTCCGACGGCAATGAAGTCCTGGTATTGCTCACCAACCCAAACCTCAACAACGCCCCCACGATCGCCAACATCACCGACCGCAGCATCGCGGTGAATGCCAACACCGGGGCCATCCCCGTCACCATCGGTGACGCGGAAACCGCTACCACGTCACTCACGCTGACCAGGGCATCGTCAAACACCGCGCTCATTCCGCTGTCAGGCGTCGTCCTCGGCGGCAGTGGCGCGAACCGCACCGTCACCGTCACCCCAGCCGCGAATCAAATCGGTAGTTCCACCATCACCGTCAGCGTGAGTGACGGAGTACTAACCACGAGTGACACCTTTCTCGTTACTGTCACTAACACCGCCCCCACACTCAGCAACATCACCGACCGAAGCATTGCGTTGAATGCCAATAGCGGTGCCATTCCCGTCACCATCGGTGACCTGGAAACCGCCGCCACCTCACTCACGCTGACAAGGGCCTCCTCAAACCTCGCGCTCATTCCGCTGTCAGGCATCGTCCTCGGCGGCAGTGGCGCGAACCGCACCGTCACCGTCACCCCGGCCGCGAATCAACTCGGCAGTTCCACCATCACCGTCACCGTAAGTGATGGTCTGCTCACCGCGAGCGACACCTTTCTCGTCACCGTCACCGGCACCGCCAGCGAAACATGGCGCTTCACGAACTTCGGCACCGCGGTGAACAGTGGCAACGGCGCAGACACCTTCGACGCCAACAATGACGGCGAGATCAACCTCCTCGAATTCGCAACCGCGCAAAATCCCAATACCAGCAGCCGCGCCATGCTCACCGCGATCCGCAACGCCAGCGCGTTGGAGATCACCTACACCCGCAGCAAAGCCGCCTTAACCGGCGGCATGACCTTCACGGTCGAGTGGAGCGACACGCTCGCGGCGAACGCCTGGTCCACCACCGGCGTCACGCAAACGGTCCTCACCGACAACGGCACGATCCAAACCGTCAAGGCCACCGTCCCCGCCGGCCCGGCCATTCCCTTGCGCTATGCCCGTCTCAAAGTCACGCAGGCACCTTGACCGACTCATGACCGCACGGAAGCCCGGTCCCTGTCTTTCTCCACACTCCGAATTTCAGATTTAGAATTTCGAAATTTCCGTTTCGTGCTTTCTCTACTCCATGCAGATGCGCGAGGCCGCCGAACGCATCCTCTTTGCGGAGACGCTGGAGGAGAAGCTGCTGCTTGCCCCGGCGGTGGCCTCCGATGATGCGCCGGGCACGGCAATCCTGACGCCGCTTTCACCAGGGCGGCCCGATGAACTGCGGATCTGTGCGAAAGGCGTGCGCGTCGAGTTTCCCGGCATCCATCGGCTGGATGATGATCGCGAGCGCGGCACGATGCTGCATTTCCTGGCGAACCACGAGCTGCTGGCCTCCGAACTGATGGCGCTGGTGCTGCTGAAATTTCCCGATGCCCCGAAGGAATACCGTGCCGGGGTCTATGCAGCGATGCGCGAGGAACAGATGCACACGCTGATGTATGTCCGTCGGATGAAGGAGTGCGGCATCGCCTTCGGAGAGCTTCCGCTGAACGACTACTTCTGGCGTCTCACCGCACCGATGCAGACACCGATGGACTTCGTGACGCGGCTGAACCTGACTTTCGAGCAGGCGAATCTGGATTTCTCGAAGCACTACGCCGGACTGTTCCGCGAGGTCGGCGACACCTCGACGGCGGCGGTGCTGGAAAAGATCTATCAAGACGAGATCGGCCATGTGGGCCACGGCTTGAAATGGTTCCGCCGCTGGAAGGATCAAGGCTCCACCGATTGGCAGGCCTATGGGAAATGCCTGAGCTTTCCCCTCGCTCCGGCGAAGGCGAAGGGACTCGCGCCCTTCAATGCCGAGGGCCGTCGCCTGGCCGGACTCGACGATGATTTCATCCGCCATCTGGAAGTCTGCGAACAATCGCGCGGCCGCACGCCGGTGATCCATTGGTTCAATCCCGGAGCGGAAGACCAAGTGATGTCCGCAGTCAGCGGAAAGCCTTTCCAGCCGAACAAGATGGGCATCGCGCTGGAGGAAGATCTGGAAATCCTCATGCTCGCGGTTTGCCGTCGCGACGATGTCCTGCTGATGCGCCGCCCGCCATCGAACGAGCATCTCGCTTATTTGAAACGCGCTGGCTTCGACCTTCCAGAAATCACCAGCATCGAGAAGCTCCGCGATCGCAAGCTCGGTGGCCTCCGGCCCTGGGCCTGGTCGCCGGATGCCTCCCAACTTCTCAAGCCGCTCGCATCTGACATTTCGCCCACCGTCCCCTGGCAATGGCGCGAGCGACTTCCCGCGCTGTGGTTTTCCAAGGAAATCGGCATCGAGCTGGAAAAGCGGCTCGGCCTCGAGCACGAAAGCGGAACGGTCTGCCGTGAGGTCGATCACGCGATGCGGGAGATTACGCGACTTCTTGAATCCGGCCAGGCCCTCGTCAAGGCCGTCCACGCTTGTGCCGGTCGCGGTCACCTCCGCGTGAACCAAGAAAGCAAGGACGCCAACACCCGACTCTGGCTCGAGCGAACCCTCGCCGCGCATCACGCAGTCGTCATCGAACCCTGGCTCGAACGCGTCGCTGATTTCTCCGCGCTTTATGAAATGGAGGCCAGCGGCACCGTCAATCTCATCGGCCTCACCGTCATGGAAAACGATGCTGCCGGACGTTTCCTCGGCAACCGCGTGGGCCCGAAGTGGGGATCGCTGCTGGAGCCCGAGGTCGCCGCTTTCCTCTTCAAGCAAGGCATCCTCGACTTCGTCGAAAACCAGGTCCCCACCGCCCTAACAGAACTCCTCGGCGGTTATATCGGGCCGCTCGGCATCGACATGATGGTCCACCGCCTCGCCGACGGCAGCCTCGCCCTCAAGCACGTGGTTGAGCTCAACGTCCGCCTGACCATGGGGCGGATCGCGCTGGAGTTGCTGAAGAAATCCACCCCACAGCGCAGCGGACGATTCCGGATCCATCGGGCCAGCAAGTTGTCGCCCGACGAGTTGGTCACCTTCCGCTCCGGCAGCCTCGAAGGCGGTCCTGTCTTGCTCAACGACCCGGCATCCGCTCAGGCTTTTCTGGCGGTGTGGGAGGTGGATGCCTGACTATTTCTCCACCACCGGAGCCGTCTGCTCGGCCGTGGCATTTCCACCCGGCAGCTCCATCAGCCGGATTTGCCTGAAGTGGATTTCGGAGCCTTCGGATTCGAGACAGAGGTAGCCTTTTCTCACACTGGCATCCCGCATGCCGTTCACGAACTTGCCGTTGATCGACAGCTTGATCACGCCATCGACACAAACGACGACGTAGGTGTTCCACTCACCCTTGCCCTTGCAGCGCATCTCGCTGGACATGCTGCGTTCGCCGCGCGGGTGGTCGGGCGTGGCGGTCAGGCCGTTGGCACCGAAGAGTTCGCCGGACACGAAGCCCGGATGACGGGGCTGGCCATCGGCCTCCGGATTCAGCTTAGGCCACTCCAGCTCCAGCATCTGCACCTCCATCCCTTTCGGCAAGGGACCCTTCGCTGGCGGCTTGCCCTCGCTCCAAACGAAGACGCCTGAATTTCCTCCGGCCTGCATGTGCCGCCACTCGATCTCCAGGATAAAATTCTCATACTGCTTCTCCGAGCGCATCACGCCGATCGGTTTCCCGCTGCATACCAGCAGCCCGTCCTTCACGCTCCAGGTCTGCGGGCTGGTGTTCACATCCACCCAGCCGGAAAGGTCCTTGCCGTTGAAGAGATCACGAAAACCGAGTGTCTCCTCCGCCTTCAGCACGGCCAAGGAAAGCACCCACATGGAGATGGAAACGAAGCGGGAAATCATAAACAAAAAAGTCACCGCCAGTAAGCCGAACGCCGGGTGGTTCTTTCAATCGAGGGGCGTTCTACTTCAGCGCCACCCGCAGCACCCGGTCCTTCGAGGTGATGAAAAGCGTCTTTCCGCCCTCGCCTAAGCCCACGTTCGCGGTGGGACGGGTGCAGAGGATGCGGCCTAACAATTTTCCAGCGGGATCGAGGATCAGCACACCCCCGGGGCCAGTGGCGAAAACATTGCCCTTCGCATCGACCTTCATGCCATCGGGTCCGCCGGGGCCTTTGAGCTTGCTGGCATCGAAGAAGACGCGGCCCTCTCCCGCACTGCCATCTTCCTTCAAGGGAAAGGCCATGAGGATTGGGCGGGGTTGGTGGGAGTTGGCGACGTAAAGGGTCTTTCCATCCGGAGAAAGCCCGATGCCGTTCGGCCTTTCAAGCTCGCGGCTGATCAGGCTGGCCTTTCCCTCCGGCGTGATGCGGAAGACGCCATGATACGGATACTCACGCACCTCGCTCATCGCGCCGCCTGGCAGACCATAGGGCGGATCGGTGAAATAGACGTCGCCGTTCGGGTGGATGACAAGGTCGTTCGGGGAGTTGAAGCGCACGCCATCGCAGGCATCTGCGAGCGTCCTTTTCCCCGCACCCGGAGCCATGATCGAAATGCGGCGATCTCCATGCTCGCAGCAGAACAGACGGCCCTTTGCATCGATCGCGAGACCGTTTGAGCCGGGTTCCTTGCTGTAGTCAGCCACGCCGGTGTAGCCGGACGGTTTCATGAACACGGCGGCTTCCTTGTCGCCTTCCTTCCACTGGTAGATCGTGTTGCGCGGGACATCGGAAAAGAGCAGGCGCTTGCCCGCCGCGTCCCAGACAGGCCCCTCGACCCAGTCGAAGCCCTGGCAAAGGGTCTCGATCTTCGCGTCCGCAGCCAGGATCGAGTCGAGCACGGGATCGAGTCGTTCGATCGACTCCTGGGCCAGGGAAACGCCGGGGATTGCGAGGAGCAGGCAAAGATACTCTTTCATCGCAGCACCGAATGAAACTCCGAGGACTTCGGCAAGGTGATTGAGAATCAGAAATTGAACCACAATCGAGCAAGCGAGATGGACTCACGCTTCACCTCCCTTGTTTTGAGTCAAATGAAGAGGATGGGCACGGATTTCAGAGGGAGATACGGTGGTTTTCGAGGCGTTCAAATCCGTGTCCATCTGCGTTCATCCGTGGTTGAAACCAAAAGACCCGTCATTCCCCAAGATTTCTTTTCAAGCCCTCTTGCCCTCGGTTGACAAACCCTCTAGGGATGAGGGAAACCCAGTTCACTCTGTGCCTACGAAAGCCCCACGCAAACCCCGCATCCTCGTCGTCACGCCGGAAATCACCTATCTGCCGGACGGGATGGGAAACCTGACCCAGCGGATGTCGGCGAAGGCCGGGGGATTGGCGGACGTTTCCGCCTCACTGGTGAAGGCACTCTACGATCAAGGCGCGGATGTCCATGTGGCGCTGCCGAATTACCGGCGGATGTTCCACCTCGACGTCGCGAATGTGTTCGAGCTGGAGTATGAAAAGGTATCACGCTCGCTCCCGGAACAGCGCATTCACCTGGCCGAGGACCGCGTGTTCTACCATCGCTCCAGCGTCTACGGTACCGAGAATCATCTGATCTCGCTGGCCTTCCAGCGCGAGGTGATCAACCACACGATCCCCCAGGTCAGGCCCGATCTGATCCACTGCAACGACTGGATGACCGGCCTCATCCCCGCCGCCGCGAAACGTCACGGCATCCCCTCGCTTTTCACCGTCCACAACATCCACACCGAACGCCTCTCGCTGGCGCAGATCGAAGATCGCGGGATCGATGCCGCCGATTTCTGGCAGTATCTCTATTACACGCGTCCACCCAGCTCGTATGAGGAAACGCGGGCCCACAACCCGGTCGACCTCCTCGCCAGCGGGATCTTCGCGGCCGACCACGTCAACACGGTGAGCCCGAAATTTCTCAGCGAAGTGATCGATGGTTGCCACCAGCACATCCCCGGTCATCTCCGCCACGAACTCTGGGCCAAGGCCCACGCTGGTTGCGCGACCGGCATCCTCAACGCGCCGGATGCCGCCTTCGATCCCGAAACGGACGAATACATCAAGGACCACTACACCGTGGAGAACCTCATCGCCGGCAAGAAGGCCAACAAGAAGCGCTTCCAGGAACGCGTCGGCCTGCTGGTCGATCCGGAGGCTCCGCTGTTCTTCTGGCCGTCCCGACTCGATCCAGTCCAGAAGGGTTGCCAGCTTCTAACAGACATTCTCTACAAAGTGGTCAGCGACTACGCCAACGAAGGCCTGCAGATCGCGGTGGTGGCGAATGGATCGTTCCAGAAGCATTTCCATCAGATCGTCGACCAGCACCGCCTGCACGACCGCGTCTCGATCCGGGATTTCTCGGAGGAGCTCTCGCATCTCGCCTACGCGGCCAGCGATTTCATCTTCATGCCCTCGTCGTTCGAGCCCTGTGGCCTGCCGCAGATGATCGCTCCGAAATACGGCGGTCTGACCCTCGCCCACGACACCGGTGGGCTGCACGACACCGTCGAGCATCTCGATCTCGAGAACAACCGCGGCAATGGTTTCCTCTTCCAGCACTTCAATGCCGCCGGGCTGAGATGGACCATGGACGAGGCCATGCGGTTCTACCATCTGCCGACCAAGGAGCGTGAACGCCAACTCGCCCGCGTGATGCGGGAGGCCACCGCCCGTTTCAACCATGAGGCGACGGCAGCGGAGTACATCAAGCGCTACGAGCAGATGCTGGATACGGCACTGACGGAGTAATCAGGCTTCCTTACTGGGGAGCGAAAGCACGAAGCACGCGCCACCCTGATCGGACGACTTGCAGGTCAGGTCGCCGCCGAGGGACTTTGCCAGGCGTCTGGAAAGCGCGAGGCCTAGACCGACACCAGGCTTCGACTCCGCTGCCTCGCGGGCGGACTTGTGAAAGGCCTCGAAGATACGGCTGCGCTCACTTGTGACGATGCCCGGGCCATGATCGGACGCCTGGATCTCGATGCGCGGGCCACTCCGCGCGACGCGGATTGACAGCGTCGGCGGCTGCCCTCCGGAGGCATACTTCGCGGCGTTGTCGACGAGGTTGAAGAGGATGTGCTCCACCGCTGCCGCATCGACTTTCATGGGAATGCTGGCCGCTTCACCAGTGAGGTCCATTTCCAAGGTCATACCCGCCGTGATGAGCCGCGACTCGAAGCGCTCACGCATCGGCTCCAGCAGGTCAGTGGCGGAGGTCACCCGCACGGCGGAGCGGGCGCTACCGCGTTCGATCTGGGAAAAGGCCAGCACGTTCTCCACCAGATGGGAAAGCCGGTCGGCCTCGCGCGAAAGCACGCTGAGGTAGCTGCCACGCTTCTCCTCCTTCACCGCGCCGCTCTGCAGCATGTCGGAATACAGGCGGAAGGTCGTGAGCGGCGTGCGAAGCTCATGCGTCACGGCGGAGACGAAGGAGGCGCGGCGCTCGCTGAGCCGCATCACCCCGCGCACCAGCAGCGAGGCGGTCGCCAGCGCTACGATCACCGCCGCCCAGCCAACAAGCAGGGGCAGACTGAGGGGCGTGGCCTCGATCACGGGCAATTCATTTCGCTGAAGCAGGAGCGGAAATGATACCAGCGCAAGCGGATCGGACTGACCTGTTAGAGGAGCAAGCTGGGCTTTCGGCAGAAGGTCGGCGGCTTCCGCGAGCAGACGTTCCTTCACCTGTTTCACATCCAGCCAAACTCCCTGGATGCCCTTCTCTTCCGTAGGTGCACCCTCCGGCTCCCCTTCCCGCAGAACCATGGTCAATTGTCTGAGCAGAAACAATTCACCACCGATCCAAACCACCCGCATGGGGCCGATCTCCTTGATTTCCCGCCCGTCGCTGCCCTGCTTCAGGTTTGCAGACAGCAACTGCTGGGGCAATGAGTTGCTGCCGTTGTCGAACTGCTGTTCGACGGCCTTTGCCCGCTGCGCCTTTTCCACCTCATTGAAATTCGTCTGATAGGTGTTGTCGCCCCGGTTCTTCGAAGCGGGATTGTTGATGCGCAGGTCGCTGTTGCCAATCTTCGCCACTGCCGCGTCCTTCGAAAGCGCTTGCCAGGCATTCTCGCTGACCTCCACCGCACAACTGAGCAGCTTGAGCTCATCGCCCGGCACAGGATTCGCCGACAGCAGGCCCTGCAACTCCTTCAGCCGCCCGAACCTTTCCGCCATCTCGACGGGCGGCAGCAAGGTGGGGCCTTTGGTGCCCGGCGATCGCAGCCGACCATCCTGCCCGATCTCGAAATGCAATTTCACCAGCGGATCATTTCCTGTTAGAAGGGGCGAGTCTTCCGTGGGGTCCGAGTAGTCGGTGGGTGGGCGCTGGTTTTCTCCGAGCAGGATCGCCGCTCCGACCGCATCCATGCGCCACAGGGCCAGGCGTGTCCGTTCCTCCAGATCCGCGCGTGACTCCGCCATCGCCCGCTCACGCTCGGAGGCCAGCACGCTGCGGGTCAGCCAGGTCATCGCGCCCAGCACCATCACGGCGCAGAGCCCGAGTGCTGTCCACACACAGAAGATCCTCGGGGCTTTCACGTCGTTGATTCTGTTAGAAACTGGTAGCCCTTGCCACGAACGGTCGCCACCATCCGCTGGTCCTTATCGCCGAGCTTCGTCCGCAGATGCATGACGTGCATGTCGATCGTCCGCGTTTCCGTCCGGTCGGGATCGAGCCCCCACAGGTGGCGGAGGATCTCCTCGCGGGAAACGATGCGGCCCTGGGAGTCGATGAGGTAGCGCAGCAGGTCGGCCTCGCGCTCCGAAAGCTCTTCCTTCCTGCCGTCGTCGAAGCGGATCACGCGCTCCTTGAAATCCGCCGTTCCGCCCGGCACCGGCCGCTCGTCCGATGGCGCGGCGCGTTCACAAGTCCGCCGCAGTACCGCATCGACCCGGGCAAGAAGTTCCTTCATGCTGAAAGGTTTCACTACGTAATCATCGGCCCCGGTGGTGAGGCCACGCACCCGATCGCCCTCCTCGCCACGAGCCGAAAGGATGATCACCGCCTGGCCGGGTCGCTTGCGCTTGATCGCCTGGAGGATGTCGAAACCGGAAGGCCCCGGCATCACCAGGTCCAGCAGCAGCAGTCGGTAATTCGCCTTCAGCGCCAGCTCCATCCCTGCATGCCCATCCGCCGCCTCCAGCGTGCGATACCCGGCGTACTCCAGCACATCGACGACCCCGCGTCGAACCGCTGGATCGTCTTCGATGACAAGGATGGTGATGTCGCTCATGGGAGTGGAAAGCACTAAATCTTAAGCACTAAATTCAAAACGGAAGAAGCTTATGCTGAAACAAAAAAGAACCGCGAATGGACACGAATGGACGCCAATTTCAAATGCATGAGGGCAATCGATCAACGTGTCGATTGACCGAGCCTTATTCGTGTTCATTCGTGTCCATTCGTGGTTCCACATCTTCTGCCCTCTTCTCTTCATTTCGAATTTCAAATTTCGGATTTAGTGCTTGGGAGCATCAGCTCCCTCAAACTCGATCTTCGTCTTCTTCACGTCGAGCAACGGGCCCAGCTCCACGACCTTCTTGTAGCCGTAAGCGTGGAGGTTGATGAAAGTCTGGATGTTCAGCGCCACCTTGAAGCCCTTGCTGGCGAAGTTCACCGGCTCG
>JANOBS010000176.1:0-4445 GCA_031411755.1 Luteolibacter sp. | reverse complement strand
GCTTCGACACCAGGCGCGCCAGCCTTCCCGCATATCTCGCAGATTCGAACGCCTCACGGGCGACACGTCAGTCAAGCTGACAGAGGCGGGTACACCACCCCGACCTCGCAATGAAATTCAACAAGCTCCGTCTCGTCGAGCCGCAGGGCGAACTCGCCATGGCCGCCCGCGCCGTCGGCATCTGCCTTGGCGACTGAATTCGTGAATGGTGATTCGTAAATGGTAAGTCGTTTTACCAATCACCAATCACCATTAACTACTTACTCTTCAACATGTCCACCGATCCGCTCCTTCAACTCCTCCGCACCAAGGCCCGCTATTCCCATTCGGAAATAGCCGACCTGCTCTCGTTGACTCCCGACCAGGTGAACGTGCGGATCGCCGCTTGGGAGAAGGACGGCACGATTCTCGGCTATCAGGCTGTGGTGGATCCGGAAAAGGCGGACGCGGATGCCGTATCGGCCTTCATCGAGGTAAAGGTCACCCCCGAGCGCGGCGGCGGCTTTGACCGTCTGGCTCTGCGCATCGCCCGCTTTGATCAGGTGACGAGCTGCTACCTGGCCAGCGGCGGCTATGACCTGATGGTCGTCGTCGAAGGCGGCGATCTGCGCGAGGTCGCGCGCTTCGTGTCTGAAAAGCTCAGCACACTGGACGGCGTGCTTTCCACCGCCACGCATTTCCGGCTGAAGACCTACAAGGAAAACGGCTTCATCTTCGAGCGTGAGGCCGCCAGCGAGCGGCTCGCCGTTTCGCCGTGAGGCGGAAGAGGTGAGTGGTGAATCGTAAATGGTGAATGGTGGAAGAGTTCCACCGATGGACCTACGACCGACCACTTACCATTCATCATTTACCACTTACGTTTCACTTTCCAAATGGACTATACTTCCAAAATCGCCAGCCACGTGGCCGGCATTCCGCGCTCTGGCATCCGTGACTTCTTCGAGCTCGTACAGGGCCGTGAGGGCGTGATTTCCCTCGGCGTCGGCGAGCCGGATTTCGTCACTCCCTGGCACATCCGCGAGGCCGCGATCTACTCGCTTGAGAAGGGGCAGACGACTTATACCTCGAATCTCGGCCTGCTCTCGCTGCGCAAGGCGATTTCCAAGTACGTGGCCTCTTTTTTCGAAGTCGAGTATGAGGCGTCCAAGGAAGTGCTTGTCACCGTCGGCGTGTCCGAAGCGATCGACATCGCGCTGCGTGCCCTGCTCAACCCCGGCGACGAGGTGATCTACCACGAGCCCTGCTATGTTTCCTACTGCCCGAGCATCGTGATGGCTTATGGAAAAGCGGTGGCCGTGGAGACCAGCAAGGAGGATGGGTTCTCGCTGAAGCCGGAAAAACTTGCCGCCGCGATCACGCCACGCAGCCGGGTGCTGATGCTGAATTTCCCGACCAATCCGACTGGGGCCGTCGCCTCGAATGAGGACCTCGAAGGTATCGCCAAGCTCTGCATCGAGCATGACCTGATCGTCCTGACCGACGAGATCTACAGCGAGCTGCGCTATGATGGCGTGAAGCATGTCTCGATCGCCTCGCTGCCCGGCATGAAGGAGCGGACAATCCTCCTTCACGGCTTCTCGAAGGCTTTCGCGATGACCGGCTTCCGACTCGGCTATGCCTGTGCGCCGCAGCCGATCATCGAGGCGATGATGAAGATCCACCAGTATACGATGCTGTGTGCGCCGATCATGAGCCAGAACGCCGCGCTCGAGGCCTTGGAAAACGGCACGCCTTCGATGATCATGATGCGCGACAGCTACCATCAGCGTCGTGATTTCCTGGTGAAGCGGCTCAACGAGTTCGGCCTCTCCTGCCACATGCCGGGCGGTGCGTTCTACGTCTTTCCCGACATCCGGGCCACGGGCAAATCCAGCAAGGACTTCGCCATGGGCCTGCTCGCGGCGGAGAACGTCGCTGCCGTTCCCGGCAGTGCCTTCGGTCCCAGCGGCGAGGGTTTCCTCCGCTGCTGCTACGCCACCGGCTTCGATGACCTGAAGTTGGCGATGGACAAGATGGAGCGCTTCGTCGGAACCCTCTAACAGACCTGATGAAAGCGGCCCCGCAGAACGATGCCGAAGTCAGATCGTTCACGCGGGCGCACGTGGCTCCGTTCTTCGTCTTCATGGGGTTCCTGCTGCTCCTGCAAGTTGCGGGTTCGTGGATCACCTGGAAGCACCCGGATGCCCCGTGGTGGCGTCGTGCGCCGGAGCAATGGCTGTATCCGGTGCAGGCCTTGGTGACCTTCGCGTTCTTGCTGAAGTATCGCAGCTGCTATGACTTTCGTTGGTCATGGAAATCTTCGCTCGCTGGAGTGGTTTTGGGCGTGGTCGGCATTGGGGTCTGGCTGTTGCCGACAACACTCTACGATCATCTCGGTCTGACGAAGGACCCGGGCGGCTGGATGGGCTTCCTCGGGGTAGCCGAGAGAACCGAAGGCTTTGATCCTGGGATTTTCCACTCACCGGTCGCGTGGTGGAGCTCCGTTATCCTGCGCTTTTTCCGCGCAGCCGTGGTGGTGGCTCTGGTGGAGGAAATCTTTTGGCGCGGCTTTCTCATGCGCTTCGTCCTCGATTGGGAAGGGGACTGGTGGAAGCAGCCGTTTGGAAAACCCGCATGGCGGTCGTATCTGGTTGTCACCGGTCTGTTCATTGCGGTTCATGGCGCCGTGGATCGGCCGGCTGCGCTAGTCTATGGCACGCTGACCTACCTGCTCTGCGTGAGATCGAAAAGCTTGGGAGCCTGTGTCGTCATGCACGCCACCGCCAATTTTCTAATGGGCCTTTACATCATGGCCTACGGAAAATTCGGACTCTGGTGAACGGTTCACACAAAAAGGGGGCCTGATTTTACGGTGATTTTATCGCCACCTGGATTTCATCGCTGCTTTTTGCCGATTGGGTAGGAATTCTGCTTTCTCTCGCCGATTCATGATAAACTCCCGACCTTACCGAGTCCGCCGCTTTGCCGCAGTGTCGCTGATCCTGGCGATGCTTGTGACCGGCTTGTTTCTATTCCAGAAGCAGGGCGCAACGGGATCCAGCTCGAAGGATCCTGTCGCGCGCCGATTGTCATCCGAGCCGGTGCCTTCACCTGTAAGCCTCCATTCGGGAGTTGGCTCAGTTGATCATGACGGTGCTGAACTGAGGCAGAACTGGTCGCTTTCGGATGGTGGAAGGAAGAGGGATTTCCAGCTCGCGATGGACGAGGTCTTGATTCGCGATGCTGAGGGAATGGACCATCGCCGCGAGTTGGTCCCTGTGGCAACCCATGAAACCTATGCCTCGCGGATTGCGGAACTGGCCTCCGAGGGGACCGTGCTCCCGGTTCTGTATCCAGCCGATGAGGAAAAGACTCCGGGCAATGTCCGGTTTGTGACGTCCAGCCTGCTCGTCGAGGCTGCGGAAGGGATCGATCGTGATGTCCTGCCGGGTGCGCTGAATCTCCCTGTCGAGTCGCGACCAGAGTCCTCGCCCCATCACATCGTACTCTCAGCTTCTTCTCCGCTGGCCGCTCTGGCAGGACTGGATTTATGGCGCACGCTCGCGAACGTGGCCTCGGCGGATGTCCTTCTCGCCCGCCAGCAGACGAAGCGCGCGATGCCGAATGACACCCTGATCAACAATCAGTGGCACCTCAAATTCAACAGCCAGAGTGGTGCGCTCAGCGGAAGCGACGTGAATATCGAGTCCGTCTGGAACTACCCGGCGGCCTCCCTTTCCGCCAACACCTGGCGTGGCAACGGGATCAGGATCGGGATTGTCGATGATGGTCTGCAGACCTCACACCCTGACCTCACGACGAATGCGGACACCGTCAACGACAAGGACTGGAACGGCAACGATGCGGACCCCAGCCCTGGAACGGGAGATGACCACGGCACTGCCTGCGCGGGAAATGCGGCTGCTCGCGGCAACAACTCGCTCGGTGTTTCCGGCACTGCTCCCGAGGCCACCCTGGTTGGCATGCGCCTGATTTCAGCTGCCGCGACGGATGCCCAGGAAGCGGAAGCGATGGGCTATCTCAACATCATCATCCAGGTGAAGAGCAACAGCTGGGGCCCAGCGGATGACGGAGTAACCGTCGAAGGCCCTGGGATATTGGCCAAGGCGGCCTTCGTGGATGCAACTACCAATGGGCGTGGAGGACTGGGAACCATCATCCTCTGGGCCGGCGGAAATGGCGGGGATGTGGGTGACAACTCGAACTACGACGGCTACGCGAATTCGATCTACACGATGGCGATCGGAGCCTACGACAGCCAGAACCGCCGTGCCTACTACAGCGAGCCCGGCGCGAACCTGATCGTGGTCGCTCCATCGAGCGGCGACACACCCTCGCTCGGCATCACCACCGTCGATCGTTCGGGAAGCAACGGTTACAACCCGCCCACCGATGGATCGGTGGAGATCTCGGACACCAACTACACCCAGACCTTCGGCGGCACC
>JANOBS010000175.1:0-6004 GCA_031411755.1 Luteolibacter sp. | reverse complement strand
CAGCAATTTTCAAGCTACTTGCAAACGATCCAGAAGCCGGATCGTTCCTTCACGCACTACAACAACTGGTTCGATCCGGCGGGCAAATCGCTGAAGGGCGACAACTTCGTGAACGTCTATCGCGAGTTCAAGTCGGCCATTTCTCCCTACGGCGTGAAGATCGACGCGATGGTCCCGGACGATGGCTGGCAGAACCGTCAGTCGGTCTATGAGCCGACGCCGCGCGATTTTCCGGGTGGCTTCGCGGACCTCGTGAAACTCAGTGACGAGCTGCGGAAGGAAGGCACCACGCTCGGCCTCTGGCTGGCGCTCGATGGCACGAACTCCGACGTCAAGTGGGGCCAGACCCAGGGGTTCGCCAAGGCCAGCGCGAACAAGTATTTCTCGCAATACTTCGCGCACTACTCGCTCAGCTCGGAGGACTATCGCACCCGGATGGAGGCCCAGCTCAAGCGTCTCGCGGGCGAGGCGAAGGTTGGTTACTTCAAGCACGACTTCAATCACCTCTCGGATGTCGGTGAAGGAAACGGCCATCCGCCGACCGATCGCCATGGCCACGAAGCGAACGTCGATGCGATGATTGGGTTGCTGCACGCCGCAAAGGAGGTGAATCCGCAGGTCTATCAGAACCTCACCAACTGGGTCTGGTTCTCGCCGTGGTGGCTGATGCATGGCGACGCGCTGTGGATGCTTGCCGGCGATGACGGCGCGAACGGCAACTGGCCCGAGCTTTCCGTTCGTGCGATGGCCACGACCGACCGCGACACCTTCCTTTGGCGGATGTGGGGCGATGCGACGGATCGGCCACTCGTTCCGATTTCCCGCCTCATGACCCATGGCATCATCCTCAATGCGCGTCGCCAACTTGAAGGCCCCGAAGATGGCGTCCGCGAGTGGGCCGACCACGTGATGATGTACTACGGGCGTGGTATCCAGATGAAGGAGTGGTACATCACGCCGAAGGTCGCCACGCCCGACCATTGGAAAGCCCTCTGCACGATCCATCGCTGGGCGGAGTCGCATTTCAAGGCACTGGCCAACAGCGTCTATGTCGGTGGCCGGCCGGACGAGGGGCAGGTCTACGGCTACATGGGCTGGAGCGGCAATGACGGGGTGCTGGTGACGCGCAACCCCTCGGCGGCTCCGCAGGTATTGAGGATTCCTTTCGATGGCAAACCACAGGTCGAGCGCGTGGTGTATCCGTATGAGGGCGAGCTGGTTTCCTCCACGATCTCCGGAAATGAGCTGCGCGTTGAGGTTCCCGGCTATCAGACCCTGACGATCGAGTTTTCTCCAGGCACTTCCCCAGCGAAATTGAAGCCTCTTTCCGAGGTGAAGGTCGCTATGGCGAACGAACATGAGGCTTCCTTCGTCGTTCCGTCCGATGCCGCCGGTCGCGCCGAGCTTCTGGTCATCGGCTACCCCACGATGCCCGAAGTGCGGATCAATGGCGCTGTGATCAAACCCAAGACCACCAGCAAGGCGCGGCTCAATCCCTTTCCCGGTTACGCACGAGCCGGGATGCTGAGCAGCAAGACGAGAGCCTGGGAGATGGCCTCGTTCGATCTCAAGGCCAGCGTCGGCCAGTCGGTGAAAGTAGAGATCCAGGCCGGATCCGATGGCGACACTTCGGCGGAGTCGTGGCTGCTCCTGGATCGGAAAGAAGAAGACGCCGCGCTCGGAGGGAAATCCCTCCCGTGGGCGATCGGTGCCGGACTGCGTCGTCAGACCGTCCAGGTCATGGCGGAGCATCCGGTGAAAGCGACTCCCATCCCGCAACGCGCCCTGAGTGCCGACGAACTCTCGACCATGAAATCCGCGATGCTGCTTATCGACCTGTTTGGCGTGAATCCCCCGGACGCTGGGGAAAAGACGCTCTGGTTGAATGGCGTCAGGATCGCGACCTTACCCGTTGCGGGTGATGACTGGAAAGCCTTCAAGATCCCATTGGATGCGTCGGCGATGAGGCTCTTGAAGAACGAGAACCGGATCGAGGTCCGACGTTCCACCAACGTGGACAAGTTCAAGTTCCGCAATGCCAGGCTCAAGGTGCAGCTCGCGGATGGAGCGTGGGTGGCGAGCACCGCGCAGGCTCAGGACCAGACCACGGACAAGGACTGGGCCTTCTTCAGCGGCGACGTCTTTCCGGAGCCACTGATCTCGAAACCAATCGCTCTGGATTTCCGCGCTCCTTGAAGCGACATGCTTGCGGTGGATGGCATCCTGCTCTTGAGTGGGACATGCGTGTTCACACCCTAATTTTCCTCTCGATCTTGCCGCTTCTCACTCACTGTGGCGGAGGCGGAAGTCCGGGTCGGATGCCCCAGGTCATCAACGTTTCCGCGTACGATCCCAAGGAGCGCCAGCGCGAAGGCCAGTCCTACTCCGAGCACGACGTTTCCGCCCTGAAGGCCAACGGTGCATCTGCCCTCATTGCGCGTTGCGGAAAAGGCGGCGTGCTTGATGAAAAGTGCGCGACCTTCCTCGCCTCGGCTGATCGCGAAGGCATGCATGTTGGGGCGTATTACCGCCTTCAAACCCACGTCGACGCGGTCGCGCAGGCCGATCAATTTGTCAGCCGCATGCAGTCGATCGCCCGCAGTCGTTCGTGGAATGCCGACAAGATCCTGCTAGCAGGAGACTTCGATGCGAACTCGCGCCTGTCCGACATCACCCGCTTCGTTGATCGGATTGAGGCCCGCACCGGCAATCTTCCGATCGTCTATCTGGAGAACAGCGAGCACATGCGTGTCATGCTCAGCCAGGCTGATTCTGCAACGAAAGCCAAGCTCCGCCGCTGTCCGTATTGGGTCGCGCTTTATTCCTGCGAAAGCGGAGCCTGCAAGTCATTCCCGGCTCCGGAGACACCCGATGGCCTCGTGGGCCAGTATGACGTCTGGCGCGACTGGTCGCTGTGGCAGTATGCTGGGGTCGATTGGGAAAAGGGACGCTCGAATCCCAAGTCCTACACCCATCGTACGTTCCGCTCAGGTCCCTATTTCGGAAACCTGGACCGCCCGGTCGAACGCAACGTCTTCAACGGGAGCCACGGGGAACTCGCCTCATTCTGGAGCAATCACGGTATTTCGACGCGCTGAAGCAGTTCGTCATTTGACGGTTCGACCTCCTGTGCTTTTCTAACTGGACCATGAGCAAAATCGTTCCACTTATCAGTTCCGGCACCGCTGGCCCGCTTGGCGTCCTTCACCTCCCGCGCCTTTGGCAGAAGGTTTCCCTCGCCGCCCGAGGCAAGCTCGCCGATGGCTACAAGGGCCCTGGCCCTGGCTACGATTACATGGTCATCGAGGCCCTCGGTCTGGACAAGGATGCCCTCGTCGCCTTCATCACCGACAGCCGCCCGACCTACGCGCAGTTCGAAGCCTGGATCGCCAGCCAGCCGGGTGCGAAACTCGATGCCGCTTCGGTTTCCGCGCTGAATGCCTCGATCGTCGGCTACAACCACACCGACGACGTCCGTGCCTCCATCTGCGCCGCTGCTGGAATCCCGGACGATGCCGCCGCGCCGAAAGATGCCGTGAACCTCAACAACCTCGATGACTGGTCCGAGTTCCACGCCGCTGAGTTGGCGTGAAGAGGGGGTGGAGGTGAATCGTGAATGGTAAGTGGTGGAAGAGTCTTTCCCGCACCATTCACGATTTACGATTCACCATCTACCCTCTTCTCCGCCGCCGGGGTCTGGAAGCAGATCCCGGCTTTTTCGTCTTGTTTTGTAGATCAGTCCAAGCGATCGAATGGATTGAAATGAAATCGATACTTCGATGGACTGCATGTCTTGGGTTAATTCTTCCCGCCGTTGGCGGTGAAGCTCCACTGGGTGGATTGGTGGCCAAGTTCAACAATCCAAGGCTTGTCCAGGAATCGTTTCAGCAGTCCATCGAATTGGATGTTGTCCTTTCCAATCCAACCTCCAAGCCGATCGAGTTCGATCATCCGGCGAAGATCCCTTGGGTGATCAACCTGCATGATGCCAAGGACCGCGACTACCAATTCAAGGCGGAGAATGTGTTCGCTTCTGAGTTGGCAAAGCAATCCATAGCTCCAGGTGGCACCTGTGTGTTGCATTGGGTTCTAGTCCCACGGGTTGGTCCCGGCAGCTTCAGTTGCCACTCTCAGATCTTCGCGTCCGATCACGCCACTCCCGCCAACAGGAGCTTCGAAGAGTGGACCAAATTCACCAACGAGATCAATTGGACCTATCCGGTGGATGTGACGGCCCGGTGGATGCAATCAGAGGCAAAGGACGCAGCCGTTTTGTTGGAAACGGACAAGCTCACTCTTCCCGTGAAAGCCAAAGAGTAAATGATCGCGATCGGTTCTGCCCCGTCCCACTCACCATTTGCGATTCACCATTCACTCCTCTACTCCGCCGGAGCAAACACCAGCGCCGTCCTTGCCGGAATGTAAACACTGAGCCTGCCATTCACGTTCACCGGATAGACGAAGGAATGATCCACGCGGCCATGTCCGCCGTAGCGAACTTCGTCACTATCGAGCACGAGTTCATAGGTGCCGATTTCGGGAACCGGGAGCTCGTAATTGAAGTAAGAGCCGTGGGGTGAAAGGTTGACCACGAAGATGAGGCGGCCGCGTTCGGCGCAGAGGACCTTGTTGCCTGCGTCAAGGTTGAGCAGTTGCGCGGGGGCTGAGGAAAGCAGGCGATGCTTCGCGGCGAGCTCGACCAGCGCGCGGTCGAAGTCACCGAGCCATTCGTATTTCAACTCCGGATTCTCCGCCAGCGACCACTGGCGGCGGCAATGATGGTAGGACCAGCCATTGCCCTCGCGTGGAAAGTCGATCCACTCGGGGTGGCCGAACTCGTTGCCCATGAAATTCAGCCAGCCTTCGCCACCGAACGAGAGCGTGAGCAGCCGCAGGATCTTGTGCAGGGCGATGCCGCGTTCGATGACCGGGTTCTGATCGGACTTCGCCATGAACCAGTACATGTTCTGGTCCATCAGGCGGAAGGCCAGGGTCTTGTCGCCGACGAGTGCCTGATCGTGGCTTTCGGCGTAGGCGATGGTGGCCTCCCCGTAGCGGCGGTTGGTCATCACGCCCCAGAGTTCACCGAGATCCCATTGCTCGTCGGGCACTTCCTTGAGCAGCTTGATCCAGTGATCCGGCAGGCCCATGGCGAGTCGATGGGTGAAGCCGCAGCCGCCCTCGGAAACGGGACGACACAGGCCGGGCATGCCGGACATGTCCTCGGCGATGATCAGCGCGCCGGGCCGGATGCGGTTGATCAGGGTGGTGGCGAGCTGGAGATAAAGGATGGCGTCCTCCTCGGCATCGGCGCCGAAATAGTCGTCGTAACTGCCGAAGGCCTTGTTGCCGTGCGAGTGATAGAGCATCGAGGTCACGCCATCGAAGCGGAAGCCATCGAAGCGGAACTCTTCCAGCCACCAGCGGAGATTGGAAAGCAGGAACTGCCGGACTTCCGAGCGACCGTAGTCGAAACACTTCGAGTCCCACGATGGATGCTCTCCGCGTTCGCCGGCGTGGAAATACTGGTTGCCGGAGCCATCGAAGTCATTGAGCCCCTCGGCGATGTTCTTCACCGCATGCGAGTGGACGATGTCTAACAAAACCGCGATGCCGAGCCCGTGGGCGGTGTCGACGAGGTATTTCAAATCATCCGGTGTGCCGAAGCGCGAGCAGGGTGCGAAGAACGACGAGACGTGATAGCCGAACGATCCGTAATAAGGATGCTCCTGCACCGCCATCAACTGCACCGTGTTGTAACCCGCCTCGGTAATGCGCGGCAGCACACTGTCCGCGAATTCCCGATAGGTGTGGACCCGGGGCTCCTCGCCGGCCATGCCGACGTGCGATTCGTAAATCAACGGCGCGGTGATGGTCGCGGGATCAAATTCGTTTTTCCAAACGTAAGGCTTCGGAGTGTTCCAGATCTGGCCGCAGTAATCATGCGTCGTCGGATCCTGCACCGCGCGGCGGATGCAGGCCGGAATACGGTCGCGCCGCGAGC
>JANOBS010000174.1:0-4547 GCA_031411755.1 Luteolibacter sp. | reverse complement strand
TCCATCTCCGGACCCTTGCCGCGATCGCGAAAATGTTCACCAACGGCGAAATCCGACGCCGCATCGGCGAGGCCGGCACCCGCGAGGAAATCCTGACCATCCTCGATCCCAAGGCGTCCCGTGCGGCGACTTGAAAAAGTTCCAGGTTCCAAGTGACAAGTTCCAACTAACAGAGGCGGCTACCGCACCTAGACGATTTTCCCATGACCTTCCTGCAGGACCTCGAATCCCGCCTCGCCACCGCTGTTTCCGCAGTCATCGGTGAGTCCGCCGCCACGCCCGTCACTGCTGCGACCGATCTTCGTTTCGGCGACTACCAGTCGAATGCCGCCATGGTGCTGGCCAAGCAGCGAAAGACCAACCCGCGCGCCCTCGCCCAGGAAATCCTCGACCGGATCGACCTCACCGGAGTCGCAACCGCCGACATCGCCGGACCCGGATTCCTGAATTTCCGCATCTTTCCCGAGGCCTACGCCGCCCACACTGCCACGCTGATCCGCGATGAAAAGCTCGGTGTGCCGGATATCGGACAAGGCCGCACGGTGGTCGTCGACTTCTCTGCGCCGAATGTCGCCAAGCCGATGCATGTCGGCCACATCCGCTCGACCATCATCGGCGACTCGCTCTCCCGCATCGCCCGCTATCTCGGCTTCACCGTCATCTCCGACAACCACATCGGCGACTGGGGCACGCAGTTCGGCATGATCCTCCACGGCTGGAAAACCCTGCTCGACCACGCCGCGCTGGAGGCCGATCCAATTCCGGAACTCCTCCGCGTCTATCGCGACGTGAATGCCACCGCGAAGGCCGATCCCGCCGTGCTCGATCTTTGCAAGTTAGAGCTCGTGAAACTTCAGGCAGGCGATGAGGAGAACCTCACGATCTGGAAACAGTGCATCGAGGTTTCCAAGAAGGGTCTCCAGAAAATCTATGACCGCCTCGACGTGTCCTTCGATCACTGGCTCGGCGAAAGTTTCTACAACGAACAGCTCGCCGGAATCGTCGACGAGTTTCTAACCAAAGGCATCGCACGAGTCAGCGATGGCGCGGTCTGCATCTTCGCGTCCGGAGAATTTCCCGACGAGCAGGATCCCTTCCGCGTCAACAAGGAGAACGGCTGGACCGACAACCCCGCGATCATCCGCAAGGCTGACGGCGGCTTCCTCTACGCCACTACCGACCTCGCCACGCTCGACTACCGCGTGAAGACCTGGAACGCCGATCACATCTGGTATGTCGTCGGCGTCCCGCAGAGCCTGCATTTCCGCCAGATCTTCGATGCCGCGCAGCGCTGGGGCCTGCATGCGGACTGCCAGCATGTCGCCTTCGGTTCGATTCTTGGTGAGGACCGCAAGCTGATGAAGACCCGCTCCGGCGACAACGTGCAGCTCGTCGATGTGCTTGAGGAAGCTGTCGAACGCGCCGCCAAGGTCATCGCCGAAAAGAACCCGGACCTCCCGGCTGAAGAAGCCGCGCAGATCGCGGAAATGGTCGGTATCGGCGCCGTGAAATTTTCCGAGCTCTCGCAGAACCGCCTCACGGACTACGTCTTCTCCTGGGACCGAATGCTCGCGCTGCACGGCGATACCGCGCCATACCTGCAAAACAGCTATGTCCGCATCCGCTCGATCTTCCGGAAGCTCGATGAGCCCTTCGATGCAGCCTCTGCCACCATCCTTCTCAACGAGGAGGCCGAGATCCATCTGGCCCGTCTTGCCGCCCGCTTCGGTGAGGTGCTGCCGACCGTCATCGAGGACTATCGACCCAACCTGCTGGCCAACTACCTCCTTGAACTCGCCCGCGGCTATCACTCGTTTTACGAGGCCTGCCCGGTGCTGAAATCGGAAGGTCCGGTGCGCACCAGCCGCCTTGCGCTTTGTGAGCTGACATCCCGGGTCCTCACCACTGGCCTTGGCCTCTTGGGGATCAGGGTGCCGGAACGGATGTGAGGATTCCGTTAATTTACCGTTTTCGCATTCCTCATTCGGGAATTCGGAATTAGTCATTGGCCAGCCATGTCCACCCGCCCGCGACTGCCGTTCTACGTGATCGGCCACAAGAACCCGGACACCGACGCGATCTGCTCCGCGATCGGCCACGCCGCCTTGCTGCGCGCCACCGGTGAACCGGACGCCATCGCCGCCCGCTGCGGCGAGGTCCCCCAGCGCACTGCCTGGGCCCTGGAGCGTGCTGGCATGGAGGCTCCCGAGCTCGTCACCGATGTCCGCGCCACCGCCGGCATGATTTGCCGTCGCGATGTCGTGCAAGCCCACCTTGCCGATACCTTCCTCACCGCCTACCGCCGGATGATTTCGAGCGGCGTGCGCTGCGTGCCTGTAACCGACGAGGATGGCCACGTTCACGGAATCCTGCGCTACCTCGATCTGCTCGAACTGCTTTTGCCCGATCAAACCGAAGGCCTCGCGGTTCGAACTGTGCATGCCTCGATTTCGAAAATCGCCGACACACTCCACGCAGAAAGCATCGGCGCTCCCCTGCCCACCGACGGCCTGGAGGAAGACCTCGTTCTCCTCGTCGGGGCCTCCTCGCAAAAAACGGTCGAAGCCCGACTGAAAAGCGCTGCCAAGGGCGGAAACGTCGGCCAGTATCTTGTGATTTGTGGCGACCGTCCGATTGTCCAGCGCTACGCCATCGACCACGGTGCCCGCGCCCTTCTCGTCACTGGAGACAACCCGGTCGAACCCGCACTCTGCGAACTCGCCGCGAAAAAGGGCGTCATCATCCTCCGTTGCCATCACGATACGGCGAGCTGCTCCACCCTCATCCGCTGCTCACGCATCGTCCGCCACGTGATGACCTCGACCTTTCTCAGCGTCGGGGTGAACGAACCGATTTCCCGCCTCCGCAAGCGCCTGGCCGGACTCGATCAAGATCTTTTCCCGGTCACAGACCAGAAGAGCGGGAAACTGATCGGCGTCATTTCCAAATCCGACCTCGTCGATCCTCCGCGCCTGCGCCTGGCACTCGTCGACCACAACGAATACGCGCAAGCCGTGCTTGGAGTCGAAGAGGCGGAGGTCGTCGAGGTCATCGACCACCACCGACTCGCCGGCGACCTCGTTTCGCGCGAGCCGATCCGCTATCTCAATGAACCGGTCGGGTCCACCTCGACCCTCGTGGCGAGAAAATTCCTCCACCGCTCGCTTGAGCCCGACCCAGGCGTCGCGCTCTGCCTCTGTGCTGGCATCGTCTCGGACACGCTCTGTCTGACGGGTCCCACCACCACCGATCTTGATCGCGAAATGCTCCGCTGGCTGAGTGGTATTGCCAGGATCGACGCGGAAAAGTTCACCGAGGAATTCTTCGCCGTCGGTTCGCTCATCGCCACCGGCACAGCGCAGGAAATCCTCAATGCCGATCGCAAAGAGTTTTCCGAGGACGGCCGCAAGGTCAGCATTTCTCAGGTCGAGGAACGTGGCCTCCACGGCTTCGGCGCGCGGCGAGACGAAATCGAAGAGGCCCTTCGCGATCTCGCCGCCACCAACCACTATGACCTGGCGCTCATCGCCATCACCGATGTCGCAGGCCATCATAGCATGATCCTCGCCATCGGCAGCCCGGAGATTCAGGCCAAACTGCCATTCGCCCGCATCGACGAGACCCTTTTCGATGCCCCCGGCGTTGTCAGCCGCAAGAAGCAGATCTTCCCCGCCGTCAGCGATGCGCTGCAGCACGCAAAGTAGGAAGTGCCAAATTCCAAGGGCCAAGTTCCAATCTAACAGACTTTTGACTCGTTTATGAACCTTTCCACTCCCGAACTCACCGTCATCAAGGCGGGCACCGGTGTTCTAACGAAATCCTCTGATGGCACTTTGGATCGCGCCGCGCTGGTCCATCTCGTTTCGGCCATCGCGGGGCTGATGAACGCCGGGCACCGTTGCCTTTTCGTGTCCTCGGGCGCGGTCGGCTCCGGGGTTTCCGCGTTCGGGTTGGGAGAATATCCGAAGGAAACCGCCACCCGCCAGGCCTGCGCCGCCGTGGGTCAGGCACGGCTGATGCAGACCTACAGCAGCCTGTTTTCGAACTTCGACATCACCGTCGCCCAGGTACTTCTAACCGCTGCGGATCTCGGCACTCCGGAACGCGCCCAGTATGTCAGCGACACCTTCCGCCGCCTGCTGATGGAGCCGCACATCCTGCCGATCATCAATGAGAACGACTCGGTCGCGGTCGAGGAACTGAAGTTCGGCGACAACGACATGCTGTCCGTCCGCGTCGCGAAACTCGCCGGAGCATCACGCGTGATCCTGCTAACGAGCGTGGACGGCCTGCTGGATCCGGAAACCAACCAGCTTATCCCCGAAGTTACCGACATCGACAACGTCTTCCGCCATGTCCGCGAGGACAAGGGCCGCTTCTCGATGGGCGGCATGGCGTCGAAACTCTCCGCCGTGAAATTTGCCGTGGATGCTGGGATCGAGACCCATATCGCCCACGGTCGTCATCCGGAGCGACTTGCCGGGATCGTCGCGGGGAGTGGGATTTCCACGCGGTTTCACGCGGCAATTGCACCTTGAGTCGATTAG
>JANOBS010000173.1:0-11788 GCA_031411755.1 Luteolibacter sp. | reverse complement strand
GAAATGAGATCTGGATTTTTGAGTCCCAATTGCCGCCGTCACGGACGCCTCCTCCTCACCGTCTTGCATACGGTTTGCGTCGGTGCCCTCTCTGCTGCCGAATCGCCGACGGCTCCAGTGGTTCCAGGCCTGGACCACAAGCATCCTCTTAATGAGCGTCAGGTCGGCAACGTCCTGCTCAATGAACTCCGCTGCGCCTCCTGTCATGAGGGCGTGAGTGGGACCGACATGAAAGCGGCACCTGATTTGAAGCGGGTGGGCGAGCGTCTGAAGTTCGACTACGTCCAGAAGTTCATCGCCGATCCGGCAGCCGTGCATCCGGGATCGACCATGCCCAGCCTGCTGGCCTCGGAGTCCGAGGAAAGCCGCAAGGCCATCAGTGAGTCGATCGCCCATTACCTGCTTTCCTTGCAGGCTCCAACGGCCCCGAAGGAAAAGGCTCCGAAAGCCGATGCGAATGCGGGTCGGTCCTTGTTTCATGGAATCGGCTGCATCGCCTGCCATTCTCCGCGCGATGAATCGGGAAAGGAATTGTCCACGAGCGGAGACCTTTCCCTTTCCCACGTGTCTGCCAAGTTTCAGGCCGGGGCTCTTGCGGAGTTCCTGCTCGATCCCTTGAAGGTTCGTCCTTCCGGTCGCATGCCGGACATGAACCTGAGCCGGGAAGAGGCAGCTTCGCTCGCCAGCTACCTGATGGCAGAGTCGCCCGCAGCAGAGGACCAGAAGCCAGATGCTGGGAAAGCCGCCGCCGGAAAAGTGGCGTTCAAGAAGTTCAACTGCACCGCTTGTCACCAACTCGATGATCCGGAGCTTGGTGCCGTCAGGTCGGGCCCACCACTTAGCAAGCTCGACCCGATGCGCGGCTGTCTTTCGGAACAACCCAAGACCGCGCCGAATTTCCATCTCAGCGCGAACCAAGTGAAGTCGATCCGCAGCGCACTCGCGGATTCCGCGACTCCACCTTCTTCCGCCGACCGCATCAAGATGCGACTGACCCAGCTCAACTGCATCTCCTGCCACGTCCGCGATGATTACGGCGGAGTCGCGCCAGATCGTGACTCGTTCTTCCATTCCACTGAGGCAGCCCTTGGGAACGAGGCGCGCATTCCGCCACCGCTGACCCAGATCGGGGCCAAGCTGCGGCCCGAATGGTTGAATCGCGTGCTGTATGATCGCGAGAGGGTCCGCCCCTACATGGAGACGCGCATGCCGCATTACGGCGAGATCGCACTGAAGGATCTGCCCGCCCTGTTCGCCGAAGTGGATCATCTGGGTCCGGTTGCCGCTCCGAAGCATTCGCCTTCCGACCCGGATGAACCGTCTGACCCGGACGATCTGACCGCACAGGACCGCGACTTGAGAAACAAGATGAGAACCGGTGCCCAGCAGCTTCTCGGCGACACCGGCCTGAACTGCATCTCGTGTCACAATTTCAACGGCACTGAATCGCAGGGCATGAAGGGACTCGATCTGATGACGAGCTTCCAGCGGCTCCAGCCCGAATGGTTCGATCGTTACATGAGGAATCCAGCGGCCTTCCGACCGGGGATCATCATGCCGAACTATTGGCCGGATGGAAAGGCGACGCAGACGACCATTCTCGACGGCAATACCGATCTTCAGATCAAGGCATTGTGGGATACCTTGTCACTCGGACGTTCTGCCAAGGACCCCTCCGGACTTCGTTCACCCGACATCAAGCTGGTCGTGACCGACAAGCCGGTCATGCACCGCGGACGCAGCCGCATCGCCAGTTTCCGAGGCATCGCCGTCGGCTTCCCCGGCGGCACGAGCCTCGCCTTCAATGCCCAGTACGGCTCGCTCGCCGCGCTGTGGAAAGGCGAGTTCGTGAACGTCAACTGGAAGTCGCAGGGAGCCGGGGACTTCACTCCGATCGGAAAGACGGTGAATCTCCCTCCCGATGTCGCTTTCCTGCAGCTCAAGGATGAGAAGCAGCCGTGGCCGTTGATGCCGGTTCTCGACAAGCCAAAGATGGCCAATCCGGATCCGCTTTATCCTCGCCAGTACGGCTATGCCTTCGCCGGATATTCCCTCGATGACACGCTGATTCCGACATTTTCCTATCGCTGTGGAGACATCAGCATCGAGGACAAATCCGCGCCGAACTCGAGCGCCGGGGGCATTGCACTGCGTCGCACTTTCAAGTTCACCTCGCCGAAACCGGAAACCGTTTATTTCCGCGCTCTGACCGGCAAGATCGAGTCCGAGACCCCGGTGATTTTCAAGACCTCGGGACTCCGCCTCAGCCTTTCCCAAGGCCAGTCGGTCCTTCGCCCGATGGCCGGCCGCGAAGGGGAGCAGGAACTCCTCATCAAGCTCACCCTTCCCAAGGGAACCTCCACCTTCACGGTCGATTATGCACTTCTTCCTTAAATCCATGGAGCGCAACCTCACGCTCGGGCTGCTGGCTGTCGTGCTGGCAGGTTCCATCAGCTGGTCGAGTGCCGAAGAAGTCGGCGAGCGCTGGGGGACTGCCGATCGCGAGCGGGACTACTACCGCATTGTCGAACTCCCGATCCCGAAAGGTCAGGTCATCGAGGCGGGCGCCTTCACCAGCTTGCCGGACGGACGTGTGGCGGTGGGGACTCGTCGTGGCGATGTCTTCTTCATCTCTGGAGCCGATGACGACAAGCCACAGCCAGACTTCCATTTGTTCGCCTCCGGTCTTGATGAGATCTTCGGTTTGGCTTGGAAGGACAATGCCCTCTACGTCACCCAGAGCTGCGAGCTGACCCGCGTCACCGATACGAATGCGGATGGTCGTGCGGATCGTTTCGAAGTCGTCTCGGATGCCTGGGGGTATGGGACCTATCACGAATACGCCTTCGGCTCGAAGTTCGATCCTCAGGGCAATCTCTACGTCGCCCTCGGCCTTTCAAACTCCTACGACTCCTTCCAACTCCTGCGCGGATGGGCTCTCAAGGTCACGCCGGAAGGAAAGACCATCCCGATCGCCAGCGGTCTGCGCAGTCCTGGTGGCATTGGCATGAACGAACACGGCGCGCTTTTCTATATCGAGAGTCAGGGACCGTGGAATTCCTCGTGCAGCCTGAAGGCCATCAAGGAGGGCGGATTCATGGGGCATCCCGCCAGCTTCAACTGGTATGACTTCGCGCCCAACATGGGCAAGGCACCCCAGATGCCCAAGTCAGGGTCACGGATCATCGTGGAGAAGGAGCGCATCCCGCAGTTGCAGCCCTACGCTGTCATCTTTCCCTACATCCGCATGGGTCGCTCGGTCACCGGCTTCACCCTCAATCAGACCAAGGGGAAATTTGGCCCGTTTGAAAACCAGATGTTCATGGGCGACTACACACTCTCCCTCGTCATGCGCGCCACCACTGAGGAGGTCAACGGCGTCTGGCAGGGTGCCTGTTATCCTTTCCGCGAGGGCCTCTCCACCGGCATCCTCAACGTGCAGTTCACGCCTGAAGGCCACCTGCTCTGCGGCGGCACCAACCGTGGCTGGCCGGTGCGCGGGCTGAAGCCGTTTTCGCTGGAGAGGCTCGACTGGACCGGCCGCATGCCTTTCGAAATCGAGCGCATCACCATCACTCCGAAGGGTTTCCGCGTGGCCTTCACCAAGCCGGTCGACGCGAAGACCGGGAGCAATCCCGAATCCTATGCGCTGTCAACCTTCACCCACGAGTATCATGCTGGTTACGGTGGCCCGGAGATCGATCCGACCACTCCGAAAGTCCAGTCGGTCGCCCTCGCTCCCGACGGACTGTCTGCGACCCTGGTGCTCGACACGATGACAAAGGGGCACGTTCATGCATTCGATCTCGCGGCCCTGCGTTCACGCGACAGCGAGGAGCTGCTCCATCGCCACGCCTATTACACCGTCAACGAGGTGCCGAAAGAAGTTCGGTAATCTGACTTTCTACAACTTGGTGGCGTCACGTAGCGGCTGACTTGCTCCACTGGTAAACCACCTTTCCGTCGACATCCCGCAGCTCGAAGAGGATCGTGCTTTGGTTGTCCTTCGTGCTGAACTGCACGGATAGGAATCCGCCTTTCACCCGATGGAACTTGTGGTAGTCAGGCGTCAGGCCGGGGCTTCCTCCAGCGTGCTCGTTGCTGGCCGCGCCGACGCCAAATTCTTGCAGTCCCGTCTGTGGATGGACCGAGTGATACTGCCAGTGCCGGTCGCCACAGATGACGAAGAAATTCTCCGGCGCGTTCGCCTTCAGCCACGTGCGCAGCTCGTCGCCCTCGTGGGCGAAGCCAGCGTTGGAGTGATTGTCGTTCTTTCCGGTGGCACGGTCCGGACCGACCAGCGGAGTGGGGGAGATGAGCACTTTCCACGTCGCGTTGCTTTCCTTCACCGTGCGCTTGAACCACTCCTTCTGTTCGCGTCCCCAGATGGTCTTGTCGGGACCATCGGGCAGGTTGTTGGGCGAACGGAAGTCGCGTCCCTCGGTGAACCAGACCTGCAGGTCACGGCCATGGCGGAAGGTGCGGTAGGGCAGACCGTCCTGCATCGGCGCCTGCTGGCGGAAAATGCGCTGGCCCTCTTCAAAGGTGAGCGTCCCGGCCTTCTGACCGGGCCATGAATCGTTCGCCAGCACATCGTGATCGTCCTTCAGCCAGTGAGTGGCCACGTTCGAGTTGAATGCGACGAGTCGTGGCAGGCTGAACATCCGCTGCCAGTGGTAGCGGGCGAGTTCCGGAGACGTGGCGCTCGGCAGGTCGTTGTCGTAGTAAACCAGATCGCCCGTCAGCGAAGCGAAGGCTGGATCCAGCGCGAGCATCGAGGGGTAAATGGAATGGCCGTCCGGATGACCCCGGTCCGGGTAGCCTTGGCAGGTCATCACGCAGAAGCGGAGATTCCCCGGCGAGTCCGGTGCGGGCGAGGTCCGGAATTTCCCGCGATGGGGCGCATGCACTGGACTGCCACCGGGGCCGGTCGTTTCACTGGCGTAGTGGTAAGTCGTGCCGGGCTTCAATCCTGTTAGGCGGAACTGATGGATGAAATCCTCCTCGGCTGAAACGTCCGCCCATTCGGTCGTCACGGCGTTGTTCAGCCCAGCGTCCATGCCGTAGCGAAGACGCACACGCCCCACCATTCCAGGGCAGGCACCTTCGAGTTGTTCGACGGGAACCGTGATCGCCTCAGCCTTCCTGTTCCGTTGGTTCCCGTCATTGGCACGACCGGGAATGAGGAGCCCGTCCTTGTTGCGCTCCGAGTGCTTCGTGAGTCGCGTCCAGACGATGGCGGAGTCGGAGGTGACATCCCCGCAGCGCGTGCCCATGGCTTGATGTGGATCGCTGGGAGCTCCATCTGCTGCCAGCAAGCGCGACTCCGGGATTAGCATCGACGCAGCGAGAGCGGCGGAAGACTTGCCGACAAAGCGGCGGCGTGAGATCGATCCTGAAAACATAGAATCAGCGTGGAAATTCGCGGCATTGATGTAAAGAAGGCAAGTCATCCAGCCATTCGCCCCCGGAACGTTGAGGTCGCCTTCACCATCGGAATTTACAGTCCATTTACCCACACATGCTTGGAATTGAGCCAAGGTCCTGCCTTCGCCTGGAGCGGCTAGAACACATCCATTCATCGAAATGAATCCGACCCTTGCACTCGCCTGCCTGCTCGTCCTGCTGATCCCCATAAGGAGCGTGGCAGAAGAAAACAAAAAGGAGGCGCATCCTCAACCGGTCGAAAAAGACACCAAAGCCATTCCCGCGGCGGATGCAAAGCCAGAGGTGAAGGCAAACGAAGTGAAACCACCCGCCGATGGTGACTACACGCTCAAGGTCTCTTTTGAGGCGGACGATCCAAAGGTGCAGTTTCCCCGCGACGTCATCCGGGACGAAGCCTACAAGCCCCAAAAGAATGGAAGCACGCTGAAGCTTCGGATCTCGGAGCAGGGAAAAAAGATCACCATCGCCGGAGATGCAGGCACTTTGGTAAAGCAGACTGCCACTGAGTTGATCTACGATCTGCCCGAGGGTGGTACAGTCAAGGCAGGTGCCCAATTGTGTCTGAAAATGACAGCAGATGGAATCATCGGAACCTACACCACCTTCGGTTCAGGCTTTCCCGTGCTCTCAAGCGAGCGCGGTTCGGTGACGCCTGCTCCCTCGAAGTGAATCGGTCTCTCCGTCAGAGGCGGATGGGCCGATGCCTGGGACAAGGCCTCTGTTCGAGATGATTTTCCTCACCTCGACTGAATTCGTGATACCGCTGGCTCAGCTCCCGATTGGAAATTGGTTCACGAAAGCGCGCCCTCATTTGAAGTCCTTTATTGCCATCAAGATTGTCTCTTGATTTCTGGTCTTTAATTTTCAAGATACGAGTGGGAATGATGACAACAAATTCGATATTCAAAGTTGCTGCAAGTGGGGTGAAACAGGGTATGGCACATGTTCGAATTGCGCCAACCAGAAGTGTCAAAAGAAATACGGATGGAAGAATTTACAACGAATGGTTCCCCGGCGAGGTAGTATTCCAGTGGGGAAGCAAAAGCTCAAAGCGTCCTGATTTCGTTTGTCTGGTTGGATATTACCCAGTTGTGTCAAATCGTGTTAAGGATTTTATCGAGAGTTCTGGATTGACCGGATTGGATTTTTTCAGGGCAAGCGAAATCCCGGCTGGACTCGTTAGCTTCAGTCCGGTGCCGACCGCTGATGTTTGGTGGGCGATGTGTCCGTCTGCCCGGCTTGAGATCGATATCGATAGGTTTTGCGGGCCGGGTTGTTCGATCTGCCCTCTGACAAATCACTTTTTATCGTCTACCGGAGCTCCAACATTATCCAGCTGCGTGGTGCTCAATGAGGATGTGGAGACGAACTTTTTTGGCGTCAGGAATCTCCCATGGTATCCAGGGATCTATTGTCTCGAAAAGACACGAGTGGTTTTGGAAAAACAGAAATTCAAAAATCTGATACTCTCGGAAGCGGGTTGTTCGTGAAGGCAGGGAAGGCCTGAGTATGGATCGGGCAGCTCACCCTGCCGCAAATTGGAGTCGGATTTCCGCATCGGGACTGACAAGAAGCGGAGGTTCGGTCGGTAGCGTCGTGACCAGAAATCCCGTCTACCGGGAAGTCTGGAGACGAACCTGAAAACTCCATCCGCATGAGCCCCCAAGCCATTCTCCTCTCTGTCCTCGCCCTGTTGGCAGCCATTTCGCTGCCTGCCGAGGCCCGTGCCCTCAAGACCCACCGCATTTTCTCCAGCAACATGGTGCTCCAGCGCGACAAGCCGATCGTGGTCTGGGGCTGGGCCGATGCCGGGGACAAGGTCGCCGTTCAGTTCGGCACGGAAAAGGCGGAGGCTGTCGCGGCCGGTGACGTGGGTCGCTGGGAGGTGAAATTTCCCGCCCATCCGGCCGACATCGCCGCGCGGACCCTGACCGTTTCCTCCGGAGATGAGACGCACCGTTTGGACAATGTGGTGATCGGTGACGTGTGGGTGATGAATGGCCAGAGCAACATGGCCCTGAGTCTCGACAAGGTGAACGACGGCGACTTCGAAATCGCGCAGGCGGACATGCCGCTGCTGAGAGAGTTCCGGATCACCCCCAACGAATCCTACGAACTACAGACGGACTTGCCGGATGCCGCCGTCGAGGGGTGGAACGTCTGCACCAGGGAAACGGCCGGCGGGATTTCCGCCATCGGCTATGCCTTCGCCTCCCGTGTGCAGCGTGCCACGGGGATTCCCATCGGTGTGATCGACAATGCCCGTGGTGGTGCGTCGATCGAGAGTCTGGTGCCGCGCCACAAGTTCGAGGATCATCCGCTGGCGGCGCGTTACGCGGAGTCGGTCGAGAAGCGCCGCAGCGAGTTTGATTGGGACGCGGCGGTCAACAACCTGGCCGTGCAGTGGGAAAGGCAGGTCGAACGCGACCGCAAGAAAGGCGTCGCCGAGGACAAGCTGCCGCCCAAGCCAGCACTCGTCCGTGAAAGCCTGAAGTCGTGGAGCATTCCCGGAAAAAGCCCGAGCGATGCCGCCGCCTGCTACAACGGCATGTTCGGTGCGTTCAAGGGGCTCAACATCAAGGGCGTGCTTTTCCATCAGGGCTACAACAACCGCTTTGATTGTCGTCCCAAGCGCTACCGCGTGCTGCTGAAGCTGATGGTCGAGGGCTGGCGCGAGGATTTCAACGACCCTGCCCTACCGGTCGGAGTGATCGCCGGCTGCGGCAGCGACAGCGAGGTGCAGACGACTGAGAATTTCGAGGCGATGACGGTCGCCGAGCCCGCCTACCTTCGCGAAGCCCAGCGGCTCGGGTTGGCTGATGTCGGCGATCCCGCCCACACGGTCTTCATTCCGGACTACGACACGCGCATTCCCGGACTGCATCCGAAGAAGAAGCTGGCCTATGGCTTCCGCGCGGCACGCTGGGCACTGAATACGATTTATGGATTCGGAAACAAGGTGGAGTGGGGGAGTGGTTCGCTGCTCTCGGCCAAGCCGGAGGGCGACGTCATGGTGCTGACATTCGACCAGAAGGTGATGCCGGACGACCATTCAAAGGTGCTGGAGGGCTTTTCGATCGCCGATGCTTCAGGCAAGTTCTACCTAGCCCATGCCGCATACCCGAATGTGGCCGGCAAGGTGAGCGATTTCACCAAGGTCTACGTCTGGAGTCCGCTGGTGAAGGAGCCCGTGGCGGTCCGCTATGCCTGGGCCTCCGGAGGTCCAATGGGGAATCTCAAAGTGGACGGAAACGAGTGGCTGCCCTTGCCGAGCTTCCGCACCGACACCTGGGATTATCCAGAGAGCGAAGACCCGGCGGAACAGGTCATGGATGGAGCCAAGCGCAAGGCGTTGACCGTGGATGCGACCGAGCGACTGGAGCATCGCAAACAGGAAGAGGCCAGGCAGGCGGTGGAAATCTTGACCCGTCTGAAAACACTCGGCGGTCAGCCGGTGAAGGGCAAGTGACGAGCTTGAGGCTGTCCTGATTCTGACGGTTGCGTTTCAAAGCGAGCTGCTGATAGAATCGAGCCTGATGAAAATCCATGAAAGTCGTGTCGGGCACCTGGCCGGAAAAGGCGCGCGGGCGCTGTTGTTTGCCGCGTTGTCGTGGATGTCCTTTTCTCCGCTCCGGGCGGCATCGGAGTCCGATGTCATCGTCTACGGGGCCACGCCCGGCGGTTTTTGCGCGGCCATCGCCGCAGCCCGCGAGGGCGCGAGTGTGATCCTGCTGGAGCCGACCGATCACGTTGGCGGAGTGAACACGGGTGGGCTGAGTTTCAGTGACTCGAACCAGACCGTCCGGAGTACGGTGATGGGCTTGTTCGACGAATGGCACAGCCGGATTGAAAAGGATTACATTTCCCGTGGAGTCACGCTGCCTTATTCCGTGAGTGTCAAGGATCAGGCGAAGTGGACCTATGAGCCGCACGTCGCAGCGCGCATCACCAAGCAGATGCTGGACGAGGCCAAGGTCGAGGTTTTCACGAAGCGCCGCCTCAAGTCATTGAAAAAGGACGGCGCCCGCATCACCCGCTTGATCACCAGCGATGGCGAGTTTTCCGCCAAGGTCTTCATTGATGCCACCTACGAAGGCGATCTGCTGGCGGCGGCGGGAGTGAGCTGGACCATCGGGCGCGAGGGGCGCAAGGAGTTCGGCGAATCGCTTGCTGGAAAGCAGTATCCGAAGGCGAAGATGAACATTTCTGGCCTTGATGCCGAGGGCAAGCCACTGCCTCTGGTCACCGCGACCGATGCCGGAGCGGATGAATCGGGCGACAAGAACGTCATGGTTTACAGCTTCCGCCTATGCCTCACCAAGGAGGCCTCGAATCGCGTGCCTTTTCCAAAGCCCGCCCACTACGATCCCGCCCGTTTTGAAGTCATTCGCCGATTCTTCAAATCCGGCGGCAAGGGCAAGGTCGGTATGGATCTCTATCCACTTCCGGGCGACAAGCTTGATGGCAACAATTCGATCGGCGGACAGTTTTCGCTGGGACTGGTCGGTGCCTGCAATGGCTGGAGCGAGGCGGACGAGGCGGGGCGTAAGGCGATTTGGGAGGCCCACAAGCAATACACGCTGGAGTTCCATCATTTCCTGACGACAGATCCCGACGTGCCCAAGGGTATCCGCGGGGAATATGCCAAGCTCGGCCTGTGCAAGGATGAGTTTCCGGACACCGGGCACTTTTCGCCCCAGCTCTACGTCCGCGAAGGTCGCAGGATGAAGGGCCTGAATGTGATCAGCCAGAACGACATCCTGGTGAATCAGGAAAAGGACGATGCGATCGCGATCTCCTCCTTCCCGATTGATTCGCACGACTGCCAGCGCGTCGCGTTGAAGGACGGCGGCGTCATCAACGAGGGCACCATCATGCCGTTGAGGATGAAGGATAAAGGGCACGGCTATCCGTACCACATCCCGTATCGTGCCATCCTGCCGAAGCCTGCCGAATGCACCAACCTGCTGGTGCCGGTGGCGCTTTCCTGCACCCATGTCGGGATCAGCTCGATCCGCGTGGAACCGACCTGGATGATCATCGGCCAGAGCGCCGGTGTCGCCGCCGCCCTTGCGGTGAAGGCAAAATCGACCGTGCAGGACCTGCCGTATCCGAAGTTGAAGGAAAGGCTGCTCGCGCAGAAGCAGGTGTTGGAAATCCCCTCCAGCCTCCTGGTCAAGAACAGCGGAGCAGAGTCTCGATGACCCTGATGACGGAGCCTCCTACACGAGCTTCGGAGAAGCGACCATGACCGGGAATGATTCAATCAATCACTTCTTATCCGTGAAATCCGCGGTTAAAGATTCCATCATCAAGTTACCTCTGAGTTTCCCACCATGATCGCACAAACCCTTCCAACCGTGCCTCCTTCAGCCTGCCTGACGCAGGTCACTCTGAAATCCCGTCGCGTGAAACTTCGGAGTCGGATCGGAGCTTTCGTTCTAACAGTATTGGCCGTGGGTGTAGTTGCCGAGAATGGCCTGGCTCAAGAGAAGCCGTTCACTCCACCTGCGGACGTGAAGGGCGATTGGAATTTCACCGCAGATCCAAAGCTGCCGAACGTCCTGATCCTCGGCGATTCCATTTCCATCGGCTACACCCGGGCGGTGCGGGGGAAGGTGGCCGGAAAGGCGAACCTCTACCGCCCGATGAGTGGAAAAGGCCCGGACAACTGCGGCGATACCACCATCGGCCTCGGGAAGATCGATGCCTGGCTCGGCACGCAGAAATGGGATGTGATCCATTTCAACTGGGGCCTCTGGGATCTGTGCTATCGGAATCCGGCCTCAAAGACCCAGGGCAACCGAGACAAGGTCGGCGGGAAACTCTCCACCACGCCTGAGGATTACGAAAGGAATCTGGAGCGGCTCGTCACGCGCCTGGAGGCCACCGGCGCGAAGCTGATCTGGGCGAGCACCACCGTGGTGCCGGAAGGGGAGGAGGGGAGAATCGTCGGCGATGACGCCAAATACAATGAGGTCGCCGCGCGGGTGATGAAGAAGCACCACATCGCCACTGACGACCTGTTCACCCTGAGCAAGGGATTTGCCGGGAAGCTTTCCACGAAGCCGGGGGACGTGCATTTCACGCAAGAAGGCTACGAAAAGCTCGCGGAGCAGGTCAGCGCCGCGATTGAGAAGCTGCTGCCTGAAAAGGCCGTAGAATGAGGTTTGTTGTTCGTCAGGGCGGCGTTTGGCCGTAATCATCACCGCCATGATGAAAAGGACGTTTCCAACCTTGGTTGCCTGCCTGCTTTCCCTGCAGACAGCGCTTTCCGCGCCTCTCTTCACGCAGACGGGCACCGACCTAACCTTTCCCGAACTGCAGAAGAGCGGCAAAC
>JANOBS010000172.1:0-6418 GCA_031411755.1 Luteolibacter sp. | reverse complement strand
CGCAGAAGCTGTTGTCCACCCAGCAGTATCGCGACCGACTGACGTTTCTGGAATACCACGCGTCGGACTCGTCAATTGATTTGTTCGTTTACGTCTTCGGAATGGAGCAGGACATTCCCGGCGAAGTGCGGGCGGAGGAGCTGACGGAACGCTTGTTTTCGAGCGGTCGTCCAGCGGCGGTGGTTTACTATTTCCTCGGCGCGCCGCAGCGGTCGGTGATTTACCTGAGCCCGTCTCTAACAGACACGGTGTCGGGCGCGGAACAGAAGCGGGCCTTGCAGAGTTCGGTAAGCAAGTCACTGGAAAAGGCGGACTCCGTGGATCAGCTCGAGGCGTTCTCGGTGCAGATGTCGATCCGGCTTTACTGGATGGAGCGGATGCTGTCCGGGGCGACGGTGCCGGAGGCGGTGATGGCGAATCCTGAAGTGGCGGAAAAGCCTGCGGCGCCGGGTGTGATGGATCGATTGAACAAGATCCTGCCGCCGCGATGGTGGATGCCGGTGTCGGTGATTCTTGGCGTGATCGTGGTGGCTTTCGTGATGAACGCCTGGCTGCGCTACCGGGCGCGCTACCGGTTCCCGGATTTCGAGGTCGAGCCCCGATTGGGTGGCAGCCATGCGGCGGGGATCGGGGCGGTGATTTCCTTCGCGAATGCCTCCGTGCCACCAGCGCTGCAACGCGAGCAGGTGCCGGATTATTTACGACGGGCTTGAGGGGTTGACGCGTTGACCGGTCGCGGCGAGAGATGGGCATGACCGACTGGGAAACGCGCTACCGGCAGGGTGATACACCGTGGGAAAAGGGGACGGCCGCGCCTCCCTTGATCGAGCTGATGTCGCGCTGGAAAGCTGAACCGGCCTGGGGCGGGGGACCCGTGCTGGTGCCGGGCTGCGGCTTCGGCCACGACGTGCGGGAGATCGCCAGATGCGGTGTGGAAGTCGTGGGGCTGGATCTCTCGGCAGCGGCGGTCGAGGGGGCGGATCGGTTTGAAAAGACCGGCGCGGAATCCTATCGGCTGGCGGATCTGTTTGATCGGAGCTGGTGGCCGGAGGAGGGCTTCGCGGGCTGGTGGGAGCACACCTGTTTTTGCGCGATCCATCCCAGCGACCGCCCGCGCTACACGGAAGCGGCAGGGGCGCTGGTGCGGCCCGGCGGCTGGCTGTGCGGGGTGTTTTTCCTAACGCCTAATGATCCGGGCGAGGAAGGGCAGGGGCCGCCGTTCGAGTCGACGCGGGAGGAAATCATCGGGCTGCTGGAGCCGTGGTTCGATCTGGTCGAGGACTGGGTGCCGGAGACTGGCTATCCGGGGAGGGTAGGTCGTGAGTGGACGGCGATCTTTCGCAGGCGAGTTTGATCGTTGGAAGCGCTTTGAAGTCAGGACCTGCCACCGAAACGAGCTGATCCGCAGGGTTGCGGGATTCGATTCGGCAGGTTAAGGTCCACCATTCCATCCCGAGATGACGAGACGTCGCCCACTTCTTCTTCTGGCCTTGGTTCCTGCCATGGCCCTCGCCGCTCCCGAGCGACCTTACGTCAACGACAAGAAGGCTCCGGACAGCCGGAAGGATCTCGAGGTTATCCAAAAGGCGCTGGCCTCAGTCCTGCCCAAGGCGCGTGAGGCGACGGTCTGCATCGACATTGGGGAAGGCAGCGGCAGCGGAGTGATCGTTTCCCCGGAAGGCCTGGTGCTCACCGCCGCGCACGTCGCGGGAGGTGTGGGCAAGGAACTGACGGTGATCATGGAGGATGGCAAGAAGCTGAAAGCAGAGTCGATGGGACTCGTTTCCACGACTGACTGTGCGATGGTGAAGATTCTCGAAAAGGGCACCTATCCCTTCGCTCCGATCGATCGCGAAGACACGACGAAGCTCGGCGACTGGGTGTTTTCACTCGGGCATTCGGGCGGCTTTGACAAGGATCGCGGCTCGGTGGTCAGGCTCGGTCGATTGGTCAGAATGGCGGACTCGACGATCCAGTCCGACTGCACGCTGATCGGTGGTGATTCCGGCGGTCCGCTCTTTGATCTGGAGGGACGGCTGATCGGGATCCACTCACGGGTCGGCGAGGTGCTTTCCCAGAACATGCACGTGCCGATGAAGGAATTCATCGCGCACTGGGATGAAATGACACGCGGCGAGTTCGTCGGCGAAGGCCCATTCGCGAAGAAGCCTGAGAAGGGCAAGGGCTTCTTCGGGCTCGCCACGGAGGCCCGTCCCGAGGGCGGTCTCAAGGTCACCAAGGTCGGCCGCGAAAGCCCGGCGGAGAAAGCGGGCCTCAAGGAAGGCGATGTGATTCTCAAGCTGAACGGCAAGCCGCTGGCCACCCGGGAGGAGCTGCAGGAGATGATCAAGGAAATGTCTCCTGGCGACAAGATGGCTCTCGATCTGCTGAAGGGCGGAAAGCCCGAAACCCTCGAAATGAAACTCGGTGAACGCTAAATTTTTTCCCATCCTCATCGTGCTCGGCCTGCCAACAGCCGTGCAGGGTGTCCAGAGTCTGGACAGCGAGCTCCGCAAGAACGGCGAAACGGTCGTCGCGGTCTTCGAAGAGCAGCGGGCCGTGCTTCAGAAGTCCAGTGCGGTGATTCGAGAGGGGCGCAAGGAACTTGCCTACGGCGTGGTCATTTCCGCGGACGGCTACATTCTGACCAAGGCCAGCGAGGTCGCGAAGATCAGCGCGATTTCGGTGACCGTGGACGAGGCGAAATTTGACAACGCAAAGGTGGTTGCATCGGATGCGACCTGGGACGTGGCCTTGCTCAAGATCGAGGCCCAGGGTCTTCAGCCGATCCAATACGCTTCGTCGTCCGATATTCCGCAAGGCACCTGGGTGGTGGCGAATGGTGCGACCAGCGGCTCACGTCGTCGCGCGCTGCCGGGCATCATCAGTGCCAAGCCCCGCGAAATCCCGGCCAGCGGTGGTGCGGCACTCGGCGTGGTGTTGAAGACCAAAACAAAGGCCCTCGAAATCGAGGACGTCAACGAGAAGAGCGGTGCGCAGGAAGCCGGTCTTCAGAAGGGCGATGTGATCGTGATGATCGATGGCAAGAATGTATCCAAGATCGAGGAAATGGCCGCCCTCATGAAGGACAAAAAGGCAGGCACGACCGTCAAGGTCACCTACAAGCGAGCGGGTAAAGTGGAGACGGTCGATGTCCGCCTTGCCGCGAAAGGGGAGCTGTTTGCCGAGAAATCACGCAATGACCAGATGAGCGGCGATTACTCCAGCAGACGCACAGGTTTTCCACGGGTGATCCAGCACGATGTCCTCGGCAACAAGGAGTCCACCGGTGGACCACTCCTCAACCTCGAAGGTCTTTGCATCGGCATGAATATCGCCCGTGCCGACCGCGCTCAGAGTTTCGCGATTCCAGTGGAAGAGCTGAAGGAGATCGCGACTCGGCTGATGAAGTGAGGCTCACGCCCCTCTTGCGGAGCGACTCACGAGGTCTGCTCGCGGTGCTTCTTGAAAATCGCCAGGGTTCTGGCGCGTTCGGTGCCGTGATCGACGATCGGCAGCGGATAGCCGGGCACGAGTGGACGTCCATCCTTCGGCGGCTCCATGAGGCGCGCAGTCGGGACGTCGCGGAGTTCCGGAACCCAGCGTTTGATGTAGGTGCCTTGCGGATCGTAGCGCGCGCTTTGCGTCCACGGGTTCTGAATGCGGAAATACGGCGCGGCATCGGCTCCGGTGCCGGCCGACCATTGCCAACCGCCATTGTTTGAGGCGATCTCGCCATCGATCAGGTGCTGCATGAAATACGATTCGCCGTGCCGCCAATCGACGTGGAGGTCCTTGGTCAGGAACATGGCGGTGATCATGCGGACGCGGTTGTGCATGAATCCGGTGGCGAGGAGTTGTCGCATGCCGGCGTCGATGATCGGAAAGCCGGTACGACCCTGCTGCCAGGCTTCGTATTTCCAATCCGGTTCGTCCCAAGGCAGTCCGCGCCAGTCGGCGTTGAACTCCTCGTCGAGGACGTTCGGGAAATGGTGGAGGATGGCGAAGTAGAATTCCCGCCAGGCGAGTTCCTTGATGAAGGTCTCGATTCCGCCGCGCTCCGAGGTGGAAGCGGTGGCCATGGCGGACAGGCATTTCGCGTAAATGGTCCGGATCGAGAGCAGGCCGAAGCGCAGGTCCTGCCCAAGGCGGGAGGTGGCCTCCTCGGCGGGAAGGTCACGGAGTTTTCCATAGTGGCCGATCTTGGTTTCGACGGCGGTTTTCAGTCGCCCACGTGCAGCGCGTTCACCGGGTTCCACGAATTCGCCGATGGGCACCTCAAGTCCCCAGGTCGCGACAGTGGGCAAGGGGAGTGAATTGATTCCGTCCGGAGTCTGAAGCTGGGATGGCTTCGGGACAGGAGCCGCTTTGGGCTGCGACGACCAGTTCTTGGAATAAGGGGTGTAGACCCGGTAGGGAAGGCCGCTCAGATTCAGAATTTCCTCGGGTCCGTGCAGGGTGGCATCGGCGAATGCGTGGCACGCGACTCCCAATTCGGCGCACATTTCCCCGATCTTCCGCTCGGTCGCTTTACCGAACGGATCGGGGTCCGTATTGAAATAAAGAGCCTTGGCTCTGGACTCGATGAGGAGTTGGCGGAGTCCGCCCACCGCATCGCCCTGTCGGATGATCAGCCTGCCACCCAGGGTGGTCAGGTTCGCAGCCAAGGAGCTTAGGCACCCACAGAGAAAATGCTGCCGCTTGGGCCCGGTCCAGTGGTGGAATTCCTTCCAATCGCTCACCACATAAACCGGGACCACTGGAGAACCAGTTTCCCCCGCAGCATGCAGGGCCAGATTGTCCGCGATTCTCAGGTCGCGACGGAACCAATGGATGACCGGGAAGTGTTCGGACGGCATGCCGCCGAGCAAAGCCCGATTTCCGTCGCACGCAATGCCGATCCGGTGGGATCAACGTTCAAGCAGCAGCTTTTCCGCCTTGCGGATCGCGGTCGGGCTCAGCTTTCCCTGAACGCGCTTCGAGGCATCGAGCAGCGTTTTCAGGTCACCGAGTGCCGTTTCCGCCGCGTCCAGAGATTTCTTTCCGCCACCGTAGTGCTTGTCGGAGAAATATTTCGTAAACGTGGTGCCTCCACGGCTGAGACACAATCGCCATCCTTGGAAGGCGGTGTGTTCGTAGGTGAATCGAGTTAGGTTGCGCTTGGACCTCATCGTAATGGGAGCGAGAGTTTTCACTCCCTAACATGGCCCGCGTTTTTCGAGAACGCCACCCCTTTTTAGTGAATCTGGGGGCTTTCACGTAAAAGAACCGCCCAAACTGGCAAAAAAGCCTTTGCAAGCCCGAGGCCATCCCGTTTATTCGCCGCCCGCGCGAGCCTTAGCAACCGCCGTCGGTCCCCTAGATTGGTTCATGAGATCCAGTCGCGCTCGCCAGGGGGCAACCCGGCAACCAAACCGCACCATGTCAGCCGTCAAACTGTCTCGTTTCGAGATCCCCAACCGCCTCGTTCGCAACGAGGACACCGCCACCGACACCTACGCCCAGTTCAGCGCCGAACCTTTCGAGCGCGGCTACGGCCACACCCTCGGGAACTCCCTCCGCCGCGTGCTGCTTTCCTCTCTGGAAGGCGCATCGATCACTTCCGTCCGCATCGCGGGCGTGCAGCATGAGTTCTCCAGCCTCCCGGGTGTCGTAGAAGATGTCACCGACATCATCCTGAACCTCAAGAAGGTCAAATTCATCCACCACGACAAGGATTCCCGCATCCTCTCGATCAAGATCGAGAAGGAAGGCGTCGTCACCGCTGGTGACATCCAGGAAGACAACGTCTTCGAAGTCGTCAACAAGGACCAGGTCATCTGCCACCTCGACAAGAAGGTGAAGTTCGACTGCGAATTCGAAGTCCGCGTGGGCCGTGGTTTCTCCACTGGCGACGAGAACAAGCGCAAGGACCAGCCGATCGGCGTCATCGCCATCGACTCGATCTTCTCGCCCGTCACCCGCGTCAAGTATGCGGTCGACACCACCCGCGTCGGTCAGATGACCGATTACGACAAGCTGGTGCTCGATGTCTGGACCGACGGCCGCCTCACCCCGCAGGATGCCCTGCTTCAGGCTTCCGCCATCCTTCGCCACCACCTCGACGTCTTCGTCAACTATGACGAGAACGCCGTTGACTTCGAAGAAGCACCGATGGAATCCAGCGAGGAAAACGCCGCGCTGAAGAAGCTTCTCAACATGAGCGTCAACGAGATCGAACTCTCGGTCCGTGCCGCCAACTGCTTGAACAACGCCAACATCACCTCCGTCGGCCAGTTGGCCATGAAGACCGAGGCGGAAATGCTCAAGTATCGCAACTTCGGCAAGAAGTCGCTCAACGAAATCAAGGACAAGCTTGTCGAACTCGGCCTCGGCCTCGGCATGTCCTTCGACCCATCCCTCCTCACCGGCCCATCCG
>JANOBS010000171.1:0-10731 GCA_031411755.1 Luteolibacter sp. | reverse complement strand
CCGAAACACGAAGCCTGCCTTCGCCGCAGCCAAGCCATCAGGTGCCCTGCCCCAGCGTCCGTCCGTTCCGAAACCAACTGTTCCGCCGGACGCCAAGGACTGAGCCCGGAATCGGCACTTGGCACCCCCGGACCTCCGGGTCCATCCTCACGGCGTTATGCTTTCGGACAGTTTCATCTCGCATCTTCAGGACACGCTCACCGACATCGATTCCGCCGGACTCTACAAGCGCGAGCGTCTCATCGACTCGACCCAGAACTCCACCGTCCGGCTCAAGGACGGCCGCACGGTGATCAACATGTGCGCGAACAACTACCTCGGCCTCGCGGATCACCCGAAGGTGGTCGAAGCCGCCAAGGCCGCGCTTGACCGCTGGGGTTTCGGCATGGCCTCGGTCCGCTTCATCTGCGGCACCCAGACACTCCACAAGCAGCTTGAAGAGAAAATTTCCGCCTTTCTCGGCACTGAGGACACCATCCTCTATCCATCCTGCTTCGATGCCAACGGCGGCCTGTTCGAAGTCCTGCTCGGCCCGGAGGACGCGGTCATTTCCGACTCGCTCAACCACGCCTCGATCATCGACGGCGTCCGCCTCTGCAAGGCCAAGCGCTTCCGTTACGGCAACAACGACATGGCCGATCTCGAGGCACAGCTCCAGGCCGCCGATGCTGCCGGAGCCCGCTTCAAGCTCATCACCACCGACGGCGTGTTCTCGATGGACGGCATCATCGCCCAGCTCGACCAGGTCCACGCGCTCGCCGCTAAATACAACGCCATCGTCCACTTCGACGACTGCCACGCCACCGGATTCCTTGGTGAAAATGGCCGCGGCACCCACGAGCATTGCGGGCTGTTTGGAAAGATCGACCTCACCACCGGCACTCTCGGAAAAGCCCTCGGCGGCGCATCCGGCGGCTACACGTCCGGGAAAAAGGAGATCATCGACCTCCTTCGCCAGCGCTCGCGACCCTACCTTTTTTCCAACACCATCGCGCCACCGATCGTCGCGGCCTCGCTGGCGGTTTTCGAAATGCTGGAGGCCTCCACCGAGCTCGCGGATCGAGTGAAAGCGAACACCGATTATTTCCGCAGCGCGATGGCTGGCACCGGTTTCACCATCGGCGGCAAGGACCACCCGATCTCTCCGGTCATGCTGGGCGATGCCGCACTGGCCCAGCAATTTTCCGCCAAGCTGCTCGACCACGGCGTTTACGCGATCGGCTTCTTCCACCCGGTCGTCGCCCAGGGCGCGGCCCGCATCCGCACCCAGATCAGCGCGGCTCACACGAAGGACCAACTCGATCAGGGCATCGAAGCCTTCGTGAAGGTCGGAAAGGAACTCGGCGTCATTTCGTGATCCGGCTTTCCATTCTCGCCTGTCTGCTGCTGGCCTCCTGCGCCGCGCCGCTGCGAAATCTCCATCGCGTCGATGACCATGTCTGGCGGTCGTCGCAGCCGGATGCGGTGGGCTTCACGGACTTGAAAACGGCAGGGATCGGCGAGGTGCTCAGCTTGCGGCACTGGCATGGCGATGAGGGACTTTGCTGCGACGGGATCGGGCTTCATCGCATTCCGATGAATGCGGAAACGATCCGCGATGCCGACATCGTCGCAGCGCTCAAGGTGATCACGCGCGCGAAGAAGCCGGTGCTCGTGCATTGCTGGCATGGTTCGGACCGCACCGGCGTCGTGGTCGCGATGTATCGGATGGTGGTGCAGAACTGGCCACGCGCGCAGGCGATTGCCGAGCTGAACGACCCTTCCTATGGCCATCACGCCGGTGCTTATCCGAACATTCGCCGCTATCTGGAGACGGTGGATGTTGAAAAAATCCGCCGCGAACTCCGATCGAACCCCTGATGCGACAAGTCATCATATTCACCGACGGTGCCTGCAAGGGCAACCCCGGCCCCGGCGGCTTCGGCGTGGTGCTGAAGTCGGGAAAGCATCGGCTCGAACTTGCCAAGGGCTTTGCCCGCACCACGAACAACCGCATGGAACTCATGGCCGCCATCGCCGGACTGGAGGCTCTAACAGAACCCTGCGACGTTGAGCTGCATTCGGATTCGCGCTACGTCATCGACGCCCTCACCAAGAACTGGATCAAAGGCTGGAAGGCAAAGGGTTGGAAAACCTCCGCCAACCAGCCGGTCAAGAATCAGGACCTCTGGCAGCGCCTCACCGCCGCCGCCGCGACGCACAAGGTCGACTGGAAATGGGTCAAGGGCCACGCCGGCCACGCCGAGAACGAGTGTTGCGACCAGCTCGCCGTGAACGCCGCCACCGCCCGGAATCTGCCGCCGGACGAAGGCTTTGAGGAGAAGCCCTGACCTAGGGCCAGTCCGGGCCTCCCCACTGCGCCAAGTCTGCGCTTTTTCCAGCGCATCGCTTCCAGATAGGATCAGATGCCGAATGCCGAAACATCTTTGACGATCCGAATTTCCGACTTGCCCAAATCAACTGGATATTCTTAATCTGCAATGTCATTCGTAATGGCATCCATGCATATTTTTTAAATCACACACAACTGCTTTTGCGACCAACAAAAGCTACTGGGGCACTCACAAAACCGCGAATTTTAAAGGCCCTCGAAACGACAGAGCTGTCGCGCCAATCGGCGCGGCTTGGCGTGTCTTTTCGAGAGGTGCTTCGCGGTGCCTGTGAGTGGGGCGCGATCAAGTCCGCGCCCTTTGTTATCTAGGTAACACCAGTGGCATCTACCCCCTTCCTCCCGATGAAACCACTCGCCACCTACCTACTAGCATTCTCACTAGCCGGGCTTGCCCAGGCAGAGGACCCCGTGCCCCCCAGCAACGCCACCTACGTCGCTCGCTCCCTCGAAGTCCCAGCCTTTACCCCTCCGGCTACCGTCGAACCCAAAGTCCTCCCAGCCATCCGCGCCGACGCAGTCTCGATCATTCCCGGGAAATCCGGCACCTCCATCACGGTCATCCGTGGCGAGGCCTCCACTCTGCCTGATCTCCCGCCACCGCCCGAGCCGAAGCCCCAGCTACCAGCTCTTCCCCTCAGCGAAGAAAAACTCGCCCGCATCGCGTGGCAGCGCCTCCACACCTTTCAGCTCGGAGCCACCATCTACGATCACCGAGTCAGTGCCGTAAACTGGACCCATCCCGTCACCGGAGCGCCCTACCAAGCCCTTTGCGGCTTCGACATCGGACTCATTTCGGGCCTCGGTGAGTTTGTCCACAACGACGAAAAATACCGCCTCCACACGATGTTAATCAACATCAGCACGGCAGGTTTCCGTCGCTTCGCCCGCCCTCTCGTCCGTGAAATCCCCAGCGTCCCAGCCGACACCATTCTCATCACCCAAGGCGATCCCAAAGACCTCATTGGCACCTCGCCTATCAGCCTCGTCAAGCAACTCATCGACAGCGAAAAGGACCGTCTCGTCGCCTACCAAGCCGCCCGCCAAACCTACCAACGCGATTGCGCCATCTGGGCCGCTGCCCACCCGCCAATCCCTCGCGACGAAACCATTCTCCTCCGCCCCCATCGCGGCAGCCGCTACCTCGCCAATCCCACCCCCGAAAAAGACGGAGGTGCCAAGTGATTCGCCGCATCCTCTCCCTCATTTTCTCTGGAATCTTGATTCTGGCCTCTGGGTTCTCAATCTCCAGTCTCTCAACCGGCCAAACCACCGGCATCGAACAAAACCTCGAATTTCTCACCCCCTCCACAGGCGGAAAATTCCTCAACTGGTATGGCGACGCGGATCGCTCCTACTTTCTCCAAATCTCCGAGCCCTCCGATTCCCTCAAAGCTTGGTTTTGGGCTCCCATCATCGAGGCAGGAAATAACGAAGACATCAGCTTCGAAGTCGATGGCACCGCCGACAAGGGATTCTTCCGGCTCCACTACACCGACCAACTTCCCGGACCGAGTGAAACTCTGGAAACCGCAGATTTTGACGGAGACGGCTTCAGCAACCTCTACGAAATCACCCTTCGTCCACGGCCCGGCGTCACCGTTGGATTTCCAAACCTCAGCCCCAACATCCAGACAAATCCTCTTCGCGCCGACACTGACGGCGATGGCCTCGGCGACAAATGGGAAGAAGAGAACGGCCTCGACCCCACCGACAACGGCACCCGTGATCCCAACAACGGCTCGAACGGCGATCCTGATCTCGATGGCCTGACAAACCTTCAAGAACAATCAGCGGGAACGAATCCTCTTTCTTCTGATACAGACGGAGACGGCATTTCCGACACGAGTGAAGTGGAGCAGGGAAAAAATCCCAACGATGCCACTGATGCTCCTGCAGCAGATTGGTTCGTTCTCGTTGGAGACAGGCCCATGGGCGAGATAAAGGCTGAGACTCGTAAGTTTACGATCAAGAAGGGAGAATCTCGAATCATTGTCATTGGCACCCAAAGTGAAGAGTATCCAGAATGGACCGGGATTTTTTCAGAGTTCGACGATACTCTCGAGTGGAGTATCACTCCGTCAACAGGAACTTCAATCACAGGCTATATTCATGTCAATGATCGGCATCTCGACTGGGAAATAGACGAAATAAACCAAATCAGCCTTCATGGCATAAGCCCGGCTCACATCGAGTCGGTAAATACCATCCAAGCTCCATCCACCGCCGATATTACTGTCACAGTTATTCTTAAAGGAACCAATTTAAGTGACGGCACTCTTCCTAGTAGCGTCATCGTCGGTTTGATTCCTCTGAAACTAACGAGAATGTGGGAGACTAAAAATAAGGCCAATCAAATTTTCAACTCCACCAAAAAAGATGATCCAGTAGCTACTCCAAGTCCGGCACCAGACTCAGCTAGTAGCGTGCATGGTGTAAATACCAATAATTTGTATATTACGGAAGATCCTTCTGATTCAAAATACGGGATATCTATAGACGCCACGTTGGACGAGGTAAGGCGGAAAATTATTGTTGGAGCTTATTCAGGCAGTACAAAGCAGCCTGGATCAGACAAATTTTTTCTGGCGAGTGGCCCCCTAGAATTACGCGTAGATTCGAGCACTGATTTCACGATCCGCTTGGGATACGATTCAAACTCCAATTCGGTATTAGATACAACAGAAGAAGTTACGCTATCAATGCCAGCCTCTTTCGACGGAATATCGCTAGGAGAGCCAACAGTAAAAATTATAGATCCAACTACTTACAGCGTAATGCAGGCTGCCGCCGCAATAATCATCGCTTCGGCAGGGACAATTCCTCATGCATCTGAATTTTTGCGATTGTTTCAAAATGGAACTACGGCTGGGATGCCGGCGGATAAACGTCCCACTTCATTTGAGGCATTTGATTTTGACGCATTTAATGGTGAACTAAGTGAATGGCTTACCCATAATTCTGGCGCAGTATTTAGCGATACAGGAATTGCTACAATTCCATTTTATCATTGGGATTCGACAACCACGGCATCCGAAATGACAGGCCTAAGTCACACGATTAAAACGGCTGTTCAGAATCATTTCAAATCAACAATTTTGCCCGAAGTTGTAACTCATTTCGCGAGCCTACCATTCAACTCAGCAGCTAATTTTCCACTCGGGGGCGTTACAGAAGTTTACCATGATCATGAGAGCACTCCTGCTTGGGTGACGAAGACAACGGTTTCATTTGATGATCCGATCCTGCCAAATTTAGGAGGGGATGATGCCTTTGGAGTAATTGGGAGAGGACGGATTCCCTCCCATCTAGCACGCTACACGGTCAAAAAAATCCAATATGAAGAATATGTGGGTGATCGTTTGGACGGAAGTCCGATTTTTATCGAGTCCACCGGCTATGAGGTTGAAGCACGCACAGTTGGTCGTGTAGAGGACTTATATGATTTTAATTTTAATGCTGGTACAATAAACAAAATAGGTGCTGCACTTCAAATCGGCTATGGAAAGGGAGATTACGGTCGTTCTTCCGGGCAAATATATCGCTGGGATATAAATTGGGACGAAACTTTCAATTGGGTTGAAAAATAAATAAAAATATGAAAAAATTCACATTCACACTTCTTTCTTTGTTTGCCTATTCGCAAACCGTATTCGGTGGCGATGCGGTCCTTGAAAGCATAAGAGCTAAAGAACAAGACTTAAATCAATTCGGAATCTCAGGATTCTACAGAAAAGCAAATGTAGAAAAGTGGTCAGCACCACTGATTCGCTCTAATTGGGCTACGATGAGGGTTGCGGATCTAGAAGAACGTAATCGGCAGAACGCCTCTAATGAGTTCGGTAAGAAAGTCCTTGATGCCTTGCCTGGATTTTTAAATAACATGCCTGACTCCATTTCTGGAAAATTAGATAAAGCTAAAGAAATAATTAAATTTTCTGAATGGATAGCTACCCAAAATGGATACGGCAACGCTTTGATCGCTCGGCGAGCGATTGATTTAGCATTGCCGATTCTAGGAGGCATTATGGTAGATAAATCTACTTCAGTTGAGATCATGTCTACGATCGATGATTTATTGAAAGTCAAATGGGCAAGAGACGCATTTGTTGCCGATGTCTTAAATCAGGAGATTGAACAAAATCTTTTTGATCGTAATCAGAATCAGGAATATCTTCAAGGTTTATGGAAAGAGGGGGCTCGGCGATATTTGGTAAATAAAAATCCAGACCTCAGTAAATCGTTGCCTTCAAATGTCTTAGTGAATCCCCAATTTGCATCTTTCGATATCAAATCAAATGTTCTGCCATTTTTTTGCGATGAGCCGTTACCTAGTATCCCCACTTCGAGTAAATTAATTTCTGGAAAACATCACGAACAAATAGTTTTCATATTACTGCCTCCTAATTTGCAGAAATTAAAGGATTTGCTTACATTTCGGATTTGTTTAGGGGGGTTTCCAGATGAAGGTATTAAAAATGACTTTTATCCGGGCCTGAAGGGCGCTTTTGACGAAACTTGGCGACGCTATTATATTTCTGGAAAAGCACCTAAGGGCTTGTCTCTAAAACTTGGTCTAGCTGCGTGGTCGACTTATGAGGCAGTAATCCAAAATCGAATTACACCTGAAGACGAGACGTTACTCAAGAAGCAATGAATCCGCCGTGTCGATTTGCCTTTCTCAAAGTTGGGATATTAAATTGGGTAATCAAAATTTGACACGCGCCACTGATGTTCGTGCCCGTCAATGACCGCTTTCCTTGTCTAGCATCTACGCTTCCTCCCGTGGCCGGGAATTGAAAACGGAATTCATCCGAAGTAAATTCAACCATGAAATCAATTTTTAAGGTTATCATCATCGCAACATTGACCGGAGGGGCTGGCGCGGAAACAGACGCTCCCATGCCCAAAATGGTTGAGGTCGGGAAAGCGGTGGCGGATAGCAGGCCAACGGAACTGACGCGCGCCAGCGCCGATTTTGAGAATGCTCTGAAAGAAGTTCCCCTCACTCCATCACCGAGTATCCGCGCTGAGCTTAAGGCGGTGCAGGATGCTTCAACGAGATTGCTTGCCAATCTAGGCGAGGGGAAGTTCCCAAAGGAATCTGGTGAGGCGAAAGCCGTCGCGGCTGCCGTCAAGTCCACCTTGGCCAAGCTCGATACCCTGATCGAGGAAGATTATCAGTGGCAGCATGGCATCGCGAATATCAGTCCGCCGCCCGGAACGCCCAATGCGGCGGCAGGCATGAATCCTGATGCCATCCAAGATCCAAAACTAAGAAATCAATATCTGGATTCAATCGAGAAGGAAAAGGCCAAGCAGGAGAAAAACGTCCAGCAGGAAGGTTTGAAAACCGCTCGAAAACTCATCCTCATGCACATAGCGGCGCTTGAATCTTGGCGGGTAGCTGCCGGGCTAAGTAAGGAGGGATTGATCGAGGCGTTTTCGAACGAAGGCAAGAGCCGTGAACTACTCCGCGAGAAGTTGGTGCCGGTGGCGCAGCGTTGATGGACGAGGGTTTCGAGGAAAACGCCTAGCCGGACGGGGCCGCGCGGCATGCCTGCGGTTCATGGGTCGCCGGGGATTGGGCGAAATTTATTGAGCCTTTCAGGGGGTAATCTGCCCGGAATGGCCCAGTCCCTGCACCTTGGATCGGAGTTCAACCTTTGTTTTCGACCATGAGACTCGTTTTTCTAGCCGCTCCCTTTCTCGCCGGAGCCTACACCTTGGTGACACCGGATGAATCCTCCACCGCCGGAAAATCTTCCCAACTCGCGGGCTCCTCGGATCGCTTGGAGTTTTCCTCAGAACAACCTGAGGGCGGCATGACTCGCAGCTCGCTGAAGTTGACGCTGGTCGGTGAGAGCCAGAAGGCGACGATCACCGACGTTCAATTTATCGGCCCGGGTGCCCGACACTATTCAATCCAGTCCTTCCCCGGCCTCGTCTTAGCGGATCGCTGGTCGGAGCTTCAGATCGGCTTCAATCCAACCTCCGCCAGCGGCTCGACTGATGCGACGATGGTGATTTCCACCGACAGTCCCGATACCCCGCCGCTCAAGGTTCCGCTGAAGGCATCAAGGCTGTGAGGGGAAATCCTCCCTCGGGGGCTGGCGCACTTGCAGGGGCATCGCGGGCGGTCTAAAACCTTGGGCGTGGCAGCGAAGGCGAAAGCAGTTTCCAGCGGCAATGTGTTCGCGGTGGTCGGTTCCGATGAGGGACTGGTGAAGGAACGCGCCATCGAGCTGTATCGCGAGCTGACCGGTGGCGTGGACGACGGCTTCACCCACGAGACGATCGACGGAGTGGCGGACAACTCCGACAAGGCCCACGAAATCTGCGGGTCCACCCTCCAGGCCCTGCAAACCCTGCCGATGTTCGGAGGCGACAAGGTCGTCTGGCTGCGCAATGCCAACTTCTTCGCCGACGACGTCACCGGCCGCTCCGAGCGCACGCTTTCCGGAGTCGAGCGGCTGAGGGCGATGCTCGAGGCAGGCCTGCCCTCCGGCGTGAAATTTCTCCTCACCGCCACCGGCATCGACAAGCGCCGGGCTTTCTGGAAGGCACTCGAAAAGGTCGCCGAGGTGCAGGTTCACGACCGCATCGATACCAGTCGTGAGGGCTGGCAGGACCAGGTCGGCAGCTTGGTGAATGCACGCGCCAAGGAGCTCGGCCTGAAGTTCGAACCCGCCGCGATGGAACTCTTCGTGATGCTCGCTGGCGAGGCCACGCAGCAGATTGGCAACGAGCTGGAGAAGCTCGACCTCTTCCTCGGCGAACGCCGCCAGATCACCGAGCAGGACGTACTGACCATGGTCCCGCTCAGTCGCGCCGGGATCGTCTTTGAAATCGGCAATGCCATCCAGAAGGGCGATGCCGCGCGGGCGATCGGTCTCATCGACCAACAACTCGAACAGGGCGAAAGCGCGGTGGCCATCATCCGCGCCTCGATCATCCCGACGGTGCGGAATCTCTTCATGGCGAAGGTCACCGAGGAGACGCTGAAAGTGCCGACGGGAACCTATCCGGCCTTCGCCGGTGCACTCGACCGCCTGCCGGAGTTCGACCGCGCCTGGCTGCCGCAGAAGAAGACCGGCGGCGTGAACGTCTACCCCATTTTCCTGGCCATGCGCGGGGCCTCCGCCTTCACCCTCGCTGGCCTCACCGTCGCGATGGAGGCCACGCACCGCGCCGATCAGGCCCTCGTCACCACGGGCCTAGACAACCGCCTGATCCTCCACCGCCTGATCGCCGAGATCACCGCGGCAAGGAAGAAGAAATAAGTGTTCCCCAGTTTGAGGTCGATTTGCGGATCACGCGTCCGGAATGACAAACGCGCCCTTGATGCCTTCATCCAAGGTGGCAAGGACGGCCTGGTGTTTGCGGGCTAGAGCCGAAAGATAGCCATCGGTGCTTTGCCGCCCATTCGCCACCCAGGCAGGAAGAATTTCGACGCCATGGTCATCTGGAATGAAGTCGATTGCACGGCTCTGATTTTTGCGAAGCTGGCCTAACAGCTTTCTGCTCTCTGAAATCGGAACACGATATTGAGGGGCCTGTTGCAGCACCCTCACAAATCCAAGTTCAGTGATCGGGCACGAGACGAGGACTACGGACGAATCCAAACCGGACAGCCAAGCTGCAACCCTTTCGTGGAATTCATGCTCTTGGAACCCGAGGGCGATCAGTGCATTGACATCGAGCAGGTAAGTCACGGGAAGTCATGGAGGAGTTCAGCGACCTGTGCGCTGGTCAATTTCGTCTCCGATTTTCCAGACGACAAAACCGGCATCCCGGTTTTCGAATCGGTGACAATTCGGAACACCGGCGAAGGCCTGGCAGACCTCGTGAGGATCACCCGCTCATCCTCGATCGTGACCTCGAATGTTTCGCCGGGTTGGCAGCCCAGCCGCTTACGCACGGCTCCGGGCAATACGATCTGACCTTTGCTGGAAAGCTTCGTTTTCAAGGTAAGGCGATCTTACCTGACCGCGATGCTTTCACAAGGCGGAAGTTGGTTTCGGTGAGGAACTCACCGCTCGGAGATTGGCGGCACCGGCATCAGCTCGGTGGGGCCGGTGTAGAGGGTGAGCGGACGGTAGAGGCGGCTGTCGCGGAGCTGCTCCAGCACCTGGGCGGTCCAGCCGGCGGCGCGGGCGATTGCAAAGATCGGCGTGAAGAGATCGGTCGGAATGCCGAGCGAGTAGTAAACGGTGGCCGAGTAGAAATCGACGTTGGCGTTCAGGTTCTTCTTCTCGCGCATGATCGTGGCGATGCGCTCTGACATCTGGATCCACTTCGGTTCGCCGAGTTCCTCGGTCAGCTGGATCGCCAGCTCGCGG
>JANOBS010000170.1:0-2507 GCA_031411755.1 Luteolibacter sp. | reverse complement strand
CTCTATTTCTGGAAGTGGATCTGGCAGTTCGAGATCACACTACAGCCTCTCACCGTCATTCCGGATGGTGAAATCGGCCTGATCCTCTCGAAGGACGGTGGCGAACTCCCACGCGGTGGGGTGCTGGCACGTGCAGTGGATTGCCAGATGTTCCAGGACGCCGCAGCCTTCCTTCGTGGAGGTGGCCAGAAAGGTCGTCAAGCGGCCTTCCTCACCGCCGGAACCTACCGGATCAATACCTTCCTCTTCGATGTCACCCGCGCCCGCATGACGCAGATCCGGGAAAACATGGTCGGCATCGTCAACACCCTCGACGGTGAACCGCTCTCCGAGGGCCAGATCGCCGGGCGCATGACCGACGGCCACAGCAACTTCCAGAACGCCGACGCCTTCTTCGCCGCCGGTGGCAGCCGTGGCGTCCAGCCGCAGGTCATCCTGGCCGGTTCCTATTTCCTCAATCCCTGGTTCGTCCACGTTGAGGAAATCCCCATGACGGAAATCGCCATCGGTTCGGTCGGTGTCATCATCAGCTACTACGGTGACGATGGCGAGGACGTCAGCGGTCTCGACTTCAAGCACGGCAACATCGTGAAGCGCGGCCACAAGGGCGTTTGGGCGGAACCACTCGGCCCCGGAAAGTATCCGCTCAACACCTACATCCTCCGCGTCGAGCACGTGCCGACCACCAACCTCGTGCTCAACTGGGCCAACGCCCGCAGTGAAGCCCACAAGCTCGACGCGCATCTCTCGACGATCACGGTCCGCTCGAAGGACGGTTTCCCATTCAACCTCGACGTCTCCCAGATCATCCACATCCCGATGACCGAGGCCAGCAAAGTCATCGCGCGCTTCGGCAACATGAACAACCTCGTGTCCCAAGTGCTAGAGCCCACCATCGGCAACTACTTCCGCAACAGCGCGCAGGACAGCGATGTCATCAGCTTCCTCAGCACACGCAAGGAGCGCCAAGCCAGCGCAAAGGACCACATCAACACCGTGCTCGATCAGTACAACGTCAACGGCGTGGACACCCTCATCGGCGACATCGCACCGCCCGAGTCACTGATGAAAACGCTGACCGACCGCAAGCTCGCCGAAGAGCAAAAGGTCACCTATGACACCCAGCGTATGGCCCAGGAGACTCGCCAGAACTTGGAAAAAGAAACCGCCATCGCCGACATCCAGAAGCAGATCGTGCAAGCCGACCAAGGTGTGCAAATCGCCGAGCGCAACGCCGACGCCGCCGTGAAAAAAGCCGAAGGCGATGCCGCCAGTGTGAAGCTCAACGCCAGCGCCGAAGCCGAGCGCACCAAGATGATCGCCAACGCCGAAGCCCAGCGCATCGCCCTCACCGGTGCCGCCGAAGCCGAGAAGATCCTCGCCATCGGCAAAGCCAACGCCGAGTCTTACGAGCTGCAAGTCAAGGCCATGGGCGGCGACAACTTCACCCGCACCAAGATTGCCGAGATCATCGGCAAAGATAAGGTCAAGGTCATGCCCGACATCCTCATCGTCGGCGGCAACGAAGGCGGCACGGGTGGTCCGTTGGCGGGCCTGCTGGGGATGAAGTTGATGGAGGAGCTGGGGGGCAAAGCTGCTGCCAGCTCTGCGGCGAGCAGCGCGCCCGTAGTCACTCAATAGGTGTCGCGGCTTGAGTCACGGCGGCGCTCGGGGCATCCTTGAGCGCCGCCTTTTTCATAGCATGGCTCGGCAACCCCGAACGCCGCGAATGGAAGCGGCCCTGGGGCAAATTTAGGACAGGATTTACAGGATGTGACAGGATGGGGAAGGCTGATGCGATGGACACCCAGACCATCCTGTCCAAATGCCCGTTTTACTTCGCCTGCAACGGCGCTGTCTCTGCGCCCTCGGGCACTTTGTCGGCGGCGACGATTTTCCACACGGCGCCGGGGGCTTCTTGGTAGGGGTCGGTCTTGCCGCCGTAGCCTGCGGTGCCTTGGCACATGTACAGACTGCCGTCTTCGCCTTCGCCGCCGCCGGTGGGGCGTAGCGGGGTGTCGAGGTCGAGCAGCTCTTGCATCTGCCACTTGCTGGCTTCATCGCGCTTCAAGCCCCAGACCTTGCCGCTGCCCCAGTCGGCGGTGAAGCAGACTCCATCGAGCGTGGGGTACTCCGCGCCGCGATAGATGCCGACGCCGATTACGCAGTTGCCTTGGTTGACGTGGCTGTACTCAGCGATCGGTAGCTCGCCGACGTGGGGGGCATTCTCTGGATCGACGCCGATCTCGGTGCCGTCGGCTTGCTTGACGAGCTTCTGCGGGAAGGGGTGGCTGCCGCACATGAACTTCCAGCCGTAGTTCGCGCCGCCTTTGCTGCCAGCAGGCTCGAAGTTGATCTCTTCCCAGTGGTTCTGGCCGATGTCATAGACGTAGAACTCGCCGGTCTTGCTGTCGAAGCTCATCGTCCATGGATTGCGGATGCCGTAGCTCCAGATTTCAGGCTTCGCCTTCGGCTGAATCTTCGAGAACGCCTCTTCGCTGATGCCA
>JANOBS010000169.1:0-2132 GCA_031411755.1 Luteolibacter sp. | reverse complement strand
ACAGTGAATGCCAATGGCTACAGCACCGCGACGAGTTTTGAATACGGCCCGACCACTTCTTACGGCAGCACCTCCACCGCCGCGCCTTCCACGGTGACTGGAAGCACGACCACCAGCATCGCCGTCGCCATTTCCGGACTTACCGCCGGAACGACCTACCATTTCCGTGCAAAAGGCGTGAACTCCGGCGGCACCAGCTACGGCACGGATCAGACCTTCACCACCACGGCTGCGGCCTCGGAAGGGCTCACCAGCGTGGCCCCTAACAGCGGTTCGCGCGGCACCAGCGTTGTGACCACCCTCACGCTCAACAGCGCCTACTCCACCCCGCCTCCGCCGACCACGGTGCCTCCGACGAGCATCACCCTTACACGAAGCGGTGCCCCCACTATCACCGGCTCTTCGGTTTCGCGGAACAGCACCACCGGCGTGGTCACCGTGACTTTCATCATTCCGGCGGGAGCAACGGTCGGTGCTTACACGGTGAACGCCACCTTCGGCCCGAACACCTGGTCGCTGACCAATGGATTCACGGTGAACTGAGAGTCACTTGAGCCAACCCGCCGCCTGTTTCGCAAAGTAGGTCAGGATCATGTCGGCCCCGGCGCGCTTGATGCCTAACAGCGATTCCAGCACGATCGCCTTTTCATCGAGCCAACCGCCGGCCGCGGCGCTTTTCAGCATGAGATATTCGCCACTGACCTGATAGGCCGCGACGGGCAGGGCGGTGGACTCACGGATGCGGATGATGATGTCGAGGTAGGGACCGGCCGGCTTCACCATCACCATGTCAGCGCCCTCAGCCTCGTCGTGCTGGAGCTCGCGGATCGCCTCGCGGGCGTTGCCGGGGTCCATCTGATAGGTCTTTTTGTCGCCCTCTTTCGGGGCGGAATCGAGGGCTCCACGGAACGGACCGTAAAACGCCGAGGCGTATTTCGCGGTGTAGCTGAGGATGGAAACGTCCTCGTAACCCTCGTCATCGAGCGCCTGACGGATGGCCGCCACGCGACCGTCCATCATGTCGGACGGGGAAACGATGTCCGCTCCGGCACGGGCGTGGCAGAGGGCCTGCTCGATGAGCACACGCACCGTTTCATCGTTGAGAATCTCGACCTCCCCCCGCTCATCGCGGATCACCACGCCGTCGTGGCCGTCGGAGTTGTAGGGATCGAGCGCCACGTCGGTGATCACGCAAAGCGTCGGGTGTGCGGCCTTGATCGCGCGGATGGCGCGTGGGACGAGTCCCTCATCGTTCGCGCATTCCTCGGCGAGCGGGGTCTTCAGCGACTCCTCAATCTTTGGAAACAACACGATCGCCGGAATTCCCAGTGCATGGGCCTCACCAGCCTCCTTCACCAGGCTCTCCACTGACCAGCGCGTCACACCCGGCATCGAGGCGATCGGCGTGTCCACCGCGTCCTCATGGAAGAACATCGGCAAGATGAAATCCGCAGGCGAAAGCGAGGTCTCGCGGACCAGCGAACGGATCGCAGGTGTCCGGCGGTTGCGGCGTGGGCGGTGGGGAAGGTTCATGGGGAAGAAATGACTAATGACTAAATCCTAATGACTAAAGGAAGAGCTGAACGCGGCTACTGGTCGGAGTTCAGGCTTCCTCTCGCGGAGTGCCAGATTTTCATGACGTTGATCCTCAAGGCCGCATCGTCGATTTGAAAAATGATCCGGTAGGGTGAAAGAATGATTTCGCGAATAAGATCGTTTCGCTGCTCCGGCACCATCCGTCCGCTGCGGGGAAATGCCGCGATCTTCTCGACACTCGAAATGATTCGTTCGCCAAAGCGTCGGGCGATGGTTTGGTCATCCCGTGCGATGTAGCGCACGATGGAACGGAGGTCCGAGCGAGCGGAATCAGACCAGATTACTCGGTAAGCCATTGCTCCAACTGGGCTCGGACTTCCTCATGCGAGACGAACTTGCCCTGTCGGATTTCTTCCTGCGCTTTGTCGATGGCGGCAAGAAAGTGAATGCGCTCCTCAATATCTTGCCACGAGGCATTTTCAGGCAAGCCTTGGATGGTATCGATGGCAAGTTCCTTGGTCGACATGGAGGAAAGACTATACGCTGGTAAAAGTCATTTCAAGCAAAGCCAATTCCTCATTCGGAAATTCCTCATT
>JANOBS010000168.1:0-6220 GCA_031411755.1 Luteolibacter sp. | reverse complement strand
GCGTGAAAGTAGGCGGGACTGGAGAGGGAAAGCCACGGCGGTTCCAAATGGGGATCCGCCCAAACCGGGTGGTTAGAAATCGAGTGGGCTTCGGACGCTGAGGCCGGGTTTGTTCAGGACATGGGTGTAGATCTGGGTGGTACTGACATCCTTGTGTCCGAGGAGTTCCTAGACGGTGCGGATGTCCTGATGGTTTTCGAGGAGATGGGTCGCCCGGCTTCGCTGCGCTACGCCGGGGCAAGCTCCGGCTGAAGATGTGCGACGCCGGGGCTAGAAGTGGCGCTTCGAGAAGGCGCGGCCTGAGTGGCTTTTGAGATACTGCTCGAAGGCGGCTGCTTTCGAGGCATCGCGGAATGCCACAGCGATTTCGATTCTCCAAGGGCGCTGGCCAGCGGTTGCCTGGACTTCTCCCTGATTGTGTTGCCGGAGACGGCGCTCAAGGTCGCGGGTGAGTCCCGTGTAGTGCCGATCCGGGGAGTTCAAGCTGGTGAGTTGATAGACGTAGTGAAACATGGGCTCTTCATCGTGGAATGGGGTGGCTTGCCCGGGCGTAGTCCCGTTCTAGGGACGAAGCCTGGAGGACGTGCTGATCGAGGAGCCTTGGCTTGGCAGAGGGAGTGAGATCGCTCATGCGGAGCCTTTTAAGTGTTCACACGAACATTTCAAGGACTGTTTTGATGAACGGCAGGAGAGCTTCCGGGGAGGAATTCTACGCTGCAAGGATCCAAGCGAGGCCAAAAATGCGACAAATTGTCCCGTTTTTGCCCTCAGAGGGGTGGGAGAAGGCTCTCACCGGGGTCGGGGACGGCCTTCCCCGACCCTTCCGACGGGTGCCCCCGACCCTTCCGACGGGTGCCCCCTACCCTTCCGATGGGTGCCTCCGACCCCTCCGACGGGTATCCCCGACCCTTCCGACGGGTGCATCCGACCCCTCCGACGGGTGCTCCCGATCCTTCGCGGGAACATTTCCGGCCAAGTGGTCACATTATCGGACGCAGGCGGAGTCCGGCCACCATCTTGATTGACTGGTCTGAAAGCATGTCAATAGACCTGTCATTGGATGATGGTTGGTTGAACCGTTTCCATCATCCATGGCCTATGAAGATCGGTTTATTCACCAAACACACCAACACAAGAAACCAATGGCTAAAGTCAAACTGGACCTGAAAGGAAAGAACGACGGAGTGCTCCGCGAATTCGCCGAGGCGCACAAGGCGGCGATGGTGGGAAATGCCAACTTCCCGACGCCGAATCCGACTCCGGCGGTGTTCGATGCGGCGCTGCTGGCCTACACGGACAAGATGGATGAGATCATGGCGGCGGAGATCGCCCTGAGCACACTCCGGACGCAGAGGGAGGATCTGCGGGTGGGCCTGGAGACGGCCCTGAACACGCGTGGCAGCTATGTGGAGGCGGCCTCCGGCGGTGATGAGGCGAAGATCCTGAGCGCCGGATTCGCCGTGCAGGCGGCAGGCAGCGCGACGACGAGCCTGATCGCTCCCTACAATGTGGCGGCGAGCCTGGGCGACAACGAGGGCGAGATCGACCTGACTTGGAATGCCATCCCGAAGGCGAAGTCCTACTTGGTGGAGGTGCGTGAGCACTCCGATACGGCGGCACCGGGGACCTGGGCCTTTGCCAAGGTGGCTCCGCGCAGCTCGGCCTCGGTGGGTGGGCTGGTGACGGGAAGGAAGTATGCCTTCCGCATCCGTGCCGTGGGGCCGAATGACATCGAGAGCCCCTGGAGCGGCGAGGCGATTTCCCTGGCTCCGTGAGGAGTGACCGGCAGGGATCTTTCCGGAGTTGCGACATTCCTGTCGCAACTTCTCCCGGCCCCGGGCCACGACAGGAGTGTCGTGGCTCCGTTTCGGGGAAAGGTCCCTGTCTGGTCGGTCGGGAGGACGGGGGATCCCATTCACCCGAGGAAGTCTGCGGCCGTTTCACTCTTGGAATCAAGCTCCCGGTGGATTGGGGAGGTGCTCTTGAAGCTTAGCTTTGAAGGTGTGTGGCGCAGGACAACCGTTCTCATCTGGACGTGTTCCTGGAAAAAGATCGTAGCGTTCAGGTATCGCCAGTCCCCTGACCAGATCAAATCTGCATCCATTCATGAGCAGATGGTCAAATCCCACTGTGACTGAAACATACTCGGCTGTCTTAAACATCGATCTGGAGTTATTGCTAAGTGGGAAGCGGAAGAACCCGCCTTCATGCGCCCAATACTGAAACCACGAAACCATGATGCCCATCTCTGTCCGCTGTTCGTAAACACAAGTCCGCTCATCAACCACGTGCCATACACAGTTAGAGACGTCGTTTGATGCGAATCGGTCTTCGGGGAGGTTCACCCACGATCCAAGCAATGACGGATACAAATTCATTTAATGGCTAGCGGTGGAGTTCGTTCTCAAGAAACTGTCCAGAAAGCTAGAAGTTTTCCGGAATGGAGGATGGATGGAACTGGACCGGGAGGGGTATTTCCGAAGTTGCGACGCTTCTGTGATGGATCGAGGGCGGGATGGCGTTTCGGGGATGATGCGACAGGAATGTCGCATCTCCACGGGTGGGTCAGGAGGCCAGTTCCCTTGCCAGCCATTGCTCGAAGGCGGCGTGGTTCTTGAGGTCGTATTGCCAGGTGCGGAAGCCGAGCGTCTTGCCGGTGGCGATGTTGGCGGGGAGGTCGTCGATGTAGAGCGTTTCGGCGGGGACGAGGGCGTGCTCGCGAATGGCGAAGTCGTAGATGGGCCGCTCGGGCTTGATGCCGCCGGCGAGGTGGGAGAGGACGGCGCCATGGAAGTGGGAGAAGCGCGGATACTGCTCGAAGATCCACGGGCAATGGATGGAGTTGGTGTTTGAGAAGAGGATCAGCCGATGTCCTTCGGCGGCGAGTGTTTCCACAACGGACCACATGGGCTCGTTAGGCGTGAAGATGTTCCGCCAGGAGTCGAGGAAGGTCTGGGGATCAATGCCGCCGCCAAGGCGCTCAATGGCCCACTGGACATACTCGGGCTCGGAGATGCGACCGGCTTCGAAGTCGTCTTTCCTCTCAATCAGGGCTTCCAGCCGAACGACGGGATCGGGAGTGTTGGCGGGGAGCAGCCGCGCGAGGGAGGTTTCAAAGTCGAAGTCAAGCAGGACACGGCCGATGTCGAAGAGGAAGGTCACTGGGGGAGGAGTGGAAAGTGAGAAGTGAAAAGTGGGAAGTGGGTGGTTTCAGACCATTCACGAATCACGATTTACCATTCACGTGTTCCAAAACAAACCGCGCGGCGTGGAGGGCACCGGCGTTCCGGCCGTGGCGGGCGAGGGCTTGTTTCATCTTTCTCCAGGCGGCGGCCTGGTCGGCGAGGAGGTCGCGGGTGGCGCTGGAGATGCTGGCAGGGCTGTCGGCGAGGCTGCCGGCGCCGATGGCTTCGAGCAGGCGGAGGTTTCCCTCCTCCTGGCCGGGGACGAGGTGATGGATGAGCATGGGGCAGCGGGCGGCGATGGCCTCGTGGACGGTGGCTCCTCCGGCCTTGCCGACGATGAGATGGTGTGAGTTGAGGAGCTGCGGGACCTTGCGGGTCCAGCCGATGATGCGGATGCGGCCGGGGTAGGCGGACTTGAGCTCGCGGGCCCGCTGGTAAAGGAGGCGCACGTTTTTCCCGAGAACGAGGGTGAGTCGGACTTCAGGGGAGGCATCGAGGAGGGCGCGGCTGTTAGGCTCGAGCTGGCCGGGATTCGCCGTTGGAAAGTAGAGGACGCGGAAGGGCTGGCAGGTGTCTTCGGCGGGGACTGGCCGGAGCTTGGAAAAGGCCGGGTTGACCGGGAAGCCGGTGTCGATGACCTGGGCGGCGGGCAGTCCAGAGCGGATCATGGTTTCCCGGGTGGCGGGATCCGTAACGAGAAAGTAATCGGTGCGGGCCTTGAGCCAGGCAGCGTTGATCTCGATGGAGTCGGTGACGACGGTGAAGACGGCCAGGCGGCGGCCGGTTTTCGCGAAGATGCGCTCGAGGAAGTAGGGGTAGAGCGGGTAGGTGGTGACGACGGCGTCGGGCTGGAACTCGACAAGGAGCTGCTCGAGGTAGAGTTCCGGCTTCCGCATCAGCGGCATCTGCTGGCGGCTGAAGTCCTGTCGGTCGGCGGAACGATACATTTTCGCCCACAGCCGGGGGCTATGGGTGGTGACGAGGCGGTAGCCCCATTGCAGGAAGCGGGTGGAGCGCGGAGCCCCGGTGAGGCAGGGATCTGCGACGCGGGTGATGGCACCGAGGGAATCAAGGGCGAGCCCTAGATTGCGTGCAGCGCTGTTATGGCCTTCGCCAAATGCGGCGGTGATGATGAGGAGTCTGGCAGGCATGCGTCGCGCGGGGACGCTGGTGTTTTAGGGAGAACGCGGCGTTGCGTCGATGGACATTTCAGGCTTTTATAAGCGCATCGATGGCAAGGGACCCGGAAAAAGCCGTTTTGCGGGTGGTGGACGAGTCCCTTCCGAAGCCGCAGGAAGTCGTAAGGCTGACAAGCAATGAGGGAGGCGTGATGCGTTCCGCGGCGACTCCACTGGCGGCACCGCTGGCCCGACTGGAACCAGAGGAGCGGACGACCGAGGAACGACGGACGCATGAGCCGGATTACGAGTCGATCGCGGAAGGCACGGACCTGGCGGCCCTGCCGCTGGAGGACACGTGGAACGATGAGTCCATCCGGTCAAGACCGGTGCCCTGGGGCTGGTTCGCACTGATCGGGCTTGGCTGCGTGGCGGCGGTGGGGTGGTCGATCTCCAGCCTAGTGTCGAATCGCCACGGCATGGACGCGGCCAGGACGAACGCGATCACGGCTTTCGACAGGGAGGAGCAGGAAAAGGCGGAGGCGGAGGTCACCGTCGACCGGATCGTGGCCTCCACGCGGGCCTATTGCGAAGCGGGGAGCATCGAAAAGCTGCTGGCGGTGGTCAGGCACCCGGAGCGGGTGCGACCACTGATGGAAGACTGGTATGGGAAGCATCCCCTGAAATCCTCGAAGTTCGACTCGCTGAATCTTTTCCAGCCGATCACGCTGGAGAGCCGGGGCAGTTTCTGGATGGTGAGTTGCTCGATGAAGGACGGCAGAAAGCGGCGAATGCTGCTGGAGGAGACCGAGGGCGGGCAGGTGCTGGTCGATTGGGAAACCGAGGTCTGCTACCAGCCGATGGACTGGGATGAATACTGCCGGGAAAAACCGGTCGCCTCGCTCGACTTCCGGGTGAGGATCCTGGAGGACAATTATTACAGTCATGAATTCTCGGATTCCAATCGATGGGCCTGCTATCAGCTCAGCGCACTGAATGGCGATCAAGTGCTGTACGGCTACCTGGACCGGAGGTCGGCGACGGGCCAGCAGCTGCGCGAATTGCAGCAGGCGAACAGCGGTCGCCAGGTTTCAGTCATCCTGCGGATCAGCCGGCCGACGGACCTGAAATCCCCACGCGGTGTGGTGATCGAACGCCTGATGAGCCCGCGCTGGACTTACGTGAGGCCACCCGACGCTTGATCGGGCACGGGGCAGCTGCGAGCGTGCCGTTTCGAGCATGAACCACTCCCCTACTCCAGCCCCGGACGTCACGCCGTCTCAAGGCCCGCGCTGTTTCTGGCCGACTGTCGCGGGCGTGGGACTATTCCTGGCGCTGCAATTCGTCTACTCGCTGTGGGAACTGGCAACCCGCTCAGACGGGATGGAAAACAAGTTCAGCGCCCTGGCCCGGGACAAGTATCTCACTTTCCTGATCAGCCAGAACCTGTTGGTGCTGGTGGCCTATTTGATCCTCTGCCTGGCGGCGGTCTTCCTGGTGCTGCCGATGGTGACGATCTGGACCCGCCGGGCGAAGTCAGACAAACGGCGCTGGATCCTGCTGCGGGCCTTTTTTCTGACGGTGCTGATTCACGGCTTTTTCCTGCTGCGGCTGGCGAAAACGCGCCCGTATTTCCTGAGCGATGCCAAGCTGGGAAGCTGGTACTACAAGCTGCTCGACTGGCCGCCCGCGAGCTGGCAACCGGCGATCCATCTGCTGCTGTTCGTGGTCTTTCCCGCGACAGTGCTGCTGTGGGTGATGCAGTGGCATTTCCGCGCCGCCCATCCAAAGATCCGCTGGATCGGAGCGACCTTGACGCTGGCGGGAGTGATCGCAGGCACGGTCTCTTTCTGGCCCACGAAAGTGAGTGCCGCCTCTGCCAAGGGACATGCGAAGGATCAAGGCCGGCCTTGGAAT
>JANOBS010000167.1:0-4276 GCA_031411755.1 Luteolibacter sp. | reverse complement strand
GAGAAAACTTGCGTGCGCTCGGTGCGCGGATCGTAGGAAAGAACCCCGCCGCTGTTGAGGCGGACAATGCCCCACGGAGTCTCCATGTGCGAGTGGGTGTAGACGCTCTGGTCGAAATAAAGAATGCCGTCCGGTCCCCAGTAGAGCGTGTGAATGTTGTGATGGGTGTCTTCCGTGCCGAAGCCACTGAGGACGATTCGCTTCTGGTCGGAGACGCCGTCGCCATTCGTGTCGCTCAGGTAGAGCAGCTCGGTGCTCGCACCCGCGTAGGCCGCCGAAGCAGGGCCGCCTTTGGCCATCGTGATGTCCGGCTCCACGCAGGTCGGAAGCAGCAGGTCATCGGCGAAGGTAATCGACTTGTCCGCTTTCCCATCGTGGTTGGTGTCCGCGAGGATGTGGATCGTGTCGCTCGCGAACTTCCCGGGCTCGATCATCGGATAGATCGGCGTGCCGACCACCCACAAGCGGCCCGCAGCATCCCAATTCATCTGCACTGGCTTCGCCACCATCGGAGCCTCGGCCCACAGCGAGATCTCCAGACCGTCAGCGAGCTTGAAGTCTGGAGACAGCAGAGGGGCGGTGACTGGCTCTGCGGCCTTTACGACTTTGACAGGCGCTGGCGCGGTGGGATTGCTGGCGAGCTTCCAGATTTCCTCGTCCGCTGCCTTCAACAAGGGCGTGAACTGTTCCATCTCCACCGCATTCCGTCCCTGCTCACGTTTGCGAAAGCCGAAGAGATAGGTGCTGTTGGCGGGCCTGAAGCGGTTGAACCACAGCTCGTTCTTTAGGAGCACGGCCTCGCGGAGTGCCTCGCGGGCATCAGGATTCGCAGGAGTATTCCAGCCGAGCGCATCACTGAACTGCGAAATCGAGAGCCGACGATAGCCGTTGTCATTGAGATGGATTCCGTTGTCCGTGAGCTTCGAGTTGATGATCGCGGAAGATGCCGGGTCCTTGCCTGTCGTCGCGCGGATCAGATCGCAAGGCACAAAGGTGGCATCGCGTTCCTTTGCGAGTTCGGCGATGGCTTTGCGGTAATCCGCGAGGAGTGCGTTGTGGGCGGCGGGATCGGGTAGTCCGGGGCGCTCGCTCCGAAGGTCCTCATGCTGGATCGGCGACAGCAGGATGAAGCGGACTTTTCCACCGCGTGCACTTGCGGTGATGATGTCCATCAACCCGCCCAGCTCATTCTTGAAACGTGCCGCCGTCATGGGCTCGGCCCCATACCGCGCGGGATCGGGATTGAGGGTCCAGTCGTTCGAGCGGTCCGTCATTTCCTGCAAGCTCGCCGCCATGCCGAAGCCGAGAACCGCCACGGTAGGTTGCACCAGCTCGATGTGCTCCTTCAGGCGGTCGATTCCCTTGTCGGCAGGATCAAAGCTCGCCCGCGACCAGCCGAGCGGGGTCTCCGCCGACCACGCGATGTTTCGCACGCTGAAATGCGCGGCGGGAAACTGCTCATGCATCCGGGTCTCGAGATGGCCATAGGTCGCCTCCCGCTCCAGCAAGGTGTCGCCGAGGAGCATCACGCGATCACCATCCACGATCTCAAAAGTCGGGCTTGCGGCAAAGGCGGAGGAGGGAACCAGGATCAGGGCAAATAGCAGCGCGCGCATGATGGCAGAGTGTCGAGAGTGGAAGACTGAGGGTGAATAGGAATTGTCTGACTGCATCGACCGCTACGGGCCGGGGTGCCTCAAATTTATCTCCGGGAATCGATTCCATCCAACACGCCCTTGAGCACCTCCAGGGCGATCGGGGTGCCTTCGTGGATGAGGAAGATGTCGCCGGGTTGGTTGTTCTCCAACAACTGGCTCAGGATCTTCGGGGTGTCGGTGGAAACGGCATCGTATCCACGCCGGGTCCAGGCCATGATCTCCAAGCCAAGTTCGGCGGTGATCGGGTGGGTGAAAAAGTTCCGATGACCGACCGGTGCGCGGAACCATTTCGGCTTCACGCCAGTGATTTCCTCGATGGCCTGATTGCACCCGGCGATCTCGCGTCGCGTCCGCCACGGGCTGGCGCACCAGAAGGTGGCCTGCGGATGGGTGAGCGTGTGATTTCCGAGCTCGTGGCCGCGTCTCACGATCTCGCGTGCGAGTTCGGGAAAGGCGCGGACCTTTTCTCCGATGACAAAGAAGATCGCCTTCACGCCGCGCTCGTCGAGGAGGTCGAGCATGGCGGGCGTATCGATTGGATCAGGGCCATCGTCGATGGTGATGAGGACGCCTTCATGATCAAGTCGATGCCGCATCGGCCCGAACCACTGCGAAGTCGGACAAAGCACTCCCCAGCACCACAGCGAGGAAAGCGAGGCACCGGTCAGCAAGGCCCAACCCCAGCCATAGCGGAAGCCGATGAACAAGGCCAAGGCATGCAGGACAATGGCGATCATCATCCGCCAGGCGAGCCCGGCCCGGCCCTTCCAGAGCATGGTCGCGCGCCAGGCGAGGATCAGGGTGGCCAGAAGGTTGATCGTGAAAACCGCGAGCCAGACCCACGCGAAAAGTCCCACGATTCCACCCACCTCTCGACGCCACACAGCCCAAAGCGTGAGAATGACGAGCCACCGCCGCCATTGCCAGACCGCCGTCGCGCCCCCGACCACAAAGGGAAAAATCGTCCACGCCAGAAACGCGGCAGGCACGATCAGCAGACCACCCCAGACAGGACCCAGCCCGTTCACCAGTCCCTCACTCACTGCCACCAGGATCATCAGCGGCACCACAGCAGAGAGGAAAAACCACTCGGCCCGGTGCAGCGCACCCGCTTCGGCCCGGCGACTGGCCTCGCCAACCTGACGCGTCCCAGCCCCGCCGAACACGCGGAACAGGGCGGAAACCGCTCGGTTGTCAGCAAAACTCTGCATCAGGGGGCGCACCTTATCCTCGCGAACGGCCTCAGTGCCTAGTGTTTTCCTGTAAACGAACCGCATTCGCCCTCTTCCGCCTTGAGTCTTGGGGCTTTCCGTCTTGAGTCTCTTCAGACGCTATGGCCGAAAAACCCTTCACCTATCAGGACCCGTTTCCGCTCGGACCCGACACCACCGAGTATGAAAAGATCAGTTCGGCTCACGTCCGCGTCGGCGAGCACGAGGGCAACCTCATCCTGCATGTCGAAAACGAGGGCCTCAGCCTGCTCGCCGCCGAGGCGATCAAGGCGATCAAATTCACCCTCCGTCCCTCGCATCTCGCGCAGGTCGCCGCGATCCTCGATGACCCGGAGGCCTCCGACAACGACCGCATGGTCGCACTGATGCTCTTGAAGAACGCCGAGATCGCCGCGCGCGGGATCCTGCCCGCCTGCCAGGACACCGGCACCGCCACGATCATCGGAAAAAAGGGCCAGCGCGTCTGGACGAACGGCAATGACGCCGAGTGGCTTTCGAAGGGCATCCACAAGACCTACACCGAGGAAAACCTCCGCTACTCGCAGACCGCGCCGTTGACGCTGTATGACGAGGTCAACACCAAGACCAACCTGCCCGCACAGATCGACCTCTATGCCACCGAGGGCGATGCCTATAAATTCCTCTTCGTCAGCAAGGGCGGCGGCTCGGCCAACAAGACCTTTCTCTATCAGGAAACCAAGGCCCTGCTGAATCCCAAGCGGCTCAAGGAATTCTGCATCGAAAAGATGCGTTCGCTCGGCACCTCCGCCTGCCCTCCCTACCACCTCGCCTTCGTCATCGGCGGCACCTCGGCGGAAATGTGTTTGAAGACCGTGAAACTAGCCTCGACCCGCGATCTCGATGCGCTGCCGACCTCCGGCAACGAGCACGGCCAGGCGTTCCGCGATATCGAGTTTGAAAAGGAACTCCTTCAGGCCGCCCGCGAAATCGGGATCGGCGCGCAGTTCGGCGGCAAGTACTTCGCCCTCGATGTCCGCGTGATCCGCCTGCCCCGTCATGGTGCGTCCTGCCCGGTCGGCATCGGCGTCTCCTGCTCCGCCGACCGCCAGGCGAAGGCGAAGATCACCCACGAAGGCATCTTCCTGGAAAAGCTCGAAAAGGATCCCGGTCGCTTCATTCCTGAGAAGTATCGCGACTGGAAATTCAAGGGCGTCGCCATTGACCTCGACCTCGGCATGGAGGAGACGCTCAAGACGCTCCATAAGTATCCGGTCACTACCGCGCTTTCTCTAACAGGCACGATCATCGTCGCGCGCGACATCGCCCACGCGAAGCTCAAGGATTATCTGGAGCAGCACGGTGACCTGCCCGAGTACTTCAAAAAGTATCCCGTTTACTACGCCGGCCCCGCCAAGACACCCGCGG
>JANOBS010000166.1:0-1094 GCA_031411755.1 Luteolibacter sp. | reverse complement strand
CTGCTGGAGGATGAAGTCGGCGGCATTGGCCTGGCGCGCGGCCTCGCGGATCTGCTCGGGAGAGGCGGTGGTCTTGCCGAGGCGGATGTTTTCCTCGATCGAACCGGAGAACAGCACGGCCTCTTGGGGAACGAGCGTGATGTGGTCGCGGAGGTCCTTTTTCCGCAGCTCGCGGAGGTCGACATCGTCGAGCCGGATGGAGCCTTCCAGCGGATCGTAAAAACGCGGGACCATGCTGGCGAAGGTGGTCTTTCCTGCTCCGGACGGGCCCACGAGGGCGACGATCTGCCCGGCTGGGATCTCGACGCTGATGTCATGCAGCGCGGGGGAGTCGCCATAGGAGAAGTTGACGCGGTGGAAGGTGATGGCCCCGCGGACGGACTCCAGCATGACGGGGGAAACGGGCTCGGGCGTGCTTTCCGGAGCGCCGAGGATTTCCTCCAACCGGTCGAGCGAGACGCCGCCCTGCTTGAGGCGGTTGTGGACCTCGCCGAGCTTCTTCATCGGGTCGTAGCACATGTAGAGGGCCAGCACGAGGGGCAGGAAGGCCTCGAGGGAGAAGTTCTGTCGCGCGCCATAGAACAGGGCTGCAGAGACCACGGCGGCGGAGACGAACTCGATGGCGGGCGGGGCGAGGAAGCGGTACTTGATGACCTTCAGATGGAGCTTGGTCCAGCGGCCCAGGCCGGCGAGGAAACGGTCGGCCATGAGGTCCTCGAGGTTGAAGGCGCGGATCTCGCGGGCGGCGCCGAGGGTTTCGCCAAGAACGGCGGTGTTGTCGCCCTGGGTCTTCTGCATCACGGCGGCGCGGAGCATCAGCTTTTTCCCGATGATGCGGATGGGCAGGACGCAGATCGGGATGCTGAGCAGGCAAAGCAGCAGGAAGAAGGACTCGCGGCTCTGGTAGCTCTTGTAACCGAGGTAGCCGAGGGCACTGACGAGGGTGAAGGGCTGCTTGATGATGTCGTTGGCAACCGTGGTGACGACCATCTGAAGCATCTGGGTGTCGCCCATCACGCGGCTGATCAGGTCACCGGTTTTCCGGCCGCTGAAGAAGCCGAGGGGCAGGCGCTGGAGTTTTTCGAAAACCTGCT
>JANOBS010000165.1:0-9225 GCA_031411755.1 Luteolibacter sp. | reverse complement strand
CTTCGATCTGCTTCTTGATCACCTCGATGCTGTTGGAGCCAGCACTTGAGAACAGATGGCTGAGTATCCGAAGGATGGCCGAAATCTCGTGGTATTTGTTCGTTTGATACCACATGCCAGGGTTGGCGATGCCGTCGTCGTCCGAGAAATAGATGCTGGGGTCCACCCTTACCTGATCGTCCTCAAACCACCTTAGGGCATACTCTCGCTTTTTCTCTGGTCGCATGCTCGAACTCGGCATCGCCCAAAGGTATTCGACGTTAGCGAAAAAGATCTTCGTGTTGATGGGGGCTGTCGCGAATTGCTTCGAGGCCTTCTCATCGAAATTTTTATCTCCCGCGTCGAACTTTTCGATGAATCGTTGGTTGATGTCGATCAGCGCTGCAGCGACGTCCAGTTTTTCAGGATGCTTTGTGACGAAGCTTCGTGACTCGATCACGAAGCATTGGATGAAGCGGTCGAAGGCGGCATAGGCCCCGTAGTTTGACCACGAAAAACCTGGAGGTGCAGGGATGGGCATTTCTTTGCTTGGATTGGGTTTTTACTGATCGTCACATGCCCCGGTTGTTTGAAGCACGACGATAGGGGCGGTTTGAATCGCTTTGGAATGGAGCCGCGACATTCTTGTCGCTAGGCATGGGCGGAGGTTGTCGCGACAGGAATGTCGCGACTCCTTAGGGTTGGATCGGCATTCTCGGTGGGGCGGTGGCCCAGAGGAGGTCGATCTCTTCGGGGGTGAGGCCGTAGGCTTGGTTGACGAGGTCGCTGAGTTGGCGTTCGAGCTGGAGCGCCTCGGTGGCGAGGGTGCGGGCGGGCTCGATGCTGCGGGTGTATTCCTCGCGGAGGGCGTGGAGACCGGAGGCGGTGAGGGGAAGTTTCTTGCCCCGGATCTTCTTCACTTCGGCAATGAAGGCGTCCGAGTCCAGATCGGTGAGGGACTGGAGTTTGTTGCTGGGCTTCTCAATGGCGTATTCCATCCGGAGCCAGTCGAGCACCGTGTGTTTGTTTTTCTGTTGGCTCGCTTGGATCTCGATCAAACGGCGGACAGCTGCTTCGGTAGCTTTGCGAATTTCGCTCGTCGGTTCGGCAATTGGAATTTCGGCAACCAAAAATGCTGCGGGCGTCAATGCCTCATCCTTCATGTGTGGCAGGTGCCGCCAATTAAACCACCAGCCCAGCGGTGAATTTAAAACGGCCAACAAATACAAATCATCAGTCGGCAAAATGAAGGTCTTGTTGTTCGAGAAAAAGCCGTCCGACTCCAACGCGTAAGCTGGATGAAATTGGATTTCCTGGTAGATGATTTTTGGCTTCTTGAATGTTTCCCACGTAGCAAACGGAGAGAGTTCCCACCAGTAGCGCACGGAATTCTTCCTCGCCAACAATGCGTCGCGATGGTCAGCCATGTGCCTGAAGATACTTGGATACGTTGCCTCAAAGTCAGCCTCCGCATTCTCGCTTTTGCTCCATGGCCACTCGTGTTCTGCGCTAGACCGTAAGGCAAGTAACCATTCCCCATCCCATTCGGAGTGCCAGCGCTTCACGTCTTGCCCACGAAAATAGCGAACAAATAAGTGCTCACAATTTGGGTCTTCTTTGACGAGTTGCCGCTTCCGCTCGTCGGAGACGAAGAAAGCGACATTACAACCTGTCTTAAGTCCGTAGATAGGACCTTTGCCGACAAATTTGGTGAGTGCGGTTCCAGTTTTTTGGAGTCTAGCGAACAGTTCTGTGACCCCGGAAGCTTCCAATTGCCAAGTTTCAGTTCCGAGGTGACGAACTTCTATTGGCACACCTTCCTCTTCGATCTGTAAGCTCAGATCGTTGATTCGAAGTTGCTCACGAGGGATCGTGCAGAGGCGGGCGGTCTTTGGCTTTTCGGCATCGGTCGGCCTTTGGGCGACTATGATGCAAGGGAAGACGTCGGCCTCTTCGAAGATTTGTTTGGCGTGGCCGAAATCGACGACTGACTTGATCCAGGATTTCTCGCTGAAGAAGCGTCGAAGCGGTTCGCCATAGCCTGCCTTCATCCATTTGTTGGTGACGATGTAGGACATGAGGCCGCCGGGCTTCAGGAGGTTCACGCCGAGTTCATAGAAATAGACGTAGAGGTCCGCCTTGCCGTGAAAGCTTTCGTAGTGGGCTTCCATCCACGGCTTGTAGGGGGTGAGGAGTTCCTGGCGGACGTAAGGCGGATTTCCCACGACGACATCGAATCCGCCCTGGGTGAAGACTTCGGGGAAGGCGCTGGGCCAGTCGAAGGCCTTGGGGTGGATGCCGGGATCGCTGACGACGCTGTTTCCTTCCCGGATGGTGTGATCGAGGCTGGTGAGGGCCTTGCCGTGCGCGGCGGTCTTGATCCAGAGGCTGAGCTGGCAGATCTGGATGGCCTCGGCATTGAGGTCCACGCCGTAGAGGTTGTGCTGCAGGATCTGGCGATCGAAATCGAAGAGGGTGCGATGGCCGCGCAGTTCCTCGAGGCGGGCCTTGGAGGCCTCATAGAGGGCGTGGAGTTGATCGAAGGCCTCAATGAGGAAGGCACCGCTGCCGCAGGCGGGATCGAGGATGCGGAGGCTTTTCAGGACTTCCTGCCAGGCTTCCCAGAATTTGATGAGGGCTTTCTTCTGCGGTTCGTTGAGCGCGGCGAGGTCGTAGGAATTCGGATCGGTGAGGGTCTTCTTCGCTGTGGCATTGGCGCTGGCCAGCTCGGTGGTGCGGAGGGACTCGAAGCGGGTGGCGAGGACGGAGCCGAGGGTCTGCTCGACGATGTAGCGGGTGATGAAGGCGGGGGTGTAGAAGGCACCTTCCTTTTTCCGGCGGGTCTTCGCCTCCTTCTCACTGGTGGGGAGGGTGCCGCTCTCGATGTCCTGGCGGATGCGTTCGAGGTCGGTGATGGATTGCTCGAAGATGTGGCCGAGGATGTCGACGTCGATGACGGAGCGGATTTCCTTGGTTTCATCCGCCTCGGCGACGGCGCGGGCAGGGCGGAAGTCGTGCGCGGCGAGGTCGCGGAAGAGGGCGCAGACGTCGTCCGGGACGAGGAGGGTATCCAGCCCGTCATCGTGGGCGAAGAGGCCGCCATTGTAGGCGGGGATTTTCAGGCCGGCATTCCCCTTGTCGACGGAGCGGAAGAGGCCGCGGAAGTTGTCCCAGATGGGCTTGGGGTTGTAGGGATCGCTGTGATCGAAGGCACCCCGGACGGTCTCGGGTGGGAGCAGGCCGCGATCCTCGCAGAAGGAGCAGAAGAGGATGCGGTCGAGGAGCTTCTGGGTGCAGCGGAGGATTTCCTGCGGGGCGATGGCGGGATTCCCCTCGCGGAGGCGGGCGAAGACGGTCTGCCGGAGTCCGGCGTAGAAGGAGTAGAACTGGTTGGTGATTTCCCGTCCGACGGTCTCGGACTTGGCGAAGAGTTGCTTGAAGTGGCAGTCGCCGGAGTCCGGGACGACGCGGGCGGCCCCGAGGAGGAAGACGAACCGCCGGAGGAGCCCGGCATCGGTGGCGAGGCGGACGGTTTCGAAGCGTTCGTAGGTCTGCTGGTTGGAGCCCTTGTGATAGAGGCGCGTCTCCCGCATGGAGGTGACGATGATCCAGTCGCAGGGGAGATTGATGGCGTAGCGGTAGCACTGATCGACGGCGGACATTTTCCGACCGCCGAAGGGGATCTCCAGCGGGTCGCGGGTGCTCTTTCCTTCGACGGCGACGAGGAACTCCGAGTGGTCAGGCCGGAAGCGACCGAGGACGGCGTCGGCTTTCTGGCCATCGACCTCGACGAGGGTTTCCCGGGAGAGGGTGTAGCCGTCCGGTGATCCGGCGGGGCGGGTGTAGCCGAGGAGCGTGCAGAAGATGTCGGTGAGGAAATCCGGGAGGAGATCGGTTTCCTTCAACTTATCCGCCTGGCCGGAGCTGATGAGGTCCGCCCAATGCTGTAGACGGGGCCGTGCCTCCTCGACGGAAGGCGGAATATGAAAGGTGCGAAGCTGCTGGCGGATGACTTCCGGGTGAAAGAGCGGTTTGGATTCGACAGCCATGAGATAGGCGGAAGCTAGCGACTTATCTGAAAAGGGGGCGAGAGAAAACGGGGGTGAGGACTCGACTTGCGCTCACGCCATTACGATCTGCCCTGCGGCATTCCGGATCGCCGAAACGACGGCTGCCTGCATTCCGGGCGGTCCGGTGGGGGTGAGCTGCAATAGCCTCTCGAGTGTCGAATACCCTGATGAGCCGTTCCCCGCCGTACCTTTTCGGAGAAAGGTCCCTGCCTGGGTTGAAGCTCAATCAGGATTCACTTCACCGCCTGGATGGATGCGGATTGACCGGAGTCGTGGCGCTGGGTTGCATGCGTCATGACCAGCTCGTTTTTTGGATTGATCGGAATTCTGCCGGCTTTGGTTGCCTTGATCGCCCAGTGGGTCGGGGTGATGGCGATGCGCGACGAGCGGAATGGAGCCTGGTGGACGATGATGGTGGGCACGGCGATGAGCACGCTTGGTGCGCTGGGCACGATCGCCTCGATGGTGCTGATGTTTACCAACATGCGGTCCTCGGGATTCTCCGGGGTGAATCCCACCATGCTGGTCTTTGCCGCAGTGGCCGGGATGCACACCCTCGGTGGGCTGGTTTTTGCCGCAGGTTTCGCCATGCATGGTCTGCGCCGGAAGGCCGCTCGGGAACGTGAGCAGCAGCTCGAAACGATCGCGGTCGCAATGGGCGAGGAATTGCGGACATCGCGCGGGGATGGACGGTGAGTGTTTTCCGCATGTTGCCGGTCGACCGGTCGCCTGGTGCTGTCTTGACAGCAAAACTGGTGCTGTCATGATGCAATCATGCGCACGACCGTCACCATTGATCCCGATACCGAGGCGCTTCTGAAGGAGGAAACGGCCCGAACCGGCCAGTCCTTCAAGGAGGTTCTGAATCAGTCCATTCGTCGAGGTCTGGGGCGGAGTGGAGGTGGGAGAGTCGTGCTGGAACCTCTCTTTCCCGCGCCGTTTCCCGGCCAGTTGCTGGAAGCCAACATGAACCATCTCGCGGACGAGCTGGACGACGAGGAAACCATTCTGGAACTCCAGTCATGATCCTTCCCGATCTGAATCTGCTGCTCTACGCCTACAATCCTCACGTTCCCCAACATCATAAGGCTGCAGAGTGGTGGAGTGGCGTGATGAATGGTGAGGAACTCATCGGGCTGCCAAACGAGGTCTGTCTTGGGTTTGTCCGCATTGCCACGAACAATCGGCTTGGAGCTGCCGCTGTTTCCCTAAGCAAGGCTCGGTCGGTCGTCGCGGGCTGGCTGCAGTTGCCGCAGGTGAGGGTGCTGACTCCTGCTGCGAATCACTTCGGGCAGGTCATGGATCTGCTTGCCGGTGCCATGGGCTCCGGAGCGCTGGTTTCCGATGCGGTGTTGGCGGCCTACGCGATCCAGAATCGAGCGATCCTTTGTTCGAACGATGCCGATTTTTCGCGCTTTGTCGGACTTTCGCGGAGGAATCCGCTGGTGGATTGAGGAGGGGGACTGGGGGGCGAAGAGTCGATCCCATTCCTTAACCCGGTTGCGCTTTCCCGAGGTCGGGTGTTTGGTCGTCCCATTCATGCCCCGCCGCTTTTCCAATCCCTGGCCGCACGCGCAGCACCACTTTCTCGACATCGTTCGCTGGAAGCTGGGCAAGGATCTGAATGAGCCGGTCTGGAATGGCGTGGCCAGCGATGATCCGGCACCGTGGCAGGCGCTTTCGAAAGAGGAAATCGCAACGCCTCCGACTGAGGGCTGGCGGGTGTGTTGGCTGGGTCATGCGTCGTTTCTGGTGCAAGGTGCCGGGCTGAACCTGCTGATTGATCCAGTGTTTTCGGATCACTGCGCGCCCTTGTCGCTGCCTTCGTTGAAGAGGTTGGTGAGCCCGCCTTGCGATCTAACAGATCTTCCGAAGATCGATTTCGTCCTGCTGACTCATGGGCACTACGATCACCTAGATCTTCCGACCCTTCGGAAGCTCGGAAAGGACACGAAGATCGTCATCGCCGACGGACATAAAGGCTGGCTCGGGCGTCGCGGCTTTCATGATGTCCGCGAGGTGCCGTGGTTCGACTCGGTGGAAATCGCGCCTGGTGTGAAGATCACCGCCACCCCGGCCCAGCACTTCACCGCCCGGACACCATGGGATCGGAATCGCGGCCACTGGTGCGGCTGGATGATCGAGGGAGCAGGGAAGCGTCTTTGGCACGCGGGCGACAGCGCATGGTGTCCGGCCTTCGAGGAAATCGGCCGCCGCTTTTCCCCGATCGATCTCGGGATGATCCCGATCGGGGCCTACAACCCCAGGGAGATCATGGAAAGCGTCCACGTCACACCCGAGGAGGCTGTTGAGGTCTTCAAGGCGACCGGCTGCTTGCGCGCGATCGCCATGCACTGGGGAACCTTTCGCCTGACCGATGAGCCGATGTCGGAGCCGCCCGCTCGTCTGAAGGCGGCCTGTGAAAAGGCTGGGATCACGACCTTTGAGGTGTTGCCGGTGGGCGGTGTCGTCGCATGCGATTGAGAGGAGAGCCATCACTCTCCACCGAGTGCCTTCGCCATTACTGGGTCCTTCCAGGCCGCGAGCTTCCTGGCTTCCTCCGGTTTCAGGGACTCCTTGTGCCTGAAAAGTTCGAAGCAGGCGCGGTCCTCCTCGGTCAAGGTCACCGGCACATCCGGCGTGATGCCGACACCATGCGGCGTCCGGTCGGCTGGGGTGTAGTATTTGGCAAAGGTCAGCCGCAGCGCGGTGCCGCCACCCATCGGCAGGATCTTCTGCACCGAGCCCTTGCCGTAGCTGGTCTCGCCGATGATTTTCGCGCGCTTGAGATCCTGAAGGGCTCCTGAGGTCAGTTCGGAGGCTGAGGCGGACATGCGGTCGATCAACACGGTGAGCGGATACTCACGTTTCCGGCGTTGGCGGTCCGGGGTCTTCAAGGGTTCACCGATCACTCCCTCACGACCCTTGGTGGTGACGACCGGAGTGGCGGGTGGCAGGAAAAGACCGAGGATGGTCACCGTTTCGTCCAGATTGCCACCGGGATTTCCGCGCAGGTCCAAGATGAGGGATTTCATGCCCTGGTCCTCCAAATCATCGAGTGCGGCCTCGACTTCCTTCGCGCAACCGCCGCCGAATTGGGCGAGGCGGAGGTAGCCGATGGTTTTGTCGCTTTCCAGGAGCTTCGACTCCGCCAGGGATCGGGTTTCGACCGTGATGTGGGTGAGAGTGATCTCCTTTGGCTTCGGGGCGTCGACGGATTTGACGAGCAGTTTCGTGGTCTCGCCCGGTTGACGGTTGAGACGATCCAGAAGTTCCTGCCAAGGCACGTCTTTCACCTCGGCGTCGTTGATCTTCAGGACCGCGCTGCCCGCGAGCAACCCGGCGCTGGCTGCCGGGCCGTGGGTGTCAATGCCAGCGAGGTAGGGACCATCGTCACGCACGCCGAGCGAGAGCCCCAGAGAGGACACATGCGGCTCGATCTTTCCTTCCGCCATGCCCGCTGCCATTTCCGGATGAATGAACATCGAGAAGGGGTCGAGGCTGGAAAGCATGCCCTCCAGTGAGTGATTCACGAGCCGATCATAGGCGACCTTGCCGGCGTCCGGGTGCTGCTTGCGGACGCTTTCCAATACCTGGATGTAGCGCTCGATCGCTGGATAGGCAGAGTCATCGGGATCGGGCGGCGCGGGGGATTGGCCACAGGAGATTCCAGCGGAAATCAGGAGGGCCAAAGTGGTCGAGCGCATGGAAGACACCTATCAGGGCGGGGCAAGCGAGGGGAAGGGGAATTGCCGTTGGCGGAAATGATGGGGCTCCACACGGGACGATGAAACTGGATTCCAACCATCATTTCCGGAAGTCGAGCACCTGGAACGCCTGGCCGGCCCCATCCGGATCAACGAGCGCAGCGTCGGCGGCTTGATTCATCCGCGCGAAGGGCAGGAGGAAGTCGCGCTGGGTGGTGAGGGTGGATTTTCCCTCAGAGAGGTCGTGCAGCCATTTCGAGAGATCGCTGAAGTCGATATCGGTGGTGAGGTCTTGTCGGCCAGGATTCTGATAGATTGCATGGCCTTCGATCCGTTGTTGGTGCAGATAGCCCCGGAGAGTGCCGCGTGGGCGGCGGTGGTAGAGTTCGGTGGTCTTCGCGCCGTAGTCGATGGTGAGCATGGCCCCCTTTTTCCAATGTGGCATCCAGCGGGCGAGCCAGTGCTGGACGGATTCGTGGACCTCGAGGATCTGGCCTGGGCTGTGGGAATGGGCGAACTGGACGGAGTCGGGAAGATGATCGGCGGGCCGCCATTCCTCGCGTGGCACCTCGCCGGGTTTCAGGAAAAGCTCGCTGATGCCCCAGCCTTCGAGCCGGAAACGTCGCGCGGGAAAGGCGTCGATGAGCTCGTTGGAGTAAATGCAGGCGTTTCCCTGGCATGCATCGAGCGCGGATTCCAGTGTGTCATGCCAGACGGCGCGCTTGTCGAGGAGCGCCTGCTGCTTTTCGCGCAATGGTCTGGAGGTTTCGACAAGGTGAATGCGTGTGCGCCAGCGGCGATGCCAAGGCAAGGACTTCAGGACGGCGGCGGCGAGTCTTCCCTCGCCGGGGCCGATTTCGATGAGTTCGCGACATCCGTTGGCCGATAAGGATTTCGCGGCCCAGGCGGCGATGCCTTTCGCGAGGAGGCCGGAGATCATCGGCGCGGTGGTGAAATCCCCACCGGCTCCGACTCCGCGAATACGGCGTGCATAGTAGCCGCGCTCCGGGTCGTGGAGTGCGAGTTCCATGAAGCGGTCGAAGCGCAGGGCTTCCTCACTTTTCCATGGCCAGGGCGGGGTGGGGTTCATGGTGGGAGCGCTACCAAATGACCTATGCGGTCCAGTCCTCGCATCGCAGTCCCGGAATCCTCATGAACTCGCGATGGTTGGCGGTAACTAGTGTGGCCTCGGCGGCCCGAGCTGAAGAAGCGATGATGAGATCGTTTGGACTGATCGGTGTGCCCTGTTTTTCGAGGTGGGTGCGGATGTCGGCGTAATGTTCGGCCGCTGTGGCGTCGAAGGGGAGGCTGGAGTAAGGGGCCAGCAGGCTTTCAATCCGACCTGTCAACTCAGTCGCCCGGGAGCTCCGCAAGGCTCCGTAGAGAAGCTCGGCGCGGATGAGTTCCGTATAGCAGAGATCTGCGGAACGGCAGGCTTTGATTCGACGGACCAAGGCCTCGTTTGGTTG
>JANOBS010000164.1:0-8387 GCA_031411755.1 Luteolibacter sp. | reverse complement strand
CAGGAAATCGTAGTCGCGCGTGCCCTGCCACCAGGTCGCCGAGACGACTCCGGCGGCCAGCAGCAGGACGATGTAAAGCGGCACTCGCACGGGCGGAAGGTGACTGGGAGCCTGACAACCGGAAAGCGGAAACACGCGCCCACTCCGGAAAAGCAAAACGCCCCGCCGGAGAACCGGAGGGGCGTTCGCGAAATGACAAATAATTAGGCGCGAGCAGCGGTCTTCACGAGGAGGGCACGCTTGCCGACACGAGCACGGAGGTAGTGAAGCTTGGCGCGGCGGACCTTGCCCTTGGTGACGACTTCGATCTTCGCGATGCGCGGGGTGTGGAGCGGGAAACCACGCTCGACACCTTCGCCGTAGGAAATCTTGCGGACCGTGAACGCAGCGTTCACGCCGGTGCCACGACGGGCAATGACGATACCAGCGAAAATCTGGATACGCTCTTTGCCACCTTCGACAACGCGGGTGTGGACCTTGATGGAATCGCCGACATTGAAGTCAACGAGGTCCGTTTTCAACTGCTCTTGTTCGATTTTCTTGATGATGTCCATGGGTCCTCCTTCGCGGAAAATTTGGCTGCGCGGCAAGTCCTGAAGAACAGGTCCGGCGTTGCGGGGCGGCAGAGCTAGTGGATCAGCGGAGCGATTGCAACCGCGAAATTCAACTTCTCAGGCTTTTCCATATACGGCTGCGGGGTCGAAAGTCCGATCTCCCCCGGTGAATTCCAGTCCAGGCGTGCCATCCGCCGATTTCACCACCCGTCGGTAAAAGCAGGAGCCGCGCCCGGTGTGGCAGGCCCCGGCCCCCACCTGCTCGACCACGAGGACGAGCGCGTCCTGGTCACAGTCGGTCCGGATCTCGACGATCTTCTGGACATGCCCGGACGTCGCTCCCTTGTGCCAGAATTCCTTTCGCGAACGCGACCAATAGACCGCCTCACCGATTTCCAGCGTTCGCCGCAACGATTCCTCGTTCATGTAGGCAAGCATCAACGGCTCGCGGGTCACGGAATCGACGGCCATCGCGGCGATCAGGCCATCGGCATCGAATTTCGGGGCAAAGGCCGGACCTTCCTCGATCTCGGACTTGCTGCCACGGGGGGCGAACGCGGGATTCATGGGGCGGACTGAAAGTTCGATCCGCCCTCTGATCAAGCGCCAATCCGGTTCAGGGACATTTGGAACTTGGAAGACCTGCGCCCTTTCCACCAGCATCCCCGCGCATGGCTTACACTGCGGAACGCGCTTATGAACTGGTCGCATCGGCCCACGAACGCGGTCGGCTGGCCCACGCTTTCCTGATCAGCGGCGCACCCGGCAGCGGGAAAGAGCACCTCGCCGCCCGCATCATCGGCCTGGTCAACGGCGGCGCGTCCGGCGGCTTCGATCTGTTCGGCGAGCCGGTCGTGGTGGAAACCCCGCCGCTCGACGAACTCGAAGGCCCCTGGGTCCGCATCCTCCGTCCACGAATGAAATCGCGCCGGATTTCCGTCGAAGCGATTCGCGAGCTGGAGCGCCCCCTGAGGCTGGCCGCGCCGCAAGGCACGTGGAAAGTCGGTGTCGTCGTAGCGGCCGAGCGGATGGGAAATGAGGGCTCGAACGCCTTCCTGAAAACCCTCGAAGAACCACCGGACCGGACCTTGCTGCTGCTTCTCACCTCGAATCCTCAATCACTCCTTCCCACCATCCTTTCCCGCTGCGTCCGACTCCCCCTCCTCGGTGGCACCAGCCTCGGCGCGGAAGGCGGTGCCGCACTCGTCGAGGCCCTCAACACCACCGCGTCAGTCGGCTTTGGAAATCCCCGCGTCGCCCTGACGATCAAGGCCATCTTTGGCTCCATTCTTGAGGAGCAGAAAGCCGCTGCCACCGCCGCGTCCGATGCCGCGATCAAGGAAGAGGAACAGGCTTACAAGAACGTCACCGAGGGCGATTGGCTGAAGCGCCGCGAGGAATTCCACAAGGCCTCCGCCGAGTCCGATTACCTGGAATCGCGAGGCCGGCTATTCGACGTCCTGATGGCTTGGATGGCAGATGTGCTGCGGGTGAAATCCGGCTCGGACGGGCTCGATTTCCCCGGCTCGATCGAACCCATGCGGCTCATCGCCGAAAAGGAAACCCCGGACCGTTTGCTTCGCCGCATGGAAGTACTCGAAGGCCTGCGCCGCTCACTCGACACGAATGCCCAGGAGCAGCTCGCGCTGGAAGTCGGATTCCTGAAGGCCTTCGGTTAAAACTCGCCCGACGCCTGATCGAACTCGTGCACGTGCGCGATGCTTTCGAAAAGGCGGTCCAGCCCGTCGAGCACCGTCAGCAGGCCATCCGCCCATCGGCCTGCCTTCCAAGCCGGTCCGGCCAGCTCCTGGAGATGATCGAGCACCTCGCCGCCCACCTGGCCTTCGAGTCCGTATCCCAGGACCACTGATGACTCCTGCCGCTTCGGATCCACCACCAGCAGCACCGTGTGGTTGTTCGCCCCGCGATTCGCATCGCCGGAAAATGACGCCGCATTGAACAGCCAGAACGCGTGCAGGCCGAAGGGATGCTCCGCCGGAAAGGCATGCAGCACCACCTGCACCATCAGTTGCGGAAACTTCGACTTCAGGGTGCGGATCGCGCCGCGAAGCTTTCCGACCTCGTCCGGCGTCATCAGATTCCCCTCATCGGAAATCCCCGTCGAAAGCCGAGGCACCGCGCCCAGCAAGGCCGAGGCCCGTGGAAACGTCACCCGGCACGCCGGGCACTCGGGAGTGTTCGGCTCGATCTTGGTCTTGCAGTAGGGGCAATCCATCGACGCCACGCTAACAGCCCGGAATCTGGAAATCGAAGGGCAAATTTCGCGCACAAAGGATTTCGAATTTCAGATTTCCACTTTCAGCTTTCCGATTCACCCTTCCCGCACACACATGCAACGCTTTGCCAATAAAACCGCTGTGGTCACCGGAGCCGGACGCGGCATCGGTCAGGAAATCGCCCGCGCCCTTGCCGCAGAAGGGGCCAAGGTCGCCGTCGTCAGCCGCAGCGAGTCGAGCTGCGGAAAGGCCGCCGAAGAGATCAACGCCGCCTTCCCCGACTCCGCCACCGCCTACGCCGTCGACGTGGCCGACCACGCCGCCGTGCAGGACCTCGCCAAACGCATCGGCGACGAGCTCGGCACCATCCACATCCTCGTCAACAACGCCGGCGTCACCCGCGACGGACTGCTCATGCGCATGAAGGAAGAGGACTGGGACACCGTGCTCGACACCAATCTCAAGGGAGCCTTCAACACCGTGAAAGGCTTCATGCGCGTGCTCATGAAGGCCGAAGATCCGCGCATCATCAACATCGCCTCCGTCATCGGACTCATTGGCAATGCCGGTCAGGCGAACTACTCCGCCAGCAAGGCCGGGCTCATCGGTTTCACGAAAGCCGTCGCCCGCGAACTCGCCGTCCGCCAGGTCACCTGCAACGCGGTCGCACCCGGCTTCATCACCACCGACATGACCGATGATCTCAACGAGAAAGTCCGCGAGGAGGTCATGAAAAAGATCCCGCTCGGCAGCTTCGGCCAGGTGCAGGACATCGCCGCCGCCGTCCTCTTCCTCGCCAGCCCCGCCGCCCGCTACATCACCGGACAGGTGCTGGCGGTGGATGGTGGGATGACGATGTGAGGAAGAAAATCCTAAGCACTAAATTCTAAATTCGAAACGAAGAGCCTTTTCAGTTTAGAATTTCAGATTTCGAATTTCGAATTTCCTCCCCTCCCTTCATGCAGCTCATCCTTCTCCGCCATGGAAAAGCCGAGGACCGACACGCCGAGGGCGATCGGTTTCGTGCCTTGGTGGAACGTGGCCACCAACAAGCCAGGCAGGCGGGGAATCTGTTGAAATTGTCAGCGGGCCTGCCGGAGATCGTTTTAACGAGCCCGCTCGTAAGAACGCGCCAGACGGCGGAGATTTTCTGCGAGGCCGCCGGCATGCCCGGACCTGTGGTGCAATCCTGGCTCGCCTGCGGCATGGACCCGGAAACCGCGCTTTCCGAGCTGCGCGCCTACCGTGATTTCGGGCGCGTCATGATCGTCGGCCACGAGCCGGATTTCTCGACCCTCCTACAGTGGGTGCTCGGCGCGCAGGGTGGCTGGCTGGAAATGAAAAAAGGTGCCCTCGCCTGCCTCGACATCCGCCCGCCAACCCGACACGGACGCCTGCTGTATCTGATCCCACCAAGCCTGGTGAAATAGCGTGACTTTCCATCACCACTTACCAATCACCATTGACCATTAACTCTCCTCTTTGAACGGCTCCGCGCGGCGCTCTTCCAGGCAGCGGCTGAGCCATTGGATGAGCTTTTCGGCTTCGGGGGATTCGTTCCGGAGGGTGCCCAGCGCGTTCCAGTCGATGTGGTGACGTGACTTCGGCGCGGCGATGCGGTTGACGTCCAGGCGGGCCATGATCGCTTCCGTTTCGCGGGGATGGGCGTTGAGGATGTTCGCCGGGCGCGGCAAATCGTCGAGATCATCAAGGGTCAGACCGAAGGAGGTCACGCCCACGCCGAATTCGGCATTGAGGCGACGCAGCCCATCGGCCAGCGCTTCGTCCTCGATCGGGGCGGCATAGACCAGCTCCCCACCCTGCGCCCACATCGAGACGGCGAGGGTTTGGAAAAAGTCCTCACGATAGGAAAGCAGCGACGGTTGAAGGCGAAGGCGGGCCCCATGCAGGCGGAATGGCGGCAGGCCGAGACGCTGCTTCAGGGAAAGCATCGTTTCATCGAGAGACATCTCCTCATCGGCAGCGCCACCGGTTTCCCAGTCGACCAGGACCAGCTCAGGGTATTTCCACAGATTGCCAATCGGGGCTTCCTTGCTGAAGGCATCGCGGAAGGCGAAGGGGAAGCGACCGTTGATTTCGAAGTAGCGGGTCACGACCGCGCGGAACTTGCGGATCCGCATCATCGCCGTGTCGGCGGCCTGTGGGTCGGAGTTCAGGTCATCGAGCCGGCCCTGGGTCATCGACAGCAACTCCTGCGCGCCGGAAAGCGCTGGCACGGGAGCGGTGCGGCGATAGTAGCCCTGACCCTTTTCCACCTTGGCGATCGGAGAACCCGGATCGCACGACATGATGGAGAAATGATAACGCAGCGAGGCGTCTGAGTAGTTGCCCGTCAGTTGCAGTCGGGTCAGCCGGATGAGTTCAGTCCCCTTGATGGCATCCGGCGGATTGGGCGGAAGAAGCGCGGGAAGGATGTCCGAAAGCTGCGTGCGAAGACTCATGGGAAAGGGGGAAACCTACGTAAGAGGCGTTAGACTCATCCAATTCCCCCCCTGCCCTACCATCAAGCCCGGAATGGAGGATTTTGAAAAACTATCGAAAATTCGGGCAGGGTTTTTTGAAGGAATCGGTCGCGAAACTTGTCCAAGCCGTCGAACCGACTAAGCTCCTACCATGCTGCGCGCAATTTTTACTGCCTCGATCCTGACTGTCAGCGCCGCGCTGGCCCAGAATCCGGATCCCGCCAAGATCATCGAAGGCGCCCGCGTGGCCGCCACGCTCCAACAGACCGACCTCAGCGGATCGCTTTCCAAGAACGGCAAGAAGACCCCGATCCAGCTCTTCCTGCGCGGCAAGGACATCCAGTTCGCCCTGGAACTCGGCGGGCCGACCCAGCGCTTCCACCTGCGGCTGGGCGATGGCGAATACAATCTCTTCGACGTGGGTCCGGATGGAAAGACCTCGAAGTTTCCAGACGCCAAGCTGGTGCAGCCGATCGCCGGGTCAGACGTGACCTATGAGGACCTTTCCTTCCAGTTCTTCTACTGGCCGAATCCCACCTACGAAGGCACCGAAGACGTCGGCGGGCAGTCCTGCTACAAGATCCGCCTCAACAAGCCGAAGGGCAGCGGCGGTCAATACGAAGTCGTCTATGTCTGGGTCCATACGAAATACGGAGCTTTCATGAAGGTCGGTGGCTTCAACAAGAAGGGCGAGCTGATGAAGCTGTTCGAAGTCGAGGATGTCATGTCGATCGGCAACGGCGTTTACACGCTCAAGAAAATGAAGGTCGCGACCTACGCGGGCGGCCGTGTGAGCGGCATCACCAACCTGCTTTTCGAGAAGGCGAAAGCAGTCGGTCCGTGAGTCGGGAATGACGAATGTGGAATTCCCGAATGACGAATCCGATGAAAGCCAGGTTCCGGCCGTGCATCGACCTGCACGATGGCAAGGTCAAGCAGATCGTCGGCGGTACCCTGCGCGATGACGGGGCGGGACCGAAGGAGAACTTCGTCTCCGAAAAGCCTTCCGGCTGGTTCGCGGAGACCTTTCGAAAGGACGCTCTAACAGGCGGCCACGTCATCAAGCTCGGCCCCGGAAATGACGACGCCGCGAAGGAGGCGCTCGCCGCCTGGCCAGGTGGCTTGCAGCTCGGTGGGGGGATCATCCCCGACAACGCCGCGCAGTGGATCGACGCCGGGGCCAGCCACGTGATCGTGACCTCCGTGCTGTTTGATAAAGTCGGAAAATTCTTACCCGAAGCGCTCGACGCCATGGTCGCGAGTGTAGGTACCAACAAGCTGGTGATCGACCTTTCCTGCCGTCGCACCGATCGCGGCTGGACGGTGGCGATGAACCGCTGGCAGACCCTGACCAACCTCGATGTGACCGTGGCCACGCTGGATCGACTGGCACCGTTTTGTGACGAGTTCCTGATCCACGCCGCCGACGTCGAAGGCCTCTGTGGCGGGATCGATGGCGAGCTCGTCGAATTTCTTGGAGCCTGGGGCAAGCTCCCCATGACCTACGCCGGCGGAGCCTCCAGCCTGGCCGATGTGGAAAAGGTCGATTCGCTAGGCCAAGGTCGCGTCGACGTCACCGTCGGCAGCGCCCTCGATCTCTTCGGCGGCAAGGGCGTGCGTTATGATGAGCTGGTGGCGTGGAATGGGCGTTGATAAGAGGGTTCGCGGTAGTCGCAACGTAAAAGAGCACGCACCCCTATCAGCGGGAGCGCACGTCGATCACGGGGTTGAGGTTTAAACTACGGTAGATCATGAAAACAGGGCGGCTGATAGGGGTTGCGTGTCTCGGCTTTGTTGGGCAAATTCTTCATCTTGATCGGTCAGAGTGAGATCCGCTCTCGAACCTCTTCGCTAAAGCCATTCATATCCTGATCCGTGATCATCCTGTGATGATACATTAGCCTGAGGGTATGGATCATCGTGGATCTCCTATGGTCATCTAGACAGGCTCTGAGAATATCACCGATCTCATCCATGCGCTCACTTGCTGTCCAGAACTTCACTGTCGGTGTTAACGATTCGTCCTGGAGTATGGAAATCAGTTCGGTGTTCTGTGCACGCAAATATCGTTCGCGTAGTTCTGGAACAATCGACCGGAAATTCTTCCAGTCCGACTCTGCTGGTTGGTTATTCGTCATAATCTATTTTTCTGGCCCAACAGTGTTGTTGAACAACCGGTTGGGTTTGGAGTTACTCAGCAACCGGTTTGTGAGTAAGGGGCAAAGGCAACACGGACCGTGTGTAGATTGAATCCTTCATTCATTGGCGGACTCTGGACCTTGGAGGCTGGGAATCCAAGTCGATTGTGGGCGTGGCTGCAAAGCATCCGGAGCCACCACACTCTTGTGGTGTCTTCGGCGGCGGACGATGAAACTTGGGGACAGTGTCCCCACTCCGTGACCCATCCCGTTCGTTCCGGGCATCGGTCCACCGATCCATGGCAAGACTCACTCCGTTTCCACGCGAAAAAAGGCCTTGGGTTTGTTGGTGAGCGTGGGAGGGAAGGTGAAGGTGCGGGTGGTGGTCTCGCCCTGGGACTCGATGCCACTGATGATGGTGTGGGGGAAGCCGTTTAGGTCCTCGGAGCCGGTGATGCGGTAGCGCCAGCCCGGAGAGGATTTCCATTCGAAGGTCCCTGTATTCGATGCGGGAACGAGGAGGGACGTTTTCATGCGCAGGTCATTGCGGAGGATGGCGAGGACCCGGGTGTCGAAACTGGTGTAGCTGTTGTAGGTGCCGTTGAACCAGATGACGGTCTGGTCGTAGGGGCTGTTCTCGGGAATGATCGGACGGAAGTTGTCCGACACGGAGTTGGTGGTGATCGGGGTCCAGGTGAAGGTCAGTCCGCCGTCGGCGGTCACACCACGATAGATTTCGTAGCGGTTGTTGGTGCTGAGCGGCACGTTGTTGACATCGGCGAGATCGAAGGGGTTGGCCGCGTTGGAGGCGAGGAGCTGGTCTACCTGCGCAGTTTTAAGAAGAAGAATCGCTTGCCATACGGATTTGCCATAGCCGACTCCTCAGTCAATGATATGAACTACGGCGTGTTTACCATCCCGATGTCGTTTCTGATCGACCGGCAGGGAAGAATGAGATACATCTCGATGGGAGCG
>JANOBS010000163.1:0-8603 GCA_031411755.1 Luteolibacter sp. | reverse complement strand
GGCAAGACTAGCGGTCGCGAGCGCAATCAGCGCGAGCGACGAAGGCTCTGGAACGACCGCGACCTGGTTGTAAAAGGCATTTCCAGCCGGGTCTCCGCTGGTGCTGAAGTTGAAGAAGCGGATCGTGTCGATCCCGCTGCCGTTGGTTCCCTTGAGCGATCCAGTGAAGGTCTGATCGGTCGTGCCGCTGCCGAGGAAATCGACCGTGAAGGAAAAGGTGTCGGCGCTCGTCAGGGTGAAGATCGTCATCATGCCATCATCGGTGAAGCCCTGGGTCGTGTTCTGATTGCTCGAACCGGAGACCGTGAAGCTGCTGTTGCCTCCGGTGAAGAAGTATTCGAAGCGGGCGGTGCCTCCCGATTGGAAGGAAAAGCCGACGCTCGAGCCGGTGTTGATGTAGCCGTTGTCGAAGCCGAGCTGAATCGACTGGCCCACGCCAAGCCCGCCGCCGGTCAGGGTTCTCAGAGCGGCGCCGAAACCGTTCGTACCACCATCGCCGCGCAGCGCCCAGGACTCGCCCGTGGCATTGTTGGGCCCGGTCGTGTCGATGCTGCTGGAGCCGCTGTTGGAGCCGTCACCATTGACGCCGGAGCCGCCAACGTAGATGTCGGTCAGGCCGGACCAGGCGTTGAAGCCGGTGCCACCATTATCACCACTGCTCCAGTCGCTGAAGCTTGGCTGATAGGCTCCGTCGCTGGCATTGTCATAGGCAACGGTCGCAGCCAGTCCAGCGGAAGTGCTCATCGCCAGGGCAGCGATGCAGAGTCCCAAGGTCGGGAGGTGTTTCATGGAGTTCATGGATTCTCAGGGAGGTTTGAAAGATATGACAATCTGACGGTCGCCGACCCCGCGACAATCCATTTTTTTTGAACAGTTGCACGTCGGTCCGGCAGTCACCGCGATCACGGGATATCTGTTCCCGGACGAAAGTGCTATTTCTCAACAGTCGAGCGTCATCCGCTCGGCAGACGAATCACCTCGGATTCGGGCATCGGGAATCTCCCCCTCCGGTGCCCGCAACCGGGATCCGGCGCAAGTAATTCTCACCAGTTGATGTTCATCCCGCGCGTGTCGACGTGGGTGAAGGTCGGGTAGCCGCCGACTCCGCCTTTGAAAAGTCCGCGATCACGAAGATTGCGGGTCACGGCGGTCACCGTGGCGGCATGGGTCGGAAAGGTCACATCGACGGCGAAGTTTGCCTGATGCCAGGAGCCGCTCTTCGCCCCCGGGCAGCGGGCATTGTAGGCGGGGGCCCGATAGGCGGAAATGATCTCCTTCACCGGCAGGTTCAGCTCTGCGGCGACTCGGTCGATCGACCTGAGGGTCGGCACGATGCGCGGCCACATCGCCTTCGGTGGGATCGAGTTCCAGACGCCCTGATGCTCCTTGGCATGGGCCATGATGACCTGCGCCGGAGTGATGCGGGTCAGGCGGACCAGTCCGAGGTATCGCATGTAGTCGGAAAGCAGCGAACCTTGTTGATTGATCCATCCCTGCGGCAGATCCGCCAGCGAGACTCCGGACGTGGCCGGGCTCTTCTGGATGAAAAACGCCTTGGCCGGAACCGAGGAGGCCGCCAGCGCCAGACCTGTGAGCCCGAACGTGGCAAGTGCGCCACGGCGGGAAAGGATCGGGGACGGCTGGGAAATGGAGAAATCTGACATGGAAAATGGAACGGGCTGGGGGGAGTGGAAAGCGCATGGCGTGCCAGATGCGGACACAGCAGTTTCCAAGATGACCCTGCGAGGAAAGCCATTCAGGATCATCGGGCAAGCAAATTTGACCCGCCTGGACACTAACAGTTAGCGACCCGCGGTGACGGGGAATGGGCATCTCACGCCTCGACAGCAGCCAAAGGGCGGTCCATCGTCAGCGGACGTGATGCGGATTTCAGATCGATACATTGGCAAGCAGGTGCTGTTCGGCACGCTTTTCGCCATTCTGGTCCTTTCCGTGGTCCTCGTGCTCGGCAGCCTGTTCCGGGAAATCCGGCCGCTGCTCGTGGAGCAGAAGATTCCACTGACTCTGCTCGGTCAGTTCGTGCTGAACATCCTGCCTTTCTCGCTGATGTTCACCATCCCCTGGGGGTTTCTATCAGCGGTGCTGCTGGTGTTCGGGCGGCTGTCCTCGGAGCAGGAGCTGACTGGATTCCGCGTCGCCGGCATCAGCCTGCCCCGGATTTCCGCTCCCGTCTTCGTGGTGGCCCTGGCGCTCTGTGGTCTTTCCGTCTGGCTCAATGTCGAAGTCGCTCCTCGGGCGAAGGCCTCGCTGGAAAACATCCTCTACCGCGAGGTGATGCGGGATCCCCGCGCCCTGCTCGACCCCGGTGCCGTGCAGTCGCGTTTCAAGAACCAGAAGGTCTTCATCGAGGGCAAGGACGGCGATGCGCTCATCGGCTTCCACATGTATCAAACGCGGAAGGCGAACGACCCGGATGCCCCACCGCCGGCCTACGTGCATGCCGGCCGCGTTGAGCTGGTTGTCGATAAAGTGGAGCAACAGTTCAAACTGACCCTCGACAACACCTTCATCGAATCCCCGAAGGCCGATGGCACTTTCGACCGCGCGATCGCAGGAGAGGCACGTTACTGGTTCCTCAGCTTTTCCGACTCCCGTCCGAAGAAGCCGAAGCCTGCCGCGATGACCACTGAGGAGATCCGCGAATTCGCGAAAGACCCGCGACTGAGCCAGAAAGCCAGCGTGATGGTTCGCTCGGAAATCACCCGCCGCTACGCCTACTCGCTGGCCTGCCTGGCATTCGCCTTCATCGGGGTGCCCTTGGGCATCAAGAGCCGCCGCCGCGACACCTCCAGTGGCCTGGTGCTCGGCATCGCCATCGCGGCCGGCTATTTCCTTTCCACTTTCCTGGCCGAGCAATTCCACACCGACGCCCAGGTGACCGCCGCCCTTTGGGCTCCGAACGTGCTCTGCGTCCTGCTCGGCCTCTGGCTGTTCCGCCGCGCCCGCTTCAAGTGACCACCTGCGAATGAACCTGAGCCGCACGTTGACGAGGGCCGCCCGCGATATCGCCGGGTTCCTGACGTCCGGGCAGGTCAAGGCATTCCCCTTCATCGGCAGCCTCCGCCGCTACGATCGCGACAAGGCGAAGCACGACGCCCGCGCCGCGCTGAACGTCACCATGCTGGCCATCCCGCAAGCGATGGCCTTCGCCTCGATCGCCCAGCTCCCCATCGTCTTCGGCATCCTCTGCGCCATCGTCGCGCCGCTGGTGGCCCCGCTTTTCGCCGGTTCAAGGCACACCTCGCTCGGCCCCACGAATGCCACGGCCTTCATGCTCTTCAGCCTCTTCGCCGGAAATCCCCTGCTGCTCGCCCGCGAGTCGGAGCTGGTGCCCCTGCTCGTGCTGATGTCCGCGATGATCCTCATCGCCGGCTCACTCCTGAAAGTGGCGGACCTGCTTCAATACATTTCCCGCAGTGTCCTCATCGGCTACTCCTCCGGCGCGGCGGTGTTGATCATCGCCAACCAACTCAAGGACTCCCTCGGCATCGCGGAGGTGATGACGGCGGACAGCTCCCGCACCTTCGCCACGCTGGTCTTTTCCATCGTCCGCTCGCTGCCGGCGATCCAGTGGCCGTCGCTGCTCATCGCGGCCAGCACGCTCGCCGCCTACTACACGCTTCAGAAATTCAAACCGCGCTGGCCGAATTTCGCCATCGTGCTCGCCGCCTCGTCCGCCCTCTTCGGCTCGCTGATCCACCACGGCCCTGCGGCTTGGGCAAAGGTCCCGCATTTCACCACCTTCCGCCTGGAAGACCTCGCGCCGAAGCTCACGCACTTCACTGGCCCGAGCATCTTCGATGACATCTCGATGCTCATCGGCGTGGCCTTCGCGATCGCCTTCCTCTCCGCCTTGGAAAACACCCTGATGGCGAAAACCATCGCCTCCCGCAGCGGCGACCATCCGGACCTGAACCAGGACATGCTCTCCGTCGGTATGGCCAACCTCGCCAGCGCCTTCGCCGGTGGCATGCCCGCCTCCGGCTCGCTCACCCGCTCGGCGCTGAACTTCTCCTCCGGCGCGAAGTCACGCTTCGCGTCAACCTACGCAGGACTCTACATTCTGATCGCCGCCGTCCTGATCGCGCTGTCGCCGCGCATCGGCGTCCCGCTGGTCGACTACGTGCCGAAGGCCGCCCTCGCCGCACTGGTCGTCGCCCTGGCCATCGCCCTCTTCAACCTCCGCCACCTCCGCATCTGCCTGCGCTCCACCGGCGACGACGCGGCCGTGCTGATCATCACCTTCCTCGCCACCCTGCTCACGCCGCTGCACGTCGCCATCTTCATCGGCGTCGCCATTTCCATCACCCTCTTCCTCCGCAAGGCCAGCAAGCCCTTCCTCGTCGAGTATGAGTTCGACGACACCGGCGAGCTCCGCGAGCGCGGTGAAAAACGCCCCCGCCCCATCCCCTCCATCTCCATCGTCCACGTCGAGGGCGACCTCTTCTTCGGCGCGTCCGAACTCTTCCGAACCCAGATCCAGCGCACCGTCTCCGATCCCGCCCTGAAGGTCATCATCCTGCGTCTCAAAAACGCGCGACACCTCGATGCCACCAGCGTCATGGCCCTCGAGGACCTCATCCGTTTCACCCGCGCCCACGAGCGGCACATCCTCATCTCCGGAGCCACCCGCGAGGTCTACCGCGTCCTCAAGCAATCCGGCGTCCTCGTCACCCTCCAGGAAGGCTGCGACCGCGAGGCAGGGGAAAGCAACATCTTCATCCACAAGCCCAGCAACCCGAACCTGTCCACGCGCGATGCCCTCAAGCGCGCCCAGCAACTCCTCGGCACCGACAAGGCCGACATCCGGATCTACTTCGATCCCTCGAAAAAATGAAACGCCTCATCCCTTTCTTCATCGTCCTCGTCCTCTTCGCCGGCTTCTGCGTCTGGTGGTTCTCTCCCATCCAGGTCGTGAAACGCCGCAGCCGCGATCTTTGCCAGATCCTCACCCTTGAGGAAGGCACACCCGCCTCTTCGCGAAACATCGGAGCCTTCCAGCTTGATCGACTGCTCCAGCCGCAGATCGAACTGGAAATCCCCGCGCTCCCCGAAGCCAACGGCAGCTTCGAACGCAACCAGATCTCCTCCGCCTTTTCCTGGCTCTGCAGCAACGCCAAGGAGACGAAGATCAAGCTCGGCGAGATCGAAAGCGTCACCGTCAACGGCGACCACGCCGAAGTCCGCGCCAAGGTCGACGCCCTCCTAAACATCTCCATCGCCCAACCCCTCGACGGCCCCGGCGACGCCATCTTCACCTGGAAAAAAGCCGACGACGGCTGGCGCCTGGAAAAGATCAGCTGGAAATAAGGGGCGTGGACGTCTCCGTCCACAGCAAGCCCACCGAACCACCGCGACCTAACCCAGCCCCAGCCCAGTTCGTTCTCTCCGAACCAGATTCGATTCGAAATGTTGCGATCTGCGTCCTGCCCCCTTTGATTCAGAATAAATGAATGGTCCACGCTTTCCCGCCGTCTATCTCGTTGCATTTGTGGGGCTAATTGCTTCCGCAGTGGCCGAACCGCAGTCGGACGCGGATGCGCCTACGGTCACGCCGCACCCTGTGGAGCCGAAGGGCGAGATTGCTGCTCTTTCTTCGCGCCAATATGAGAATGCCGCGGAGCGCGAACGGGCGATTGTCAGCGCTGCGCTCGCCGATTTGGAGGCTGTCAAACGCAGTCCGTCGCCGATGACCGGGTGGACAGCGCAGTTGCTCCTCAAAGCAGGCCGCAAGGAGGAAGGGTTGGCCATTGTGAGGAGTTACATCGGCGATCGCATCAAGGAGGCGAAAGGGCGGATCGAAAACTACGAGAAACAGAAAAAGGCGGGCACTTATCAGCCGCTCATGCTCTCAAACGGCCTCGAATGGGGCGAACCTCATGTGAACGGCTTCGGGCTGTGGTCGATGATCAATGTTTACATGCGGTATCAGGACCAGATGGACGACCAGTTGAAGGCGGACTTCAAATGGCTCTTCACGAGCAACACGAGCTGGTTTGGAACGACTGGCAATTTATCGTTTCTCATTCCGCTGAATCTTTACCTCACCGAAAAGACTTGGGCTTCTTCGCCGATGCCGAAAGATGGCCGCTACGGAGCGCGCGGCGAGGGTGCGATGAAGATGTTTCAAAAGCGCATCGACTACACGGCGAAGAGAGGTTCGCCGGAATTCGCATCGCGACCTTACATGATTTACAACATCGGCACGCTGCTGAGTTTCGACAATCCTTTCACCGACAAGGAACTCTCGCGAAGGGCGACGATGGCCTACGAAATGTCGATCGCACATGCCGCCGGGACTTGGCTGAACGGCAATTGGGCGACGCCAGCGGGCCGCAGTTATCCAGGCTATGTCACGCAGGCACCGAACGGCTGCGCGGACATGCTCTGGGCGTATTTCGGCGGCAGGACTCCGAAGCTCGGCGGGAACACGACGGCTGTCTTTTCCGTGGCCGAGACCTGGCGGCCTCATCCCCTTATCGTGAAGGCTGCGACGGATCGCTCCAATGCTTACGTGCACCGGTCGCGCTTCGATGGCGATCGGCATTTCCAGACCTCGTTCGTCAACAAAACCTACGCCCTTTTCAGCACTGCCATCACGCACCCTGCGACCGGCCGCAAGACCAGCATCTGGGGCCAGACCTACCCGTATGGCGTGATGTTTGATCAGCCCGATGCTGCCAAGTCCAGTATCTGCTGGATGACGGTCCCGTGCTTCGATGACCAGCCGCTGACCAATTACACGCAGGGTGTCAGCAGCCGTTTCGGAGAGTATCTCCAGCACCGAGGCTCGTTGCTGCTCGTGGCAAACGACCTCACGAATCCGGACTTTCGACCGAAAGTGCGCACGGACCTGAAAGGGCACAAACCGTTCACCACCGAGGGATGGTATGTGCTCGCCTACATCCCCAACGGATACCATGCCGTGATCAACGACAGTCAGAGCACGGGCCGTGTTTTCCTCGACTATGGCAGCGTCCTCATCGCCATCAGTGCGAGCCAGACATTCAAATGGGACCCGACGGCGAAGGTGTTCTCCGGCAAAGGTGGCTTCAACGCAGGCGACTCGGAGTTCCGCGTGTTTGGCCAGAATGCCGCGGTGGCCATGGAGACCGCCCTGCCCTCAGAATTTGCCGGAGCAACGCCTGCCGAGCGTCTCGCGAAGTTCAAATCGGAGATCGTCTCAAAAACAAAGATCGCCGTCTCCACCGTGGAAGTCGCACCTCCGCCGCCAACGGACAAGAAAGCCGCAGCGCCAGAAGGCCCGCTGCAAATGGCCAAGGGCGTGTATGTGGACCGATTTGGCGCAAAACTCGAAAAGACTTTTCAGGGCGAAGCGTTGATCGACGGAAAGCCGGTGGACTACGCTTCGTGGCCGCTGGTGGATAATCCGTGGATTCATCAGGAATGGGAGGGGAACATGCGCATCTCCGACGGCGTCACCGAACGGATCTACGACGTGACGAACTGGACAATCACCGAGCGCAAAGTGGTCGGGAGATGATCATTCATGCGGACAGCAAAAGTGCTTTCGTCAGCTGGAAATAAGGGGCGTGGACGTCTCCGTCCACAGCCAGCCCACCGAACCACTGCGGCCTGACCTCCACCCTAAAAGTTGCTTCTTCCCCTGCCAGACTCATTCGAATATCTTCACAGTCATCTGAAATGGTCCCAGCTCTACCCATTCCCGCCGTCCAGCCCGCCCGCCAAGCGGTCACGAGCAGATCGCGCCGCCGTCGACCAACGCCATCTCCCACCGCCAAGCACCCCGAAAGCCTCCCGACTTCCACAGAGTTCGAGGTTCGAGGGGTGGTAGACTACGACGGCTACAGATACTCTCCAGTTCCTTGGAAGAGCAAACCGGGCGAAAATGTTACGATGCGCGGCCTGACCCTTTTCACCTAATCCACCTAATCCACCTAATCGACTACCTTAATCTACCAAAATGACTGGTGGGCTGTGTTAGGTAGCGAAACTATAAATAATTATCCAGATATCGACAATGAAAACTTTATGTGCATTTATTTCTATCTCGCTTTTGATTTTATTTACATCGCTGAGCGCTGTCGGCGATGATGTTATTCTCGCAAATGTTAAAGATCATGGTAAAAATCAAGAAGTCGTCTGGGTGTTAGATAGAGGTTCGTTCGCGAAGTTGCCAAAATATTCCTCAGGCTCATACGTAGATCTAAACAAAGCTATCGCTATAGCGTTGCACCAATGTCGAGATTCCAATAAGAATACTCGAATTAACCTCGACTCGGCAAGTCTCCGCCAGCCTATAGCGACAAAGGATCGGGATGGAATATTTTTCTACTTTATTACTTTCTTGGTAGAAACGGAAAAGGGAGAATCGTCTCATTACGATGTTCTGGTTCTCCCTGATGGTAAGACTCTTGATTCTCAGAAGAAGCAGATCGAATAGTTTCGCAAATCATTAGTAATACCAAAATCTTCTAGTAATTAGACTTTATCTCGGAACGCCAGCGTTTGCTTGATCCCGCATCCAGCCGTGGATGAGCGAATGGATTTTCTCAGGCGTGGTCCACTCCCTCGCGATGGCGATGAGGTGGTTTTCCAGC
>JANOBS010000162.1:0-7702 GCA_031411755.1 Luteolibacter sp. | reverse complement strand
CTGCATCAGGGCTCGGTGAGCGGGCTGCTAGAGATCAGGCCGAGCCGCGAGCGGGCGGACGCTCTGGCGGTGGTTCTGGCTGCAGAGGTCCGGGATTTTAAGGGGACACCCGGTTCTGAAGAAATCGGCAAGCTGGTGGGGCGATACCGGGAGAACGAATGGACGGAGCGGCGCTAGAAGGCAGGGACCTTTCTCCGAAAAGGTCCGGCGGGATGCGGCTCACTTGATAGATCGACAGTCGAACGGCCTTGGCAGCCCACCCCCGCCGGACCGCCCGGAGGTCGGGTCCCTGCCTTGCCGAAAATAGATGCGGGAAATCCTTGCTTCCGGTCGCGGAATGGAAAAGTTTCCGCGCGTCACGGGGCGTAGCTCAGCCTGGTAGAGCGCGTAGTTTGGGACTACGATGTCGTCAGTTCGAATCTGGCCGCCCCGACCACTTCCTTTTTGGGAAGAATGACGAATGTAGAATTTCCGAATGACGAAGTTCTGTCCGATCCGCTGAAGAAGGGGTCAGTGGCCAGTATCCCAGAGGGGCCAGTGAAGAATAGTCGAACTCGTGCTCTTCACTTTCTTTCCCTGACCCCTGGCCCCTGAATCCTGGCCACTCCAAAGCAAGCGCTCTCACTTCACGCGCGAGAGCTTCGGCAGGCCCCGCTGGAGGAGCTGCTTGTCGACCGCGCTGGTGGTTGCTTCATCGAGCTGGACGGTGAGGTTCTCGTCGTCGAACTCGATCGAGTGGAGGCCATCGCTGCTTTTCTTGAAGGCCTCCGCGAGCGATTTCATGTCGCGGATCTCCTGGCCGTTGACCTTCTTCACGACGAGGTTGCGGAGGCGCTCGTAGCCGATGGTGGCGGGGGTGGCGATGACGCCGCTGAGGAAGACGATGCGGTCGGCCTTTTCCTCATACTTCTCCGGGTTCTGATAGGCGTCCAGCAGGTTGAGTGGCGCACGGGATTTCCAGTCCTCGCCGAAGGCCTCGAGCAGCGGTTTGGTGAGTTCCTGGAAGATCAGGCCACCTTTGACGAGGTAGTTCGGTGCAGTGTTGAAGGTGTAGCTGGGAACCAGCTTTTTCGTTTCATCGCTGCGGGTGAGCGTGACGTCGAGCTTCAGCGGCTGGCCGTCGCGGAGCAGGCTGAGGTTGATGACATCGCCGGTGTTCTTCTCGCCGCGCACCAGGTGGCTCCAGAACAGGCTGCCGTAGATCGGATGCTTGTAGTAACCACGGCGGTCGATGGTGTGCTCACCAATGGCGAGCAGCACGTCACCCTTGTGGAGCCCTGCGGTTTCAGCGGCTCCTCCTTTCTTGACATTGGAAACGTAGAGGCCGCCTTGGTCGTCGGCGAGCTTCAGCCATTTCCGGAACGAGGGGTCCTCGGTGCGGGCGGTGCCGATGCCAAGGCTGGGAAAGCCGGCATAAGGCGTCGTCTTTGCGGCTTGCAGGAAGCGAGTCAGAAGCTCGGTCGCGGTGACGTCGCTGAGCTGGTCCTTGGCATTGTAGCTGGCGAGGAGGCCTGCGAGTTTCCCCTCATGCAAGACCGGCAGCGAGAAGCTGCTGGCGGCGCTCTGCATGGAGGCCTTCACCTCGAACGTGAGGAAGAACTGTCCTTCGAGGAAATTGGTGATCACATCGACGCTTTGGAAGCTGCCTTCTGTTAGGAGCGGCATGCCGTTCTCCTCGACCTGGAGGATGTCGAGCGTGTCACCGATTTTCGGCGGGGCGGAAAGTTCCAGCGGCTTCGTGCCTTCGAAGAATTTCGCGCCCTTCTCGTCATCGACAGGGCCAAGCAGGGCGAGGTTCGCCTCGAAGTCGACGGCGATGACTTTCGCCGGAAGCATGCGGGTGCCATCGGTCGACTCGAGTTCGATATAGCTGGCGTCCGCGACGAGCTCGCCGGTGGTGAGGACCTGGTTTTTTCCGACGATGGGCGCGAGGGCCCGGCGTTGCCCCGGAGGGTTCTTTTCCCAAGGCTGGCCGGGGTTCCAGTTCTGCTGGGTGGAGTTGATGCGGACGACCGACTGCTTGAATTCAGGACGTTCCTCGGTGGGGTTTGGTGCGGGTGCCTCGGCGGCTTCCGTGGTGGCCGCGGCGGATGTTTTCGGTGGCTCGCAGGATGGCAGGGCGAGTGCGAGGAGAACGAGAGCGGGGTATTTCATGACGCAGGAAAGTGATGTTGGGTGGGACATTCGATCAGTCCTCCAGGTTTGAAAGCTGCTCGATGTCGTAGGCTTCCTGGACGCGCTTGGTGGCGGCAGCGACCTCGGCGGAGGGGATGACGAGTGGTCGATCGGCACCGAAGAGCTCGATGGCGAAAAACTCAGGCATGTCCTTCGGATGCAGGAGTTCGTTGGCGTGCTTCAGGTCCTTCACCTCGACGCCGTTGATCTTGTCGACCGCGTATCCAGCGAAGCTGCTCAGCAGGCTGGTGAGCGGATCGCTTTCCACGCGCGTCAGCACGACGATGTCCGGACGCTTCTGGAAAATGCCCTTTGGCACATAGTCGGTGTAGAGGCGGCGGAGCGTGATGTCGTCAAACTTCGAGGCGGCGAAGAGGTTGGTATCGAGAGGCTGGAATACCAGGCCGGCGAACATGATGTAGCGCGGCTTCACCTCATACTGGATGGCATACATGCGGGACCAGGAAAGCGGCTTGAGTGTGATCTCGACGTCGTTCCAGCCGCCGTCGCGCAGGAAGCGCAGGGCCAGCTTGTCACCGGCGAACTTGCGCTCGACGATTTCGTGCATGTCGACGTTTTCACCGTCGATGGTGACCATGCCGGCGCTGTCGACCTGCTTGCCGTCGATCGACATGAGGATGTCGCCGGGCTTGATGAAGCCATCGCAGGAACCGGTGGGGGTGACGCTGGTGATGAGGACGCCGGTGTTGTCTTCCGGCAGTTTCAGGGCCTTGCGCATCGCCGGGTTGAAGAGAGGAAAGTCGCTGACTCCGAGTTCGGCGTAGGAGTCGTAGTGGCCGTCCTCGACGTCCTTGAGGAAGCGTTTGATGACGGGCGTGGGGATGATGTAGCCTGTATTGTCCGCCTGGCGAAGGCCCTGGAAGGCGACGCCGACGACCTTGCCGTCCTGAACGACCGGACCGCCGGAGTTGCCGGGGTTGATGGCGGCGTCGATCTGGACGACGAGGTGAGAGTCGGCCCGTGAATGTGAGTAGGCCGAGAAGTCGATGCGCGAGACCACGCCGCGGGTCACGGAGAGGCGGTCGCCGCCGACCGGGTAGCCGATTACACGGACCTGGCTTTCCAGTTGTGGGACCTCGCCGAAGGTAAAGACCGGGAGCTTTTCAAAGTTCGTGAAGTCCTCGACCGAGAGGATGGCGAGGTCGCAGTCGTGCGCGACGAACTCGACCTTGGCGGCGTATTTCTGCGGGCTGCCGTAGATGTTCAGCAGGATGCGGCGGCCATTGGAAATGACGTGGGCATTGGTGAGGATGCGGTTTTTCCCAATGATGAAACCGGTGCCGATGCCGCCGCCGAAGCGTCCGGAATTCCATGGAGTTTCATAGTCCGGGACCTGCGAGGCGACCTCGATGCGGACGACGGATTTATAAATGTCAGCCGGAGCCTCACGGGGAGTAGCGGGAGCCTCACGAGGCGGTGCCGCAGCGGTCTGAGCGGACGCGGAGCCGATGAGGATGAGGGGTAGACCGGCAAGAAGGAATCGAGCAGCTGACATCGGGGGTTAGGCTAGGGAGGACGGACGGGGGAGAAAGCACGAAATTCCGGAGGGGACGGGAGGCAGGCACGAAGTCAGCGTGATCCTGAGGTTTTCCGGGTTTCGACGGACTCGCTCACGATGCGTCCCTGGGAATCGGTGCCGCCGTCGGAGCGGATCTCGCAGGTCAGTTCGACCCTCGCGCCATCCAGGATGGCAGGGTGGGTGATGTGGTAGGTGTTGTCCTTGTAGCTCCAGCCGGTGAAGCCGTCGTGAATATCGGCACCGGCGGGCAACCCGTTGACGAGGAGTTTGACGGAGCGGATGGCGAGGCCGTGGGCTCCCTTGAGGTAGGAGAAGGTGACGGGAAATGCGCCCGCGGGTTTTAAGGCGAGTGCTTTTGAGAGATCGAGGACGAGAGGCTTGAACTCGGCGGTGACGGTGGCGGGCGACCAGGTTCCAAGTTCGGCGGAGTCCTCCCACCAGTATTTGACTCCGAGGGCGTCGAGTTTGGGACGATGTTGACGCAGGCGCTGAATGAAATTTTCCCAATCGCGATTTCCAGAGGAACTCCAGCCGACTTCGGAGATCGCGCAGGCGCGTGGCCAGGTTTGGATGTCGAGCAGCCAGGGCTCGTGGATGAAGACGGTCCAGACATTGCCCTGAAGACCGAGGATGTGCTTGGCTTGTGGGGCGTCTAGGGAGGCCGGGATGGGGTCGTAACGATAGATCTTTTCCAGCGGATTGTGGCCGGGCCAGTGGTTGGGTTCGAGCGGGCTGTTGGATTGGCCGTGGTCGAGATACACGAAGTTCTGCGGCGTCATGACGACATCGTGGCCCATCTTCGCGGCGGCGATTCCGCCTTCCTCGCCGGTCCAGGACATCACGGTGGCACCGGGCGCGAGTCCACCGTCGAGGATTTCATTCCAGCCCAGCAGGCGACGGTTCTTCGAGGTGAGGAAGCGGTCCAGTTCCTTGATGAACCACGATTGCAGCGCGTGTTCGTCGGGGAGCTTGAGGTCGGCCTTCCGCTTCTGGCAGCGGGGGCACTGTTTCCAATGAGCCGGATTCACCTCGTCGCCGCCGATGTGAATGTAGGTCGAGGGAAAGAGGTCGATCACCTCGTTGAGAACATCGGTGGCGAAGCGGACGGTTTCATCGCGACCGACACAGAATTCGTTGGTGCCTGGGAAGGGCGGAAACTTCTGGGCCTTGCAGGGATAGTCGAAGAACCAGTCCACGGGCTGGGGCTTTCCCGAGCAGCCGAGTTCCGGATAGGCGGAAATGGCGGCGGCGTTGTGGCCGGGCATGTCGATCTCGGGGACGATGGTGATGTTTCGTTCGGCCGCGAATTTGACGACCTCCCGGATCTCGTCCTGCGTGTAGAAGCCGCCGTAGCATCCGGTCTTTCCCGGCTCCGGATAGCCGGGCTGCTGTCGCCAGGCTCCCAGCTCGGTGAGCTTCGGGTATTTCTTGATCTCAATGCGCCAGCCGTGGCCGTCTGTTAGATGCCAGTGGAAGACGTTCAACTTGTAGCGCGACATGAGGTCGATGAAGCGCTTGACCTCGGCGACGGATTGGAAATGTCGGGAGGAATCGAGCATCAGCCCACGCCAGGGAAAGCGCGGGGCATCGTTGATGCGGATGGCTGGAATGTTGTGATGGGAGTCCTTCGGGACTAGCTGAAGCAGGGACTGACAGGCATTGAAGATGCCAGCGGAGGTGGAGGCCTTGAGGACAATGTGGTCCGGGGTGACTTCGAGTTGGTAGGCCTCGCGCCCGGTGATGGAGCTGTCCTTCTCAAGACGGATCGATCCGCTGGACGAGGGTTTGATTTGGATGCCCGCATCTTGCTTGATCTGCGCGATGAGGAGTTCGGCCTGGGATTTCCATTCCGCTGGAAAGGTCAGCGAAGTGGCCTCGTTCAAGAGAAAGCTGCCTTCCCGAGACTCTACATTGAGTGGCCGGGGAATGATCGGCGGAAGGTCTGCGGCTTGCAGGCATCCAAGGGAGAGAACGAAGACAAAGAGAACCAAACGCATCATAAGAACGCCGATCCCTACGGACCTGGGACCGCGTTTGTTCCAAGGAGGCGACGATTCAGCGGCTCACTGGATCGGTCGGTTCAATTCGGTCCGCCATTCATTCGGATCGTCGCTGGATTCCGGCCCTTTGAGGTAGCACTCCCAGGCATTTTCTAAAGGGCTGTGTCCGGCGGAACTGATCCAGTCCATGAACTCCCCCCAGGCCGTGCCTAGGTTTTCATAAGGCCCGTGGTAATGGGTGCGAGCGACCCGGGCGGCGGGAAAGTCTCCCGACTCGACGCGTCCGGTGGGCGTGACAGGAGTATCGATTGGCACGCAGATGTTGAAATCGAAGACAGCGGGATCGATCCGCAAGTGATGGGTGAACCAAGGGCCGGCAGGTTTGATTCCCTGATCGGAAAGTGCAGCCATCGCCTCACCAATTCCGGGCCCCATGACCTCGCGGATCCGTTCACGAGGGATCGTGACATGGATGAACGCAATCAGCCGGGCTGGAGAGTCAGCGAGGAAAGGGGCTTCGATCATGGTGGAGAGAAGAAAATTCGAAGCACGAAATTTGAAATCCGAAAATTGGAAGAGCCTCCGAATTTCTCTTCCGTTTCGGATTTCGTGCTTAGAATTTCGTGCTTTCTCCCCCTTACTTGCTCACGTTGAAGCGGAACTCGATGACGTCGCCGTCCTTGACGATGTATTCCTTGCCTTCGATGCGGAGCTTGCCCTTTTCCTTGGCGGCGTGCTTCGAGCCGAGTTCGACGAGGTCGTCGTAGTGGACGACTTCCGCCGCGATGAAGCCGCGTTCGAAGTCGGTGTGGATGACACCGGCGGCGGCGGGGGCCTTGTCGCCCTCGTAAATGGTCCATGCGCGGGTTTCCTGCACGCCGGTGGTGAGGTAGGTGCGCAGGCCGAGGAGATGATAGACGCCGCGGATGAGGGCGGAGACGCCGGAGTCGGAAACGCCCATGTCCTTGAGGAATTCGGTGGCTTCAGCGGGATCGAGGTCGATGAGTTCCTCCTCGATGCGGGCGGAGATCACGACCGCCTCGGCTCCGGAATGCTCGGCGGCGAACTTGCGGACGCGGGCGACCATTTCATGCGAGTCGGGATTGTCGATCGCGCCACCGAGTTCGTCTTCGGCGACGTTGCAGGCGTAGATGGTCTTCTTGGAGGAAAGCAGGAAGAACTCCTTCACGAAGGGCATGTCCTCGTCGGCGAATTTCATCGTCAGCGCCGGGTTGCCCTCGTTGAGGTGGGGGAGGAGGACGTCAATGAGTTCAACTTCCTTCTTCGATTCCTTGTCGCCGCTCTTGGCCTTCTTTTCGCGCGACGAGCGGCGCTTCTCGAGAGCGGCGATGTCGGCGAGGATCAACTCGGCGTTGATGATCTCGATGTCGCGGATCGGATCGACGGTGCCGAGTTCGTGAATGATGTCGTCGTTCTCGAAGCAGCGGACGACCTGGACGATGGCGTCGGTCTCGCGGATGGTGGCGAGGAACTGGTTGCCGAGGCCGGCGCCTTCGGACGCACCCTTGACGAGGCCGGCGATGTCGACGAACTCGATGGCGGTGGGGACGAGCTTGTGGGAGCCGGAGAGTTTCGAAAGAACCGCCAAGCGGGCATCTGGAACCACGACGATACCGATATTGGGATCGATGGTGCAGAAGGGATAGTTGGCCGCTTCCGCCTTGCGGGAACGGGTGACGGCATTGAAGAGGGTGGACTTTCCGACATTGGGCAGTCCGACGATTCCGGCTTTGAGCATGGCGCGGGGAGGGTTAGGTCAAGCCCGCCGGGTTGACAACGTCCGAATGTCGAACTTGCCGGGTGGGCACGAAAAAGCCCGGGCGGATGGACCGACCGGGCTGGAAAGGACAGGGCAATCAGCGGCGGCGGCGCAGCAGGGCGAGCAGGCCGATGGATCCGAGGACGGCGGCCGAAGGCTCTGGAACGAGCGTGAAGGAGGCCGAGTAGTTGGCGGCCCCGTTGTTGA
>JANOBS010000161.1:0-5336 GCA_031411755.1 Luteolibacter sp. | reverse complement strand
GGTCCTGATCTCCTCCTTCACGAGCTGCACCAACTCCAGCATCCCGAGCGTCATGCTCGCCTCCGCGCTGCTCGCGAAGAAAGCGAACGCGCTCGGCTTGAAAGTTCCGGCCTATGTGAAGACCTCGCTCGCCCCAGGTTCGCGCGTGGTCACCGATTACCTCAACGCCACCGATCTCCAGAAAGAACTCGACGCCCTCGGCTTCGAAACCGTCGGCTACGGCTGCACCACCTGCATCGGCAACTCCGGCCCGCTGCATCCCGCCATCGAAGGCGCGATCAAGGAAGGCGACCTCGTCTGTGCCTCGGTCCTTTCCGGCAACCGCAACTTCGAAGCCCGCGTCCACGGTTCCATCAAGGCCAACTTCCTGATGAGCCCGCCGCTCGTTGTCGCCTACGCCCTCGCCGGTCGGGTCGACATCGATCTCACCACCGAGCCGATCGGCAACGACACCAATGGCGATCCGGTCTTCCTCAAGGACGTCTGGCCAACCCAGGCCGAGATCAAGGCCGAGCTTTCCGCCGCGCTGAAGCCCGCCGTTTACCAGACCCTCTACGGCGACCTCGACTCCGCGAATCCGAAGTGGGCACAGGTCGCCAGTTCGACCGGCGCCACCTACGCCTGGGACCTCGAATCGACCTACATCCAGTCGCCTCCTTTCTTCGAAACCGGAGCCACCGTCCTCGGAAATATCACCAACGCCCGCGCGCTTGGCATCTTCGGCGACTCGGTCACCACCGACCACATCTCACCTGCCGGTGCCATCAAGCCGACCACTCCCGCCGGCAAGCACCTCCTTGAAAAGGGCGTGCCGAAAGCCGAATTCAACTCCTACGGCGCACGTCGTGGCAACGACCGCGTCATGACCCGCGGCACCTTCGCCAACGTCCGGATCAAGAACCAGATGTGCCCCGGCATCGAAGGCGGCTACACGCTTTACTTCGGCAAGCAGGACGTCTCCCCACCGGACACCGAGATCACCTCCACCGTTGGAACGCCCACGTTTATCTACGACGCCTCGATCGCCTATCAGGCGGAAGGCACCAACCTCGTCATCATCGGTGGCGAGGACTACGGCATGGGCTCCAGCCGCGACTGGGCCGCCAAGGGCACCCGCCTCCTCGGCGTCCGCGCCGTGGTGACGAAGTCCTTCGAGCGCATCCACCGCTCCAACCTCATCGGCATGGGCGTGCTTCCACTCAACTTCGCCGACGCCGCCGACTACGACAAGATCAAGTCCCTCACCGACGCCACCTTCGACATCACCGGCATCGACGGTGAGCTGAAGCCGATGCAGACCGCCACCCTCGTCGTCCACAGCGGTGGCAGCAGCTTCGAGATCCCGCTCAAGGTCCGTCTCGATACCCCGGCGGAAGTCGACTACTACGTCGCCGGCGGCATCCTCCCCTACGTGCTCGATCAGATCCTCGCGTAAGAACTCACGCCTTCTCGAAAAGCCGCTTCCCCACCAGGAGGCGGCTTTTTCGTGCCCGGAAATCCAGATTGTGATCCGCATGGAATCGGGCATCGTCCCGGCATGCGTCACTTTGCTGTTGTCGTCGCCTTGGGGATCGCAAGCGCCAGCCCCCTCTCCGCCGCCCCGGCTTGGGAGTCCATCCTCACCACTGCGAAGCTCGGACCGCAGCCACGGCTTGCCCCATGCAGGCTCGACTACAAGGCCAGTTGGAAAGGCTTGCTCGATGCCGGCGAGATCCACCTCGAATTCGGAAATCCCGCCAACGCGAAGTCTGGCTGCTACATCGTCAGCTCCAGCGGAAAGAGTCTCGGCGCGGCCGCTTCCCTTTACACCTACTCTCACGGTTTCTGGTCGGAGCTCGATCCCTCTACCCTGCGGCCTCGCCTTTTCCACACGGTCGAGGATCTCGATGACCGCCGTGTGACCCATTCGGTGAATTACAACGGCAGCAGCGTGGCCTGCACCCAGACCACCCACATCTCCGCCAGCGGGCTGGAATACAGCAACACCAACAAGTTCGGATACGCTCCTGTCCACGACATCTTCTCCTCGATGCTCTTCGTGCGCAGCCAGACCCTCGACAACGGCGTGACCCTCGCCTTCGTCGTGCAGCCAGGTGAAAGCCCGCATCTGGTGAAAGCCTACGTCGAAGGCCGCGAGGTCCACGAAGGCCGCAACGCGATCCGCATGACATCTCGATGCAGAAGATCGATCCCGCCACGATGACTCTCTTGCCCTACAAGAAGCTGAAAAAAGCCACCCTCTGGCTCAGCGACGACAAGGAGCGCATCCCACTGGAAATCCGCGCCGACGTCTTCATCGGCGACGTTCGCGTGGTCCTCACCGGTGTGAGCAAGTTCTAACCGTGGCGGCACAGTCAGCCACCTTGGAGCAACGGGAAGTGAAACACCACGCCGCTTTGGCATGCGGGACCGGCGATCGGACGCTGCGGTGAGATCAGTCCGTCTTTCACGCGACCAAGCGAGGGAAGTTCGGTGGCTGGAGACGGATTGGTTTTCAGTCGAGGGATGGGCACTCTATCCGCATCTGAAAGCGGTGTCGCTCTGCGTTTGCCACCGCAGTCCAAGGTTTCACTCCACCAAATCCACCATCCGCAATCTCGCGATGTGATGGATCTCCTGGAGCGCCGTCCGCATTTCCTCCTCAGACATTTGGCCGATCCGTATCGCGAATGCATCCAGCACCCCCTGCTTCGTCGTTAGACGCGCGCAGATGATGAAGGGAAAGCCGAAGCGTTCCCGATAGCGCTCATTGAACTCCGTGAACGCCTCGAACTCCGCGTCGCTCAATCGATCCAGGCCCAGCCCAGACTGCTCGCGCTTTGATTCATCCGTCAGTCCGCCGACCCGAGCCAGTTTTCCTGCGAGATCGGGATGAGCTCGGATCAAGGTGAGCTTCTGTTCATCCGACGCTTCTTCCACCACCGACCGCATCGCCGCGATCAGATCCGCGCGATCCCCAAACGGTCGCATCCCCGCCACCGCCTCTGCCACCCAGGGCGAATGCTCATAGACTCCGCCAAGCAGTCCCACGAAGTCCGCAGTTGTCAGTGCATTCAGATTGGAAAGATCCGCCATCCCGGTTAGAGGGAAGCAGATGCAGGACCACTTTCAAGCCACGAACCTCTGGGAGGAAATCGCCCGCCTGCATCGCGAGGGACGGGACGCCGTCGTGGTCACCGTCATCGAGGCCCGCGGCAGTGTCCCTGCCGACGTCGGCTCCAAGCTCATCGCCACCGCCGAGGGCCTCCACTCCGGCACCGTCGGCGGCGGAAAAATCGAGGCCCGTGTCCTCGCCGAAGCCGCAAGCCTGCTCGACTCTGGCCCGGCCACCGTCGTCCATCGCTGGAACCTCCAGCGCGACATCCACATGACCTGCGGCGGGGAAATGAACCTGCTCTTCGAAAAGGTCACCGCCACTCCGCCCTGGCACCTCGTCATCTTCGGAGCCGGTCATGTCGTCCAAGCCCTCATCCGCGTCCTCCTCCCCCTCGCCTGCCGGATCGACTGCATCGACACCCGACCGGAGTGGCTGGAAAAACTTCCCAGCGCCTCCAATCTAACAGCCCATTACGTTTCCGAATTCGAGGACGGCGTCAGCCTGATCGGTGATCGTTCGTTCGTCCTCTCCATCACCAAAGGCCACGCCTCCGACTTCCCGGTCCTGCGCGACGTCCTCCAACGCGAAACCCTGGTCCCCTTCCTCGGAGTCATCGGCAGCCAATCCAAACGCGCCGTCCTCCTCCGTGAACTCAAGGAAGGCAACATCCCCGCCGAGCGCCTGGAGAAACTCATCTGCCCCCTCGGCCTCCCCATCGGCAGCAACGACCCCCACGAAATCGCCATCAGCATCTCGGGGCAACTGCTCCAGGCTCGGGACTTGCTCAAACAACGAGAGACTTGAGGGACATCAAAACTCCTTCCCCCGTGCTCGGGGACGGGAGGTCGAAGTCCCCTTCTTTCCCGAACGCCGAGACGGCGTCGCGGATGGCTTCGCGGACCGAAATGGCAAGCATGAGGGGCGGTTCGCCGACGGCTTTGCTGCCGTGGATGGTTTTTTCCTGGGCGGCGTTGGAGAGGAGATGGACCCGGAAGTCTTTCGGCGCGTCACTAATGGCGGGGATGGCGTAAGTGCTGGCGCTGTGGGTGAGGAGCGTGCCCTGGTCATTCCACTTCAATTCCTCGCAGGTGAGCCAGCCCATGCCTTGGACAAAGGCGCCTTCGATCTGGCCTCGGTCGAGCGACGCGTTGAGGGAATTGCCGACATCGTGGAGGATATCGACCCGACGCACGGCGCTCATGCCGGTGTGACCATCGATCTCGACTTCACTGACGGCGGCTCCGAAAGCGAAGTAGTGGAAGGGCCGGCCCTTGCCGAGGTTCCAGTCCCACTTCAGATCCGGAGTTGCGTAGAACCCGACGGCGGAAAGCTGGAGGCGTCGCGTGTAGGCGAGGTTGGCGTGTTCGGCGAAACTCATTCCGAGACCTTCCAGTCCGGTGACGCGACCATCGGCAAAGCGAATCTCCTCTTTCGCGCAGCCAAGACGTTCCGCTGCCAGCGGGGCGAGTCGCTCACGAAGCTGGCGACAGGCATCGGCCACCGCCATGCCGTTGAGATCAGACCCGGAACTCGCGGCGGTGGCGGAGGTGTTCGGCACTTTGTCGGTGCGGGTGTGCATCAGTCGAATCGACTCGGCGGGCAGGCCGAGTTCACGCATCGCCACTCCGAGGATCTTGGTGTGCAGCCCCTGCCCCATTTCCGTGCCGCCGTGGTTCACCTGCACGCTGCCGTCGGCGTAGATGAGCACCAGCGCGCCGGCGTGGTTGTAGTGGGTGAGCGTGAAGCTGATGCCGAACTTCACCGGAGTGATCGCGAGCCCGCGTTTCCTCGATGGATGCGCGAGGTTCCATTCGCGAATCGACTGCCTGCGCGAAACGAAGTCCGAGGACTCCAGTAGTTCGCTCCAGATCCGGGCGAGGCGGTTGTCGCCGATGTCCTCGCCGTAGTGGGTGGTGTTGGTCTCGCCGCTGCCGTGGTAGAAGTTCCGCGCGCGGATTTCCTCGGGAGGAAGACCAAGTTTTAAAGCAATGCGGCCAATGATTTCCTCGATCACCAGCATCCCCTGCGGTCCACCGAATCCACGGAACGCGGTCTGCGAGGTGACGTGGGTTTTCGCCACGCGACCTTCAAAGCGGACGTGTGGAATGAAGTAGGCGTTGTCGAGATGGAACAGCGCGCGATCCGTGACCGGCTGGGAAAGATCGAGCGACCAGCCGCCATCGGAGACGAGGAAGACGTCCGCCGCGAGGAGCTTGCCGGACTCGTCGTAGCCGACCTT